>NZ_BMVN01000007.1:0-316358 GCF_014650735.1 Streptomyces canarius
CCGGCACCCCGGCAGGAGAACTCATACAAGATCTAACGACGGACTACCGGCGCAGGACACTAGATGCTACGAGGATGCCGGGCGCCGCCACTCCTCGCGGCGCCCACCGCCTTTCAAGTCGGGTGGCCCTACGGTATTTTCGAAGAAGGCTCCCATGGCTGCGGTTCGGGCGGGTCGGGCCGACATCGGCCGGTTCAGTGGCGGCTTACTCCGGCTACGGGGCGCGCTAGCCGCGAGCTATTTGCATACTTTGTCGAGACCGACGTGGCAGGTGGAGTAGTGACGTCGATGTCTGGCTTCTAGTACACCAGGCGGGCTGGCTTGGCCGCGTTCAGTCGCAGCAGCCCAATGAAGAAGACCAGCCCGTCCGGTGCGGCGATCTCGTCGGCGCGGGGGCGATCCGGCGCACGGATCGGGCATACCGTGGGTGACTTGCCCACCAAACAGCCCACGGATCTCGGAGCAGGCGGTCAGCGCGACTACGCCGGCTTGATGGGATACCAATTGGCGTCCTCATAACACCCACTCTGGCACTCCTGCCGCCGGGTGCGCATCGCCAGATGCTGAGGTAGCGTCTGCCCTGCTCCGGGGAGTCCAGCAACGCGGGCTGCGGTATCCAGATCGCCGTCTGGGCCACTGCCGGTGGGTCCAGCCTCGGGCAGCTGGCCGGGCGCGTTGCCTTGGCTCGCGTGCTGCCCGGCAGAGGTTCTACGAGGAACCTGGCGGACTTGGAGCCTCTCAAAGATCCTCTCTGTGCAAGCGGGGCGTCGCGGCTCGCGGGCGACGCCAAGGCTGGTGCGCTGCAGGGCTGTTGGTGGGGCTGCTCATGCTGTCCCTAGGCGGATACACTCCACCCCATGACTGACTTGGATGAATACCTCGATGAGTCCGGCGAGGACGAGCAAGATCTCTCCGCGTGGGATGACGATGAGGCTGCAACTACGACGGTCGACTGGACGGTTGAGACAGTTGTGAGCCAGATGCGTAAAGGCCGTATCGACCTCAACCCGAGCTTCCAGCGCCGCGACGCGTGGACCAAAGTTGCCAAGTCCAGGTACATAGAGTCATTGGTGCAGCGCTATCCGGTGCCTCAGATCGTGCTGGCTGAGGACCAGAATACTCCTGGCCGATACATGGTGATTGACGGAAAGCAGCGCCTCTTGGCACTGCGGCAATTCTGCGCCGATCCGTCTGACCCGAGGGATATTGAGTGGCTTCCCGAGCGATTGAAGCTGACTGGCCTCACTGAGACCAAGAAGCTCAATGGGATAACTTATGAAGAAATGCAGGAAGGATATCCGGTCGAAGCTGTAAGGTTTGAGAATGCGACCATTCGGGCTGTGCTTCTTCGTAAGTGGCATAGTCAAGACTTCCTTTACACGGTATTTTACCGTCTCAATTCAGGTAGTCTGCGCCTTTCCCCGCAAGAGCTACGCCAAGCGCTTTTCCCTGGCAAGTTCATGGATTTTGTTGACGAACGCTCCGGCGCCAGCCTTGCGTTGCGCTCGCTTCTAAATAAAAGCAAGCCCGATCGTCGCATGGTTGATGCGGAGCTTCTTCTCAGGTTTTTGGCGTTCCACTGTGGAGTGCAGTCCTACGAAGGGAACCTCAAGAACTTCCTCGATGGAACAGCCAAAACCCTTACTCAAACTTGGGTCGATGACTCAGGGGAGCGCGTAAAAGAAGCCGCCGACATGCTTGACGATGCAATCAGTGCCGCACGGGAAATCTTTGGTGACGATGTATGTCGTAAATTCTCAAGGGGACGTTTTGAGCGACCCTTTAATAGGGCGATCTTTGATGTGCAGATACATTTCTTGATCGACCCTGAACTTAGGCAATGGCAGCTTGGGCATGCAGAGGATGTAAAGGCCGAATTTCAGCTTCTCTGCGAAGAGGAGAGGGAATTTGTGGATGCCGTTAGCAGTACCACAAAGACTCCGCGTGCTGTTGTCGCCCGATTTAGTGCATGGGGGCGGCGCCTTGAGGCGCTCTCCGGCTTGCAGGCGAAACTTCCTGACAGTGTTCTAGAGCTCATCGAGGCGGCCTAGGTGAGCGAATGGGAGGCGGTCTCATCGCTCGAAGAGAATGTAATCGCCGTTGCTCGGGAGTTGAGCATCATGCGGAATGACGGCACCATTTCTCCAGACCCGATTGAACTGACGGATGAGTACTTTGACAATGTGAGAATTCGAGTTAGGGCTTTTCTGATTCTATGTAGCTCCGAGTTGGAGGAATTTATAGAGACTCAGTGTTTAGAGTACCTGGCTCGGTGGGCTCGTGAAGATGATAGTTCGATGCAGCATCGTTGTTTACATGCGCTTACCATATATTTCCGTCGCAATATTGGGAACCTGCTGGAGCGTAAAGGGCATTTTGTAGATTTCTACGCCTCCTCGACGCAGCTGAAGAAACTTCAGTTGAATGATAAAAAGGCGCGCAGAGGGGAGGTTGGCGCGCTTGACGAGTCGTTCATTCCCATACTGAACCGAAGAACGCTGATTGGACATGTGAGCAACTGGTATCGTGACGAGGTCGTTGGTGCTAGTCACGGAATATCCGATACCGACTTGTGTCGCTTGCTTGAGCCGCTGGGTTTCAGTAAGGCCTTGATTAAGGAGGAATGCTCAACACTTGTTGCGGCGCTGGGTAGTTTGGCTGCCGGGCGTGGTGAGGCGGCTCATAGGTCAACAACTGCTGGAAAGTATCCTTTTCAAAGCCTCCCCAGCCCCCTGTATCAGCAGATGTCTGTCAGTGACGCCTGGGAGAGGTGGGTAGCTGTAAAGGAGTCGCTACCCGAGCTACGCGATCTTCTCGATCGAAAAACCGTTGGAGTGGATATCTAGGCGACTCTGCGAGGCGGGAGCGAGACCTGGCTGTGAGAGCGGTCCCTTTCTGTTGGTCGATTGCGGTGCGAGGCGGTGCATGCGCTAGGGCGCAGGGCAGGCGTTTGGGTAGCCAGTACCGGGATCATTCATGTATGTGGTTGCAGTGGTGAGGCTGCCTGCCTTTGCGGCAGGCAGCCTCACCACTTCTGGCTGCTGAGCGAGCGATGGCGAAACCATCTAAGATGTTATCTATAGACCGTCATTATTGGTTACTCGGATATAAGCGATAATTCTGGCGCCACCGTGACATCAGACGCCTGGGATCGTTCTCCAGTCCGCGCCAGATGGGCTGTCGCGGTTGGCTTTGTGTGAGCCTGCCGACCGACGCTGCGAAAAATCTCAACTGCAGTCGAGTGACCCAGAAACAATGGCCTCTCGGTAGGTCGATGTGCGAGAGTAAGCGCATGGCTTTGATCAAGGCGTTTCAGGCGGTCTCGTCCGACGTTCAGAGACTGCACGGTCCTGTGGTTTGCGGTTACAGGTCTTTCGAGGTGGGTGACCAGCGCGTGCTCCAGCTAGACACCTATGGATCGTCCGATCGGCAGATTCCGGACAAAATTAGTCAAAGTATCCAGCTGGATGCTGACGGAGCCCGTGAACTTCTGAAGATTATCGAGGTGGCATTCCCCGGCCTCACTAGCTGAGACAGGATGAAGTGTCGTGACGCACCGTTGATGGGGTGCGGCAACTGAGTCACGCACCCCGTCAGACGTCATTCGGTGATCTGAAAGAAGCCACTCGGTATCGGGACTAGCGAATCCCGTGACACTCCCCATACTGCTCCCCCGTCCCACACCAACACCCCGCCCCCCGCCCCGGCGGCCAAGCCACCGCCCGCCCCCGTGCCGCCAGCGTCGTCGCGTACTGGGGGAGCAGCGTGGGGTCCGTCGGGGACGTGCCCTCCGACGCCGCGAACGCCTCGTACGACGGGACCGTGCCCGTCACGATGCCCAGGTTGGGCGTGCCCGAGGCGGACAGCTCGCGCAGGGAGGACTCTATGGTCGACAAGTGGTCGGTGTGGGACGGGTACTCCGAGGAGAGGGTGGGGTACGCCGAGAGGAGCTCGGAGAGTTCCGGGGCCGGCCAGTGGAGGATCGCGACCGGGAACGGGCGGGAGAGGGCCTCGCGGTAGGCGCCCAGCTCGGCGCGGAGGCGGGAGATCTCCGCCGCCAGTTCCGCCGGGTTGTCCGAGCCCAGGGACCACACGCGTTTGGGGTCGTGGAGTTCGTCCAGGGAGACCGGGGACGTGTGCAGGGTGTCCGCGAGGGTGTCCCGGTCGTCGTGCGGCAGGCCCAGCATGCGGCGGACGCGGTGGCGGCCGTAGAGGAGGGGGTGGGTGGCGGGAGGGGGCTCCTCCGGCGAGTGCGGCAGCAGGAGGTCCGCGGCCTCGCCGAACGTCTCCGCCGCCGCCTCCAACTCGTCGTGGGACTCCAGGGCCTCCGCGACGATCACCCACGGGGCCGGGTCCCGGGGCGCCGTCGTGCGGATGCCCTCGATGATCGCCCTCGCCTCGGCCTCATGGCCGTACTCCCACAGGTTCGACGCCTTCAGGGCGCGGACCAGGGCGGGGTTGTCCAGCCCGTCGGCGGACGACAGCAGGCGGTCGTAGAGCGCGGTCGCCGCGGGGCGGTCGCCGGACAGCTCCAGGTGGGCCGCCGCCCGCAGGAGGAGGGTCTCGGCGTCCTCGGGGTACAGGCCGGCGGTCCGCTCCAGGCGTGCCGCTTCGGCGGTGTGGTCGACGTTCTCGGCAGGCGTGTCGGGGCGCATGGGGGACACCGTACTGCCGGGACGTGACAAACGTGAGGCGCGGTGGGCCGCCGGGGAGGGGGCCGTCGGGTCGGTACGCGTGTCCCGACGGCTGCCAGGACGCCCTTCCCCTGCCATGACCGTCACACGGTGACGCCGTCGATCTGGAGCGTCTGCACCGACTTCCCCTCGAACGGGACGGACACCGACGTGCCGTTCAGGCGGGTGTCCGAGCGGGCCGTGTACCGGTCGCCGCCCGTGGTGACCGTGTTCCAGCGGGGGACCAGGCCGCCGGGGCCGCCGGTCACGGCGGTGAAGCGGGAGAGGTCGAAGGTCAGGGTCCGGGCCGAGGACGAGGTGTTCGCGGCGACGATCACCAGGCGTTTCGCCGGCCGGTCCAGGGCCGCCGCCGCATGGCTCACCCCGGTGTCCAGGATCGTCATGCCGGGGCGGATGTGGCGGGTGAACTGGGCCAGGACGTAGTACTTCGTCTGCACCGCGCCCGGCTGGAGGGTGCCCGGGTCGTAGGCGATCGTCGCCCAGCCCGGGCTCGGGTCCATCACCTGCCAGTACACCCAGGCGGTGGGGTGCAGCCAGCGGAAGTCGTACAGGAGGTTGCTCGCCGTCGTCAGGCCGGTGGCGTCGCCGTCCCCGGTCTCCGAGTTCCACAGGGCCTTGCCGGCCGTGGTGACCACGTCCGTGTAGAGCAGGTCGCGGCGGCCTCCGGAGCCCTGGTAGCCGTGGACGTTGACCCGGTCGACACAGCCCTTCGCGGTGGCCGGGAAGGAGTTCCAGGTGGTGCGCGCCAGGTCGTAGCTCGTCTCGTCCGACGCGGAGATCCGCGTGCCGGTCAGCCCGCGCTTGTCCAACTCGCTGCGCAGGTACGGCAGTACGGACGCCTGCACGCCCGCGTCGATGTGGCAGCCCTCCTGCGTGCCGGTCGCCGTCCACCAGGACGAGGAGGGCTCGTTGAAGGCCTCCACCGTCGCGAAGTCCACGCCCCAGTGCTGCCGCGCGTACAGGGCGACCGCGGCGAGGTGGGAGGCGTGCCGGCGGTGGTTCCAGGACTGGAGGTTGTTGCCGCCGTCGGCCGCGCCGGACGGGTTGTGGTTGGAACACATCCACCACATCGGGGAGTTGGCGAAGAGTTCCGAGACCGCGCCGCGCTGGGCCGCCTTCACGAGCATGGCCCGCTGGGTGGCGTCCGCCGTCCACTTCCAGGCCGCGGACGCCGGGTCCTCGTTCGTCCAGTCCTGCCAGTAGCCCTCGATCTACTTGAAGGAGGGGATGTTCGGGGAGACGGCCATCGAGGCGCCGTTCACGCTGTTCCGGCTGCACGCGCCCAGGTTGTAGCGGGCGATGTTCAGGCCCAGGCCGGGCAGGGACGTGCCGTTGTACGTGGTGTTCCTGGTCGTGAAGAAGATGTCGGCGAAGTCGTCCCGCGCGCCGAAGACGTTCGCCCACCAGGCCAGGGAGGTGCCCCAGCCCTCCCAGGTGCCGTAGGTCGTGGACGGGTCGACGGCGATCGCCGCGTCCGCCCGGGCCGTGCCCGTGGCCGGCACGCCGCCGAGGAGGCCGCCGCCCGCGGCGGCCAGCAGTGTTCTGCGTCGGATCATGGGTCGTTCGCTGCCTCTCCGTGCGGCTCCGGCACCGCGTTCCTGGAAGCGGTGCCGCCTCGTCCCCCCGGCGTGCCACAGGAAGCATCGGGGTGCCGGACGGCGTTGTCGAGGGTTGCGACGAGCCTTTCTCAAACCCGTGGAAGAAGCCCGGTTCCGGGCTGCGGGCCTTCTCTCTCTGGCCAGTTGGAGGCGCTGCGCCTATCGTGCGGGCGGCTCCGGTGGAGGTGGGCGCGGATGCGGGCTGCGGCGGGTGTGCGGGTCGTACGGCACGGCGATCGGCGCAGGCGCGCCCGGTACGGGCGGGTGCTGTGGGGCGGGGGCGAGGTGCTCGTGACCGCCGGGCTGGTCCTCCTGCTGCTGGTCGCGCACCAGATGTGGTGGACCAACCGGGAGGCCCGGCGCGGCGCCGAGCGGAAGGTGGCCGCGCTGGAGCGGGAGTGGCGCGGCGGTACGGCGGCCGGCGACGACGGTACGACGAGCGCGGACGGCGGTACGACGGGCGGTGCCGGCGGTCCTCCCGGCGGTTCCGGTGTGCCCTCCGCCGTGCGGACCGGGGATTCCGGTGCCTCCCCTGCCGCCCGGCGCCCGTACACCCCCGCGGCGCTGCCCCGGCGCTCCCAGGCGTACGCCGTGCTCACCATCCCCCGGCTGGATCTGCGCGTCCCCGTCGCCGAGGGCGTGAGCAAGGCGGACGTACTGAACAGGGGGTACGTCGGCCACTACCGCGGGACGGCACAGCCGGGCCGGGCCGGTAACTTCGCGCTCGCCGGGCACCGGAACACGCACGGTGAGCCGTTCCGGTACCTGCCCCGGCTGCGGCGCGGGGACGCCATCGAGGTGGAGACGCGGACGGCGACGTACACCTACGACGTCGACCGGATCCTGCCGCGCACCTCGCCCACGGACTCCGCGGTCGTCCGGTCCGTCCCGCGCTCGCTCGTCCGGCCGGGGTACGGGTACGACGAACCCGGCTACTACATCACCCTGACCACCTGCACCCCGGAGTTCACCTCCCGGTACCGGCTGGTGGTCTGGGGGAAGCTGGTGTCGATGCGGCCCAGGTGAACCGGACCCGCCACAACGTCCCCGGCTCACGGCCGTCCCTGGCTCACGCCCGTCCCTGGCTCACGCCCGTCCCTGGCTCACGCCCGCTCCCGCAGCGCCAGCACGCTCACCGCGCCCGCCACCGCCAGCCCCGCCGACACCAGCAGGGCGATGTTCGTGCCCCGGGCCAGGCTGCCGCCCGACGTGGCGACGGCGATGGTCAGGGCCACACCGGCGCAGGAGCCGATGTAGCGGAAGGTCTGCTGGGCGCCGGAGCCCATCGCGGCCCGCTGCGGCGGCACCGAATCGACGGCGAGCAG
Organism: Streptomyces canarius; assembly: GCF_014650735.1. Classification (NCBI taxonomy): domain Bacteria; kingdom Bacillati; phylum Actinomycetota; class Actinomycetes; order Kitasatosporales; family Streptomycetaceae; genus Streptomyces; species Streptomyces canarius. Next base: position 7,618 of record NZ_BMVN01000007.1, read on the forward strand.
CGGCAGCGCGCCGTTGAGCAGGCCGCTGCCGACGCCGCCGACGACCAGGCCGGGCAGCAGCCGGGTCCAGGAGCCGGCGCCGACGGCGCCGAGCATCGTGACCATGGCGATCGTGTGCAGGGCGAAGCCCAGGGCGAGCTGGGTGCGGGCGGTGACGCGGCCGGCCAGGTGCTTGACCTGGAGGGCGACGACGAAGCTCAGGCCGGACCAGAGCAGGAACAGTGCGGCCGTGGCCGGCGGGGAGAGCCCGAGCGACTGCTGGAGCAGCGCCGGCAGGAAGCTGAACAGGCCGATCACGGCCAGGCCGGTGAACAGGCCGCCCGCCGAGGAGGCCAGGAAAGGGGCGTGGCGCAGCAGTCCGAGGTCGATCATCGGGGTGCCGGTCCGGTGCTCCACCACGACGAACACGGCGACCAGGACGACGGCCGCGGCGAACAGCAGCCCGACCGGCGCGCGCAGCCAGCCGTCCCGGCCCAGCGTCAGGGCGGCGACCAGGGCGACCAGCGCCAGGCCGAAGGTGAGCGCGCCGAGGACGTCCGGCCGGCCGCCGCGCGGGGCGCGTGACTCGGCCAGCGCCCGGGTGCCGAGCGCGGCCACGACGAGGGCGGCGGCGCCCAGGACGCCGTAGGCCACCCGCCAGGTCGGCAGCGCGCCCGCGAGCAGCGGCCCCGCGGCGATGCCGCCGCTGACGAAGGCGCCCCACACCCCGGTGGCGTGCAGCCGTCCGCGCGGGCCGGGGAAGGCGCGCACGATCAGGCCGAGGGCGCTGGCCAGCAGGGCCGCGCTGGCCGCGCCCTGGGCGACGCGGGCCAGGGTGAACTGCCAGGTCGACGTGGTGAAGGCGCCGAGTGCGGTGGTGAGGCCGAGGGCCAGGGTGCCGGCGAGGAAGACCCGGCGGCGGCCGTGGTCGTCGGCGAGGCTGCCGGCCACCAGCAGGAGGGCGGCGAGACCGAGGGGAGCGCCGTTGAGCAGCCAGGCCTGGGAGGACACCGGGGTGTGCAGGGCGGCTGCGGTGTCCGGCAGCGTGACCATCGGGGCCGTGTACGTCATGAGGGCGACTGCGGTGGCCGCGCTGGTCAGGGCGAGGGTGGCGCGGGGGCGTGCGGGGGCGTCCCGGGGACCGGTCCGGCGCAGGGAGGAGGGGGAGGTGGCGGAGTCCAGCCGGGGCATGGCCTGTCCTGTCGTGAGGTCATGGGGTCCGATTATCGAGTTCGGTCGGTGAACCGACCTCTCCCGGCCACCGTAGCATCGTAAGTTCGTTCACTGAACCTATGTCTGGTCAGTGGTTACAGTGGAGGGCATGGCACTGGGCAAGGACTATGTGACGCAGGAGTGCTCGATCGCCCGCGCGCTGGAGGTCGTCGGCGAGCGGTGGACGCTGCTCGTCGTCCGCGACGCGATCTACGGCGTCCGGCGCTACAACGACTTCCTGGCCCACCTCGGCATCCCGCGCGCCGTCCTCTCGGCCCGGCTCCGCACGCTCACCGAGGAGGGGATCCTCGAAAAGCGCCGGTACCAGGAGAGCCCGCCCCGGGACGAGTACGTCGTCACCGAGCGCGGCGCCGCCCTGTGGCCCGTGCTGCGCGCCCTCGGCCACTGGGGGCGCGAGCACGTCGACGCGCACCGGCTGCGGCTCTTCCGGCACGCGGACTGCGGCGGGGAGGTCGAGCCGTACGGAAAGTGCGCGGCGTGCGGAACTCTCGTGCCGGTCGCGGACGTTGTCATGGTGCCGGGGCCGGAACTCGACTCCGCGCCGGCGGACCCGGTCAGCAGGGCGCTGCTGCGGCCCAAGCGGCTGCTGGAGCCCCTGGAGACCGAGCCGCCGCAACCGGCACACTGACCAGTGGTGCGCACAGGACGAGGGGCGCGGAGGGGGGAGTGCTGATGTCCGGTCGTGTCGCCGCCGCGCGTCCCCTCGCCCTCCTGCTGCTCCTCGGGCACCTGCTGCTGCTCCAGGCCGCGCTGCTCGGCACCGGCGGCCTCACCACCGCCGTCGCCCTCGCCGCGACCGCCACCACGGCCGCCACGCTCGCCGCCTGCGCCCTGCTGGCCGCGCGCGGCGTGCCCGCCGTACCGCCCACGCGCGTCCGCACGGCGATACGCGACCGGGCCCGCCGTACCGCCTTCCTGCCCCAGCGCGATCCCGACGCGCCCGGCCGGCGGCGGCCCAGAGCCCCCGGACACGCCGGTCCGGCGACCGCCGCGTAGGGCACGTCCGCACACACGTCAGCGCGTGACCCCGCGCGGGTCGTCCTGCCGATCTCCCCACAGGGCCGGCTGTTCCCGGTCCCTCATGACCAGTTGCCCCGGTTCCTCATGGCCGGCCGCTTCCGGTCGCTCCCGGCACGACGAGACCCCCGGAGGGCTCACCCATGTCCGTTTTCGCGCGCCTGGTCGAGCACCTGGCCGACCTGCTGGCCCCGCTCTTCCACGCCTCCGCGGCAGCCGCCGCGATCGTCCTGTTCACCGCGCTCGTACGGCTCCTCGTCCACCCGCTGTCCCGGGCCGCCGCCCGCGGCCGGCGCGCCCGCGCCGCGCTCCAGCCGAGAATCGCCGCACTGCGCGAGAAGCACGCCGAGGACCCGCAGCGACTCCAGCGGGCGGTCCTCGACCTGCACGCCGAGGAGAAGGTCTCACCGCTCTCCGGCTGCCTGCCCAGCCTGCTCCAACTGCCCGCGTTCTTCCTCCTCTACCACCTCTTCTCCAGCACCACGACCGGCGGCGAGGCCAACGGCCTGCTCGGCCACCGGCTGTTCACGGCCCCGCTCGGCGGTCACTGGACCGACGCGCTGGCGGACGGCGGGGTGTTCGGCCCGGCCGGACTGGTCTACCTCGCTCTCTTCGCCGTCGTCGCGGCCGTCGCCACCGTCAACTACCGGCGCGCCCGGCGGACACTGGCCGAGCAGCCGGCACCGGCCGGCGGCGGGGGCGAGGTGCCCGGGCTCGGCGCGGTCAACCGGGCCGTACCGTTCCTGTCCTTCTTCACGCTCGTCACCGTGGCGGTCGTCCCGCTCGCCGCCGCGCTGTACGTCGTCACCAGTACGGCCTGGAGCGCGGCGGAACAGTCCCTGCTGTCCCGCTGACCGGTCGGCGTCGACCCTGTGTCCCTGGTCACAGTCCAGTACGTGAACAGGGTCTTGTGGACTGGACGGCGTGATTGGAGGATCGGCCAGTCCTCCGATGGCTGCACCCATCGGCCGGGCGCCGCCGATCGAGGGAGATGGTGACCATGAAGCTGCTGCGAGTCGGTACGGCAGGGGCGGAGCGCCCCGCACTGCTCGACACCGACGGGACCCTGCGGGACCTGTCGGGCCTCGTGGACGACATCGACGGCGCGCTCCTCGCCGACGACACCGCGCTCGGCCGGGTCCGGGCCGCGGCCGAGGCCGGTGAACTGCCCGCGCTGGACGCCACCGGTCTGCGGATCGGGCCTCCGCTCGGCCGCATCGGCAAGATCGTGTGCATCGGGCTCAACTACCACGACCACGCCCGCGAGACGGGCGCCGAGCCGCCCGCCGAGCCGGTGGTCTTCATGAAGGCGCCGGACACGGTCGTCGGGCCGAACGACACCGTGCTGGTGCCGCGGGGCTCGACGAAGACCGACTGGGAGGTCGAACTCGCGGTCGTCATCGGCCGTACGGCCCGCTACCTGGACTCGGCCGAGGAGGCGCTCGCGCACGTCGCCGGGTACGCGGTCGCGCACGACGTCTCCGAGCGGGAGTTCCAGATCGAGCGGGGCGGGACCTGGGACAAGGGCAAGAACTGCGAGACGTTCAACCCGCTCGGGCCGTGGCTGGTGACGGCCGACGAGGTCCCGGACCCGCAGCGGCTGTCGCTGAAGCTGTGGGTGAACGGGGAGCTGAAGCAGGACGGTACGACGGCCGAGCAGATCTTCCCCGTGGGAGAGGTCGTGCGGTACCTGAGCCGGTTCATGACGCTGTACCCCGGCGACGTCATCAACACGGGGACGCCGGCAGGGGTGGCCCTGGGGCAGCCCGAGCCCAAGCCGTACCTCCGGGGCGGGGACGTGGTGGAACTGGAGATCGCGGGGCTCGGGCGGCAGCGGCAGGAACTGAAGAACGCGTAGACGCTCCGCCGGGGAGCCGGGGAGCCGGGGAGCCGGGGAGCCGGGGAGCCGTGCATCCGCCCTCGGCGCCGGGTGGTTCGGGTTGGTCGCGCGCGTGGCGGGGCCGTGGGGCCGTAGGGCCGTGCGTCAGCGACACGGCCCCACGCTTCCGACACCGGTCGGCTCACGCCGGCAGCGCTCGGTCGGTTCACGCCGGCAGCGAAGCGAGGGTGCGCCATTCCTTCCTCGGGAGGGAGTCGCCCGCGTCCGCCCGGACCACCTGGAGGGCCACGTGGTCCGCGCCCGCCTCGTGGAAGGCGGTGACGCGCTCGCGGATACGGGTCTCGTCGCCCCAGGCGAAGACCGCGTCGACGAGACGGTCGCTGCCGCCGTCCGCGATGTCGGCCTCGGTGAAGCCCATGCGCAGGAAGTTGCCGGTGTAGTTGGGGAACCGCAGGTAGCGGGCCAGGTAGGCACGGGCCGTCTCGCGGGCGTGGGCCGGGTCGGTCTCCAGGACCACCTTCAACTCCGGTGCCAGCAGCGGCCCGTCGCCCAGGATCTCCCGGGCCTGCGCGGTGTGCTCGGGCGTGACCAGGTAGGGGACCGCGCCGGCCGCGCGGTCCCGGGACAGCCCCAGCATCTTCGGGCCCAGCGCGGCGAGCAGACGGCGGTCGGCGGGCACGCCCGCCGCGTCCAGCTCGTCGAGGTAGCCGACCATGGCCGCGTAGGGGCGGCGGTAGTCCTTCACCAGCGGGCCGTGGCTCACGCCGAGGCCCAGCGCGAACCGGCCGGGATGCGCCGCCTCCACCTCGGCGAAGCCGGCCGCCGTCGTCGCGGCGTCCCGCTGCCAGACGCTCTGGATGCTGGTGCCGACGACGACGCGTCGCGTGGCGCCGATGAGCGGGGCCGCGTGGTCGACGGTGCTGCTGCCGCCCAGCCAGATGGCGCCGTACCCGAGTTCCTCCAGCTCGGCGGCGGCCTCGTCCAGTTCGCCGCGGCGGGACGGGTCCTCCGAGCGCAGCTCGACGCTCCAGACGCCGTGGCGGCCGACGGTCTCCTTCAGTGAAGCGGTCATCGGATGTGAGCCCTCCGGTGGTGGTCCGCGCCGTGATCCCACGGCCTCTCACCTTGCCAACCGGAGGGCGTCCCGGCCGGATTCCCGCCGTTCGCTCAGTCGGCCGAACGGCCCAGGAACTCCTCCAGCGCCTCCACCACCAACCGGTGGTCCTGGAGCTGGGGCAGTCCGGAGACGGTCACCGCGCCGATCACGCCCACGCCCTCGACCGTGATCGGGAAGGAGCCGCCGTGGGCCGCGTACACGTCCGGGTCGAGACGGGAGGAGTCCTCGAACGTCGTGCCCTTGGCGCGGAAGCGGGCGCCGACCAGGTAGGAGGCGGCGCCGTAGCGCTCCACCACCCGGCGCTTGCGGGCGATCCAGGCGTCGTTGTCCGGGGTGGAGCCCGGCAGCGCGGCGTGGAAGAGCTGCTGGCCGGCGCGGTGGATGTCGATGGCGACCGGGGCCTGGCGCTCCCGGGCCAGCCCGACCAGGAGGGAGCCGAGCACCCAGGCGTCGTCGTGGGTGAACTGCCGGAAGACCAGCCGGCGTTCCTGGGCCTCCAGCTCCTCCAGGCTCGGCGTGAGTTCGGGTGTGGTCCTCGGGGTGATCTGCGGGTGCTGCATCAGAGGGTCACCGTCACCTTGTCGCGGGCGGACCTGCGGGCCGCTTCCAGTACGTCGAGCGCGGCGGCTGCCTCCAGGGCGGTCACCGGGTTGGGGCCGTCGCCGCGCAGGGCGGCGGCGACGGCGGCGTAGTAGGCGGGGTAGTCGCCGGGGAGGGTCGGTACGGGAGTGCCGCCGCCGGTCAGCGGGGACTCGCCGGAACCGACACGGCCCCACAGGGACTCGTCCTCGGCGCCCCAGTCGGGGGTGGTGCCGGGGCGGCTGCCCTCGCGCAGGGCCGCTTCCTGGGGGTCCAGGCCGTACTTGACGAAGCCCGCGCGGGAGCCCAGCACCCGGAAGCGGGGGCCGAGCTGGGCGGTCGTCGCCGAGACGTAGAGGTGGGAGCGGACGCCGCTCGCGTGGGTGAGCGCGATGAAGGTGTCGTCGTCGGCCTGGGCGCCGGGGCGGCGCACGTCCGACTCGGCGTAGACCTCGGTGACCGGGCCGAACAGGACCAGGGCCTGGTCGACGACGTGGCTGCCGAGGTCGTAGAGCAGACCTCCGATCTCTGCCGGGTCGCCGGACTCGCGCCAGCCGCCCTTGAGCTGGGGGCGCCAGCGTTCGAAGCGGGACTCGAAGCGCCAGGCGTCGCCGAGTTCGCCGTCGGCGAGGAGCCGCCGAATGGTCAGGAAGTCGTTGTCCCAGCGGCGGTTCTGGAAGACGGAGAGCAGCAGGCCGCGCTCCTCGGCGAGGGCGGCCAGCTCGCGGGCCTCGGCCGCGGTGCCGGCGACCGGCTTGTCCACGACCACCGGCAGGCCCGCCTTGAGGGCGGCGGTGGCCAGCGGGACATGGGTCTTGTTCGGGGAGGCGACGACGATCAGGTCCAGGTCGTCCGCGCGGCCGAACAGCTCCTCGGCGGTGGCGGCGATCCGCACGTCCGGGAACTCGGCGCGGGCCTGCTGCTGCCGCTCCGGCTGGGAGGTGACCACGGTGTCCAGGGCGAGGCCCTCGGTGGCGGCGATCAGCGGGGCGTGGAAGACCGAGCCGGCGAGGCCGTAGCCGATCAGACCGACGCGGAGGGGGGTAGCAGTCATGCCTCCACTTTGGCAACAGTGTTGCGGAAGTGCAAGCGGTGAGGACAATGGGGGGTGTGAAGCGGGTGAGGACGGCGACGACGGCGGGGCCGGTGAGCGGCGGGGTGGCGGGCGCGAACCTGGGGGCGCTGCGCAGTCACAACACCGCGTTGGTGCTGGGGCTGCTGCGGGACGCCGGGGCCGAGGGAATCAGCCGGCTGGAGGTGGCCGAGCGCACCGGGCTGACCCCGCAGGCCGTCAGCAAGATCACCGCGCGGCTGCGGGCGCAGGGGCTCGCGGCGGAGGCGGGGCGCCGGGCGTCGACCGGGGGCAAGCCGAGGACCGTACTGCGGCTGGTACCGGAGGCAGGCCACGCGGTCGGCGTCCACCTCGACCGCGACGAACTGCGGGTGGTGCTGCTTGATCTGGACGGGTCCGTGGTGGGGGAGCGGCGCGGGGAACTGGACCTGGGCGCGGGGGCCGAGGCTGTGCTGGGGGCGGTGTGCGAGGCGGTACGGAGGGTCGCCGGGGGGTTGGGTGCGGGTGCCGGGGCCTGTGCTGGTGCGGGTGCCGGTGCGGGTGCCGGTGGCGGGGGTACGAGTGCCAGTGGCGGCGGGCTCGCCGGGGTGGGCTCCTTGCTGGGCGTGGGCGTCGCGCTGCCGGGCCCCTTGGACCATGCGCGGGGGGTCTTGCACCGGGTCACCGGGTTTCCCGAGTGGGACGGATTTCCGCTGCGGGACGCGCTCGTGGAGCGGCTCGGGGTGCCGGTGGTGGTGGACAAGGACACCAACGCCGCTGCGCTCGGGCTGGCGGTCGGGGGTGAGGAGGGCGCGGCGGGCCGGTCCTTCGCCTATCTGCACCTCGGCACCGGGCTCGGGGCCGGGCTGGTGATCGACGGGAGCGTGCACCGTGGGGCGCGGACCGGGGCCGGGGAGTTCGGGCACCAGGTGATCCAGCTGGACGGGCCGCTGTGCGGGTGCGGGAACCGGGGCTGCGTGGAGGTGCTGTGCCTCGGAGCCGTGGCGCGGGGCGAGGTGGCCGAGGCGGCGCGGGTGCTGGGGGTGGCGGCCGGGAACCTGGTCGGGCTGCTGGACATCGACGTGGTGCTGCTGGGGGGCCGGACCGTCGCCGGGGCCCCCGGGACATACGTGAGCGGCGTCGGCGAGGTGCTCGGGGCCCGGGCCAGGCGGGAGGGCACGGGCGGGGACGCGGTGCCGGTACGGCTCGCTCCGCGCGGAGAGCGGATCGTCGCCGAGGGCGCCGCCCAGCTGTTGCTGGCACCGCTGTTCGGGCGAGGGGACGACTGACGGGGTCCGCCACCGCCGGGTGCCGGTGCCGGTGCCGGCACGGGTGCGGGTGTCGGTGCCGGTGCTTCCTTCGCCGCCGTGTGCCGGGCGCTGTGCGGGTGCTTGTTCGCCCCGTACCGACGTTCCGCTCGGCCCGTCCCGGCCTCCGCCCCCCGCGTGCCGGCGCCCCGCGTGTCGGCGCCCCGCCAAGGCCCCCGGCTCCCGCGCCCCCGGCTCCCGCGCACTCGGCTGCTGTCGGACCCCCCACCGGCTGGGCGCCGCCCGCCGATCCGCAGGCGTTGGCAGGACTCTCGACGGCGCCGCACCGGGAGGGCCGTCCGGGGCGGTACCGCTGCGCCGGGCGGGCGGACTTCGCCTCCGGCGCCGGAGTGGCGCGGGCGGTATCCCCGTCCCACCCGGCATGGTCATGTGTTCATGCGACTGTGCACGTCCCTGTCCCTCTGCCTCACCGCAGCCGCCGCCGTCGTCGTGCCCGCCGCCGTCCCCGCGTCGGCGCATGCCGTGTCCGCCGGTACGACCCCCTTGTGCGTCGCCGCCGACGCGCACGACTTCCCGCTGGCCACCCGGATCCGGGGCGGTCCCACCTCCTACGAGGCCGGCGGCGGATACGGCACCTGGTACATCGACCTCACCAACACCACCCGCGGGACCTGCGCCGGCATCCACCCGGTCGTGGTCCTCGTCGACGACAGGCGCGCCCTGCGGCCGGGGCAGCCCCAGCTGGACTTCTACGACGGCCCCCGGGCCCGGCCGGTGACCTTCGAGAGCACCGACGAGCAGGAGCTGGTCGGGGTGCTGGACGGCGCCGGGTTCGGTGGGTTCACCGTGCCGCCCGGCCGGACCGTCAGCGTCCGGGTCCGGCTCGCGCTCACCTCCGACACCGAATCCGGCCAGGTCACCGCCAACGCGGCCGTCGTGCAGCGGCGGGGCCGGGACGGCGACTGGGTCGGGCAGTCCAACGCCTACCGCTTCGGGATCGGCGAGGAGGCGGAGGACATCCCGGACGGCTCCCTGGAGGACGCCGAGGAGGCCGCGCAGAAGGACTCCCCGGAGTCGGACGGGGTACGGGCGACCGCCGGCGTGCGGGAGACGACGGGCGCGCAGGCGGCCGAGGGCCTGCCGACCGCGCCGTCCGGCAGCGCGCGCGAGCACACCGAGGCCCTGTCGGCAGCCCCGTCCGGCGGCAGCACACCGCCCGCCACCTCCGCCGCGCCCTCCGCGTCCAGCGCCTCCGGTACCGACGCCCCGGGCGCCTCGTTGCCCCTCGCGCAGGACGAGGCGGCCGGGGAGCGGGCGCACGAGCTGGCCCGCACCGGTCCGGGGCTCGTCCACGGTCTGCTCACGGCGATCGCCGCACTGGTCGCCGTGGGCGCGACCGCGCACGTGGTGGCCCGGGGCCGCCGCTGACGCGAGTGGTGCTCCTTGGGGAGGGCGGGGTGGTCCCCACTCGCGCTGGTCGCCGTGGGTGCGACCGCGTACCTCGTGGCCCGCGGTCGCCGCTGACGTGCCCCGCCCCCCTCGCCGAGGGCGGGGTCGTCCCGCCGAGCGTGAGCTGTCACGCCGACGCGTGAGCTGTCACGCCGACAGGAACCGCGCGTCGTACGTCGAGGCCCGGGAGGCCGTCGGCAGCGGCTGACCAGTGGGTACCAGGTGATCGACGGGGTCAGGACCGGCCGGCCCTGACTAGGCTGGGGGCGTCGGTACGCCGTGGTTCCGGCGCCCCGTTCCTCGACCGTACGTACGCCAGGAGACGCACAGCATGGCAGACCGCAAGCCCATAGAGTCATGGCTCACCGACATGGACGGCGTCCTGATCCACGAGGGCGTCCCGATACCGGGAGCCGACGCCTTCCTGAAGAAGCTGCGCGAGTCCGGCCGGCCCTTCCTGGTGCTCACCAACAACTCCATCTACACCGCCCGTGACCTGCACGCCCGGCTGCGCCGGATGGGTCTGGACGTGCCGGTGGAGAACATCTGGACGTCGGCCCTCGCCACCGCCCAGTTTCTGAACGACCAGCGGCCCGGCGGCAGCGCCTACGTCATCGGCGAGGCCGGCCTCACCACCGCGCTGCACGACATCGGCTACATCCTCACCGACCACGACCCCGACTTCGTGATCCTCGGCGAGACCCGCACCTACTCCTTCGAGGCCCTGACCAAGGCCGTCCGGCTGATCAACGACGGCGCCCGGTTCATCGCCACCAACCCCGACAACGTCGGCCCGTCCACCCAGGGCGACCTGCCCGCCACCGGCTCGGTCGCCGCCCTGATCACCGCCGCGACCGGCAAGAAGCCGTACTTCGTCGGCAAGCCCAACCCGCTGATGATGCGGGCCGGGCTGAACGCGATCGGCGCCCACTCCGAGACCTCGGCGATGATCGGCGACCGGATGGACACCGACGTGCTCGCCGGCCTGGAGGCCGGGATGCGTACGTTCCTGGTGCTCAGCGGCGTGACCCAGCCCGCCGACGTGGACCGCTACCCGTTCCGCCCGTCCAAGGTCGTCGACTCCATCGCGGATCTGGTCGACCTGGTCTGAGCCGGCCGAAACACGGCCTCACCCGTTCGGAGCAATCCGGCGCCTCCCGAGGATGCGGGGACGCCCGGGGCGGGGGAGCCTCCTGATAACTGGAGGTTCACGATGGGCTCACTACGCCTCACGTTCTGTACAGCTATCCCCGCGGTCGCCCTCGCCGCCGTGGCCGCGGTCGCCCCGTCGGCCCGCGCGGCGGACGGCGGCGCGGTCACCGTGGCCCCCGCGAGCCCGGCGCCGGGCGACGACGTCACCCTGCGGGTCAGCGGCTGCTCGGGCGAGCAGGGCGGCGCCGCCTCGTCCGCCTTCGTCGCCGACGCCCGGCTGACCGGCGCGCAGGGCAGCCTCAGCGGCGAGACCCGCGTCCGGTCCGCCCTGGAGCCGGGCGCCTACACCGTGAAGGTCACCTGCGCCGGCACCGTGCTGACCGGCAGCGTCACGGTCGCGCGACCGGGCAGTGCGGCCGGCCGGCCGGAGGAGCCCATCCGGCTGCCCGCCCAGTCCGCCCAGTCCCCCTCGCCGATCGCCCCGGTCCCCGCGGGCGGCGGCGGAACCACCCACTTCGCCACGGTGGCCACCAGCGGCTCCGGTCCCGACGCCGTCCAGGCGGCGACCGGGCTGGCGCTCGCCGGGATCGCCGCGGTCGCCGTCGGGCTGCGCGCCCGCCGGAGCCGCGGCCCCCGCTGAACGCCGCCATGCCCGACGACCACGGGCGCACCACCGGCACCGGGCGGCTCGTCACCGGCCTGGTCTGGGCGCTGCTGCTGTTCGGGCTGTGGCTGTGGGGGCGTGGCGTGACCGGTGTCCCGCGGGACGCGGACGGGCCCGCCGCGGGTGATGTCTTCGCCGTCGACCGTGCCGCCGACCCCGCCCGGCTGCCGCGCGCGGCGAAACCCCTGGCCGACGCGGTGCCCCAGCGCGTCGACATCCCCCGGCTGGGTGTCCAGGCCCCGGTGGTGGCCCGCGGCCTGGACGCGCGGGGCGCGATCGACCCGCCGCCCTACGACCAGCCGGGCGTGGTCGGCTGGTACGGCGCCGGCCCCAGGCCCGGTGCCGCCGGGGCGGCCCTGCTGGTCGGGCACGTCGACACCGAGACCCGGCCCGCCGTCTTCTACCGGCTCAGCGCCGTCCGGCCCGGCGAGCGGGTCCGGGTGTTCCGCGCGGACGGCAAGGTCGCCGAGTTCACCGTCGACGACGTCCGCGTGCTGCCCCGGGACGGCTTCGACGCCCGGCTGGCCTACGGCCCCCGCGAGCCGGGCCGCGCCGAACTCCGTCTGATCACCTGCGGAGGCTCCTTCGACCGCGTCAGCCGCAGCTACACGGCGAACGTCGTGGTCTCGGCGTATCTCACCGGGACGACCGGCTGAGCGTTCCGGCGGCGGTAACGGCCGGGCGCGGGCTCACCAGGGCGACCGGCTGAGCGGTCTCCGTCGGGGCGTGGGCTCGCCGGGACGGCGGGTTGAGCGTTCGGGTGGCGGTGACGGCCGGGTGCGGGCTCGCCGGGGCGACCGGCTGAGTGGTCAGCGCCGGGCGCGGGGTCACCGGGACGGCGGGTTGAGCGTTCGGGTGGCGGTCTCCGTTGGAGTGCGGGCTCGCCGGGAGGACCGGTTGAGCGGTGGTCTCTGTCGGGGTGCGGGCTCGCCGGAACGATCGGCTGAGCGTGGTCATGGCCGGGCGCGGGCTTGCCGGGACGGCGGTTGAGCGTCCGCGCGGGGGTCTCCGTCGGGGTGGGGGCTCGCCGGGACGGCCGGCTGAGCGTCCGGGCGGCGGTCACGGCCGGGCGCGGGCTCGCCGGGACAACCGGCGGAGCACCCGCACGGCGTCACCGTCGGGGCGCGGCCACCGGGGACAGTCGGCTGCGGATGTTGCCGAAGTGGTCCCGTATGGCCCGCTCCGCCCGCAGGGAGTCGCCGGAGCGCACCGCGTCCAGGATCTCCCGGTGCTGGCGGCAGGTGACCCGGGGGTCCTGCGGCACGTCCACCAGGTCCCGCTGCACCCGGTGGAAGGCGTCCCAGAACGCCTCCAGCACCTCGCCGAGCAGCACGTTGTCGAGTCCCCGGTAGAGGGTGGCGTGAAAGGCGCGGTCGGTCTCGCCGAGCCCGGTCCCCTCGGCGGCCTCCCGTTCCATGCGCTCCACCAGCGCGTCCAGCTCCACGAGGTCCGCCTCCGGCAGCCGCCCGGCCAGCCGGGAGACCAGCCCGGTCTCGACGGCCTCGCGCAGCTCCAGGAGCTGGAGCAGGGAGTCCTCGCCGCGGTAGTGGCCGGCGACGGTGCGGAAGGCCAGCCCCTCGATCATCGGCGCGAACGACATGGAGCCGACGTACGTCCCGAAGCCGTGCCGGATCTCCACGATGCCCATCGCCTGGAGCGCCTTCAGGGCCTCCCGCACGGAGTTCCGGCTCGCCCCGAGGAGCCGCATCAGCTCGGGCTCGGTGGGCAGCGGGGCCCCCGAGGGCAGCCGCTCGTCCACGATCAGCTTCTTGATCCGCTCCTGAAGGTCCCGGGCTGCCATGGCCAGAGGGTATCCGGCCATTCGGACGGAGGGGATACGGCGGGAGCACACGGCGAAGCCATGCGGTGAGGGCATGCGAAAGGCCCCCCGCTTCCGCGAGGGGCCTTCCGGTCGGTGCGCCGCCAGGGACTCGAACCCCGGACCCGCTGATTAAGAGTCAGCTGCTCTAACCAACTGAGCTAGCGGCGCCTGCTGACGGAGAAAACTCTACCCGACCTCCAGGGGTGCCTCCGACCACCGGGAGGTGGCGCGGCAGCCGCGCGGGGAGCCGCGTACATCATTCGGACCGTCAAAATGCGCGTTCCGTACCCAGTTGGGAAACTGATCAACGTGCACACTCGCGGACAAACCACGCCCGAATGTGAGGCAGATCGCATGACCGCTCCGCTGTTCGAGGACATCCCCCCCGCGAGCGACTGTGACTGTCCCGGCTGCGTCCACGGACGCCGGCCGACCTCCCGTTCCCTGCTCACCCGCGGCCGTCCGGTGGCCCGCGGGGTCGTCGTCGTGGCCGCCGCCTCCGCCGTGCTCGGCACGGTCGCGCCCGCCGCCGCCCTCACCCCCGGCCACTCCCCGCACCGCCAGGCCCTGCCCGGCGACGGCGCGACCGACACCCCGCAGGGCGCCAGGGCCCCCCTGCACGGCCGGGCGGGCAAGCCCGCGGAGCCGGACGGCGTCCCGACGCCCGCCACCACCCGGACCCAGATCATCAACCGGGCCAAGGTCTGGGTGGCCGCCAAGGTGCCGTACAGCATGTACGACTTCTGGTCCGACGGCTACCGGCAGGACTGCTCGGGCTATGTCTCCATGGCCTGGGGGCTGCCGGACAACGAGTGGACCGGCAGCCTCGGCGAGTTCGGCGTCAAGATCAAGAAGGCGGAGCTGCAACCCGGCGACATCCTGCTGTACCACAACCCCGACAACCCCGAGAAGGGCTCCCACGTCGTGATCTTCGGCGGCTGGACGGACCACACGCACACCTCTTACACGGTCTACGAGCAGACGCCCCCGCGCACCCGCAGCCAGACCACCCCCTACCCGTACTGGAGCAACGCCGACAAGTACGTCCCCTACCGCTACAAGGGGGTGACCAAGGCCGGGGCCGCCGCCGGGCCGGCGGCCGGAGGGAAGGCGGTGGTGGCCTACCCGGGCGCGGCCTACTTCGGCCCCGGCGCCGACAACAAGTACGTCACCCTGCTCGGCCAGATGCTGATCGCCCGGGGCGGAGCCTCCTCCTACGCCAAGGCGCCGGGGCCGGTCTGGGACGCGGCGGACCGGCGGGCCACCCAGGCGTTCCAGCGGGCCCAGGGCTGGACCGGCGCGGACGCCGACGGGATCCCCGGCCGGCGCACCTGGGAGCTGCTGAGCACGGGCCGGGGCAAGGACATCGCGTCCCCGGCCGCCGGACCCGCCTCGCACGGGGTCCCCGGCTACCCGGGCCGCGCCTACTTCCGGCCGGGCCAGAGCAACGACCACATCACCCGGCTCGGCGCCCAGCTGGTGAAGAAGGGGTTCGGCCGGTTCTACGCCCTCGGGCCGGGGCCGCACTGGGGCGAGGCGGACCGGCGCGCCGTCGAGGCGTTCCAGCGCGCCCAGGGCTGGCGGGGCGGTGCGGCGGACGGCTACCCGGGCCCGGAGACGTGGCGCCGCCTGTTCGCCTGACCGGCCCGGCACCCCACCCCCACCCCCCTGTTCATGACGCGTCTGGCGCGGAGGCTGGAGCACGCATGAGTACGACCGCATCCCACACGCCGCCCGAGTCCGAGGGGCAGTCGGAGGGCGCGACCGCCGGTCCCGGCACCCGGCCGGCCCGCCTGATCCAGAACGAGGCCACCACCGAGATCCCCGTCCACCTGCTCTTCCGGGACGATCCCGACCCGGTGAAGGTGCCGCTCCGGCCGGCCGTGGTGGCCCGCCGGCAGGGCACCGGTGAGCAGCCCCGCCTCGGGCGCCCGGCACCGGTGCGCGGACGGCCGCTGCCGGAGGTCGACCCGGAGCTGGCGGAACGCCCGGCCCGGGTGCTGCCCGGGGCGGCCGGGGTGTTCGCCGGGGTCTGCGGGGTCACCGGCTGCCTGGCCACCACCTGGTGGGCGGGGCTGCTCCCGCCGCTCGCCGCAAGGGGGCTGGGCCTGCCGCCGGACCCGGGCGGCGGGCTGGGCCCCGCGCAGTGGGCCGCGTACGCCGGGGCCGGGCTGCTCGGGGCGGTCGGCTTCGGCGGGCTGGCCCGGGGGCGGACCGGACGGGCCTGGGTGCTGGGGCTGTTCGGGCGGTACCGGGGGACGGTCCGGCGTACCGGGCTGCTGTGGGTGAACCCGCTGGTGCCGCGCCGCCGGGTGGATGTGCGGCTGCGGCACTGGCGCAGCGAGGCGATGCCGGCCGCGGACCCCGACGGGCTGGCGCTGCGGGTGGTGGTGCTGGTGGTGTGGCGGGTGCGGGACACCGCGCGGGCCCTGCTCGCCATCGACGACCACGAGACGTATCTGCGGGAGTGCGTGGAGTCCGCGCTGGCCCGGGTGCCGGTGGAGCCGGCGGGCGGGACGCGGGGCGGGGCGACGGCGGCCGGTGCCGCGCTGACCCGGCTGGTGGCGGCGGAGGCCGTGCCGGTCGGCGTGGAGGTGTTCTCGGTGCGGCCGGTCCGGGTGGAGTACGCCCCCGAGGTGGCCGGGGCGGTGCACCGGCGCCGGATCGCCGCGCTGGACGCCCGGCAGCGGGCCAGCATGCTCAGCTCGGTGGTGGACTCGGTGGAGGACACGGTGACCCGGCTGACCATGCGCGGTCTGGTCGAACTGGACGACTACGAGCGCAAGGTGCTGGTCCGTGACCTGACGGTGGCGTTCTGCTCGGGGCGTGGTGAGCCGGTGTAGGGCGGGCGCGGCGAGCCGGTGCGGAGCGGGCGCGCGACCGGTCTGCGATTGGTATGGACATGTTCAACTGGCGGCAATAATCTGAGGCTTGGTCTAGACCTGATCTGCACGGCTCACCGAACTCCCCACGTTCTCCAGGAGCGGCAGCATGCGCACCAAGACCAAGTTGTCCGCGGTCGTGCTGGGCGCGGTGACCGCCGGAGCGTTCGCGCTCTCCACCGGCGGCGCCAGCGGGCACGGCTACACCGACCTCCCCATCAGCAGGCAGAAGCTCTGCCAGAACGGCACCGTGGCGAACTGCGGCCAGATCCAGTGGGAGCCGCAGAGCGTCGAGGGCCCCAAGGGCTTCCCGGCCGGCGGCCCCGCCGACGGTCAGCTCTGCAACGCGGGCCTGAGCCAGTTCGCCCAGCTCAGCGCACCCAAGACGCCGTCCGGCGCGGCCTGGCCCACCACCAAGGTGACGGGCGGCCAGTCGTACACGTTCCGCTGGCAGTTCACCGCCATGCACGCCACGACGGACTTCAAGTACTACGTCACCAAGCCGGGCTGGAACCAGAACCACAACCTCTCCCGCTCGGACCTCAACCTCACCCCGTTCCTGACGGTGCCCTACAACGGCCAGCGCCCGCCGGCCACCCTCAGCCACAGCGGCACCCTGCCGACCGGCCTGAGCGGACACCACGTCATCCTCGCGGTGTGGACGATCGCCGACACGGGCAACGCGTTCTACGCCTGCTCCGACGTCACCTTCTGACCCCCACGGGGCAAGGCCCGCGTGCGCCGGCACCGGCGCACGCGGGTCCGGGGCCGTACACGGGCCCCCGTCGCGCACGAGTGGATCACATTGTCCCGATTCCGATACTGAGCTTCCCTTGAGGCGGTCCGCGCCTCGCGCCGGGTACGTTCCTCGCACGCCGGCCGAGTGGGGCGGCGTACCTGACCACGGGGGATCTCATGGAGCTCTTGTTCTACGCCGTGCCCAGCCTCATGATCGCGGGGTTCGCCTTCGCCGCGTACCTGCTCGTCCGCCGTGCCCGGCGGCTGAGCAGGACGTGGACGCACGGGCTGACCGCCGAGGCGCGCTGCCTGCGGATGTTCACCACGACCAGCGGGGGCGGCGGGGACACCTCCGTGCGCACGACCGTGCACCACGTCTACGAGTTCACCACCCGCGAGGGCCGCACCGTCCGCTTCGAGGAGGAGGACGGCCCCGCGACCGTCCTGGAGGGCGACTTCGTGACCGTGCGCTATCTCCCGGAGCTTCCCCAGCGGGCCACCGCGCTGCCGCCGACGCCCGGCAGGCTCGCCGTCGGCACCGGCTTCGGGCTGGTCCTCCTCGGCGTCGCCGGCTCCTTCTGCGTCGGCTTCATCCTCCTGGCCCACGTCGTCTTCGCCGAGTCGGACGGCCTGCTGCCGTAGCCCTCCACATCTGACGCCATGTCAGTTACCGTGCCGCGCCATGGAGTCCACGACGGTCGCCGCGCTGGTCGCGGCGCGCTGGGGTGATCACCGGCCGGGGCTGTGGTGCGAGGAGCGGATGCTGACCCATCACGAGGTGGCCGCCGGTGCCGCCGCCCGGGCCGCGCTGCTGACCGACCTGCTCCCGCCCGGTGCCGTACCGCACCTCGGGGTGCTGCTCGACAACACCGAGGAGTTCCCGCTCTGGCTCGGCGCCGCGGCCCTCGCGGCGGCGGCCGTCGCCGGGATCAACCCCACCCGGCGCGGCCCCGAGCTGGCCCGGGACATCCGGCACACCGAGTGCGCGCTGCTGGTCACCGAGCGGGCCCACCTGCCGCTGCTGGCCGGGCTCGACCTGCCCGGAGTACGGCTGCTCGTCACGGACACCCCGGAGTACGCCGCCCTCCTCGCGCCCTACGCCGGTGCCGTGCCCGACCCCTCCCGGGCGACCCCGGCCGACCGGCTCCTGCTGTACTTCACCTCCGGCTCCACCGGCGCCCCCAAGGCCGCGCTCTGCTCCCAGGGGCGGCTGGCGGCGGCCGGGCAGGCCCTGGTCCGCCAGTTCGACGTCCGCGCGGACGACGTGCACTACCTCTGCATGCCGATGTTCCACGGCAACGCGGTGATCGCGGACTGGGCGCCCGCGCTGGCCGCCGGCGCCGGGGTGGCGCTGCGCCGCCGCTTCTCCGCCTCCGGCTTCCTGCCCGACGTACGCCGCTACCGCGCGACCTACTTCACCTACGTCGGCCGGGCCGTCCAGTACCTCCTCGCCACCGAGCCGCGCTCCGACGACCGCGACCACACCCTGCGGATCGGCTTCGGCACGGAGGCGGGCGCGGTGGACGCGGCGGCCTTCGAGCGGCGCTTCGGGGTGCCGCTGGTGGAGGGGTACGGCTCCTCGGAGGGCGGGGCGGCGATCCGGTGGGCGCCCGGGACCCCGGCGGGCGCGGTCGGTCCGGCCGGGCCCGGCCTGGTGGTGCTGGACCCGGCCACCGGGCGGGAGTGCCCGCCCGCCGTCTTCGACGGTGCCGGGCGGCTGCTGAACGGGGAGGAGGCGATCGGCGAGCTGGTCAACCGCGGCCCGAACCCCTTCGAGGGCTACTGGCGCAACCCGGCCGCCGAGGCCGAGCGGCGCCGGGGAGGGGCGTACTGGACGGGCGACCTCTTCTACCGGGACGCCGCCGGCCATCTGTACTTCGCCGGCCGCACCGACGACCGGATCCGCGTCGACGGGGAGAACCTGGCCGCCGCGATGATCGAGAACATCGTGGCCCGGTACCCGGGCGCGGACGCCGTCGCCGTGTACGGCGTCCCGGACCCGGTCACCGGGGACCAGGTGATGGCGACCATCGCCGGGACCTTCGACCCCGCGGGGTTCGCCGCGTTCCTGCGGGCCCAGCCGGACCTCGGTACGAAGATGGCGCCCCGGTTCGTGCGGCTGGTGGAGCGGATGCCGGTGACGGCCACGAACAAGATCGAGCGGGCCCGGCTGCGCCGGGAGGGCTTCACGTGCCCCGACCCGGTGTGGTGGCGCCCGCCGGGCGAGGACTCGTACCGCCGACTGACCGGGGAGGACGCCGAGGGGCCCCTCGCTCTCGCGAAGGGCCCGGCTTCGGGGGGTGTGGGTGGCGGAGCCCCCACCACGCGCGGCGAAGCCGGGCAATGACAGAGATGGCGAGCCAGGTCCGCGCTGTCTGCGGACATGGCTCGCCATCGTCATCGTGCGCCGCCAGGGACTCGAACCCCGGACCCGCTGATTAAGAGTCAGCTGCTCTAACCAACTGAGCTAGCGGCGCATGACTCCCGCCCGCCTCGGGATTTTCATCCCCTCGGCTGGCGACAGAGAAAATACTACCTGGTCCCGGGGGTGCTCGTGACCACCCGGAGACCGCCCCGCTCGCCCTCTAGATCGTCAGCGACAGGACCACCGGAGCCGCGCTCCGGTTCAGCGTCTCCGCCGCCCGCTTCAGCCGGTGCGCGTGCTCCAGCGGGAGCGAGACGGCCAGGCAGCCGACCGTGGAGCCCGCGGTAAGCGGTACGGCCGCGCAGACCGTGCCGACCGCGTACTCCTGGAGATCGAGCACCGGCACCGTCGGCGGCTGCGACTCCAGCCGGGACAGCAGCAGCTTGTCGCTCGTGATGGTGCGCGAGGTGAGGCGGGCCATCTTGTGCCGGGAGAGGTGATCGCGGCGGGCGTTGTGGTCCAGCTGGGTCAGCAGACTCTTGCCCACGGCGGTGGCGTGGGCCGAGTAGCGGAAGTCCACCCACTCGTTGACCGCCGGGGCGGCCGGTCCGGCGGCGTACTGGGTGACCCGGACCTCGCCGTCCAGGTACCGGCTGAGGTAGACGGCCGCGCCGACCGAGTCGCGCAGCCGGTCCAGGGTGAGCTGGAGCTTCTCGCGCAGGGCCCGCTCCCGGTCGTGCGCCGAGGTGATCCGGCGCAGGGTGTCACCGGTGACGTACGCCCCGTCGGCGATCTGCTCGACGTAGCCCTCGCGGCGCAGCATGCGCAGCAGGGCGGTGAGCCGCTCGGTGCCGAGGCCGGTGCGGCGGGCCAGCTCGGTGTCGGTGGCGCCGGCGGGGTGCCGGGCCACGGTCTCCAGCACGCGCAGCGCGTCCTGGGCGGAGTGGTACGGGGCGGTCGGCTCGATCCTCATGTCGTTCCCCCTCGGCCACGACCCGGGTCGGCGGATCGTGTCCACGATAGCCGTCAAAGCGGCACGGGGGAGAGGGGGTTGCGGGATTGCGCCCCGGGCGTCCGTGCCGCCAACCGGGACGACAACCCGCTGGCATATGCCATGGTCATTCCCCAACCAGCGGACCTCGGCTCTTCCCCCGCGCCCCCGCGCGCACAGGGTCGCGTTTCACAACACCGCGCTGACGAATTCCCGGGTGCGCTCCCGCTCCGGGTCGCCGAAGATCTTCTCCGGCGGCCCCGCCTCGATGACCCGGCCCGCGTCGAACATCAGGACCTGATCGGAGATGTCCCGGGCGAAACCCATCTCGTGCGTCACGCACAGCATCGTGATGTCCGTGCTGCGCGCGATGTCCCGGAGCAGGTCGAGCACACCCGCGACCAGCTCCGGGTCGAGCGCGGAGGTCACCTCGTCCAGCAGCAGCACTTGGGGCCGCATCGCCAGCGCCCGGGCGATCGCCACCCGCTGCTGCTGACCGCCCGACAGCCGGGTCGGCTTCGCGTCGCACTTGTCGGCCAGGCCCACCAGGTCCAGCAGCTCCCGGGCCCGCGCCTCGGCCTCGTCCTTGGACAGGCCGAGCACCCGGACCGGCGCCTCGGTGAGGTTTCGCAGCACCGACATGTTCGGGAACAGGTTGAACTGCTGGAACACCATCCCGATCTTCTTGCGGACCTCCCGGACCTGCTTCTCCGGCGCCGGGAACAGCCGCTGCCCGTCCACGGTGATCGTGCCCTCGTCCGGCTGGGCGAGGGTCATCAGCAGTCTGAGGATCGTGGTCTTGCCGGAGCCGGACGGGCCGATCAGGGTGACGTGCCGGCCCGCGTCCACGGACAGGTCCAGGCCGTCGAGGACGGTGTTGTCCCCGAACCGCTTGGTCACGCCCTCCAGGCGGATCAGCTCGGTCGGCAGGGTGCCGGTCACGGCCGGCTGCTTGCGGGTCTCAACGGACAAGGCGTCGCTCCAGGGTGCGCAGACAAAGGGAGGCCAGGTAGGAGACGACGATGAAGGCGATCCCGATCACCGTCAGGGGCTCGGTGAACTGGAAGTGCTGCTGGGAGACGAGCCGCGCCCGGCCCAGCATCTCCAGCACGCCGATGGTCATCAGCATCGGCGTGTCCTTCAGCATCGCGATGACGTAGTTGCCGAGCGGCGGCACCACCCGGCGGACGGCCTGCGGCAGGATCACCGCCGCCCAGGTGCGCCGCACCGGCAGGCTGAGCGCCGTCGCGGCCTCCCACTGGCCCGCCGGCACCGCCTCGATGCCGGCCCGGTAGACCTGCATCGTGTACGTCGAGTAGTGCAGCCCGAGCCCGAGGACCCCGGTGGTCAGCGGGGACAGGGTCACGCCCGTCTCGGGCAGCACGTAGAACAGGAAGAACAGCTGCACCAGCAGCGGGGTGTCCCGCACGAACTCCGTGAAGACCCCCACCGGCCAGCGCACCCACCGGGTCGGCGTCCGCAGCAGCAGCGTCCACACCAGGCCCAGCGCGAACGAGATCAGCGACCCCAGGGCCAGCGCCTCCAGGGTGACGACCAGGCCCTTCCAGAAGTACGGCAGGAAGTCGGCGACCGCTCCCCAGTCCCAGGTCATCGGGCCACCTCCGCCTTCAGCCGGCGCTCAAGACCCCGCATCCCGCGGGTGAGCAGGAACGCGATCACGAAGTAGATCAGCAGCAGGTACGCGTAGATCTGGCCGCTCTGCTGGAGGGCGAGGCGGACCAGGTTGCCGCTGAAGGCCAGGTCGCCCATGCCCGTGATGGACACCAGCGCGGTGCCCTTGAGCAGCTCGACCAGCAGGTTGGAGAAGGACGGGATCATCTCCGGCACCGCCTGCGGCAGCAGGATCAGCCGCAGCCGCTGCCAGGGCGAGAAGCCGAGCGCGATCCCGCCCTCCCGCTGGGCCGGGTCCACCGCCACCAGGGCGCCGCGCACGATCTCCGCGCCGTACGCGCCGTAGGTCAGGCCCAGCGCGAGCGTGCCGGCCCACATCGGCACCAGCTGCCAGCCGAACGCGACCGGCAGCACGAAGAACACCCAGAAGATCATCACCAGCGCCGACGTGCCGCGGAACACCTCGGTGTAGAGCGCCGCGACGAAGCGGACGAGCCGCGACCGGTGGGTGCGGGCGGCACCGGCGACGAACGCCACCGCGGCGGCGAGCAGCCCGCTGTACACCAGCAACTGCACCGTGGTGCCGGTGCCCCGGAGGACGAGTTCCCAGAGTCCCGCAGTCATCAGCCGCACAACTCCTTCGCGGTCAGGGTCGTCATCTCGGCCTTGGTGAAGCCGAAGGGCCGCACGATCCGGTACAGCTCACCGCTGCGGCGCAGCGTGAGCAGCTCGGCGTTGAAGGCGTCGCGCAGCCGGGTCTCCGTCGGCCGGAACGCGAACGCGCCGCCGTCCACCTTCGGTTTTCCGTCGACGAGCGCGACGAACGGCTCGGTCGACTCGGCCTTGGCGGAGCCCCGGGCGACGAGCCGGGCGGTGACGGCCGTGGCCGCGAACAGGTCGACCCGCCCCGACTCCACCGCGTTCAGCCCGGCGACCTGGTCCGGGACGATGACGAGGTCGTTCTCCTTGTAGCCCGCCTCCACCGCGTGCTGGATCTGCGCGTACCCGGTGCCGGTGGCCGCCTTGGCGTGCCTCCGCAGCGCGTCGGCGTAGGTGCGCAGGCCCAGCGGGTTGCCCTTGCGGACGATGAAGGCGTCCGGCATCCGGTAGTCGGGGTCCGCGAAGATCACCTGCTCGCAGCGGTCCGGGGTGACGTACATGCCCGCGGCCACCACGTCGAACTGCTGCGACTTCAGTCCGGGGATCAGCGAGCCGAACTCCGTCGGCACCGGCTGCACCCGGTCCACGCCGAGCCGCTTGAAGACGGCCTTCGCCAGCTCCGGTGCCTCCCCGGTCAGCTCGCCGTTCTTGTCGATGTACCCGAACGGGACCTCACCGGCGATCCCGAGCCGGACGACACCCTGCGCGCGCAGCCGCTCCAGCAGATCGCCGCCGTTCTTCCCGGACGCCGACGCCACGCGGGTGCAGCCCGCCGCGCCCAGCGCGCCCAGCGCGGCGAGACCCGCGAGCACCGAGCGCCGGGTGTGTCCGTGTTCCGGCCGGATGGTGTGTACGTCGTTGCCAAGTGGTGGAGCCATGGCGGCGCGGCTACCCAACCGAAATCGGGCTATGCACCCCGGTTTTCATGGCCTGCGCCGACGCGGGATCTGCGTTCTCTTCCTGCCCTTCACCTCCACGGAACCCCCACCGGGTCCTGGCACTGTGCTCAGTTTCCGGCCGGTGTGACCTTCCCGGGCAGGGGCAGGCCGGCCTCGTACAACGCGTGCGCGGCCCGCAGCACCAGGTCGTCCCGGTGCCGGGCGGCGACGAGTTGCATGCCCACCGGCAGCCCCTCCCCGTCCACCCCCACCGGCACGGTCGCCGCCGGCTGCTGGGTCAGGTTGAACGGGTAGGTGAACGGGGTCCAGCCCGTCCAGCGCCGGAACACCGAACCCCTCGGCACTTCCCGCCCCGCCTCGAACGCCGTCAGCGGCAGCGTCGGCGTCACCAGCAGGTCGTAGCGCTCGTGGAAGCGGCCCATCCGCCGGCCGAGGGCCATCCGGACGTCCACCGCGGCCAGGTACTCCAGCGCGCTCGTCCGGGCGCCCTGCGCGCAGATCTCCCGCAGACCCGGGTCCAGCGACTGCCGGCGGCGCGGGGAGAAGTCCTGGGTCAGCCGGGCCGCGCCGCTGAACCACAGGGTGTGGAAGGCGTCCACCGGGTCGCTGAAGTCCGGGTCGGCCTCCTCCACGTACGCCCCCAGGTCCGCGAGCGCGGCCACCGCCCGCCGTACCGCCGTGGCGACCGCCGGCCGGACCGGCACCTGCCCGCCCAGCGACGGCGAGTACGCCACCCGCAGCCCCCGCACACCGCCTCCCAGCGCCTGGGTGAACGAGCCCGGCGCGGGCGGCAGCGCCGACCAGTCGCGCGGGTCGGGCGTGCCGATCACGTCGAGCAGCAGGGCCGCGTCGGCCGCGTCCCGGGTCATCGGCCCGGTGTGCGACAGCGTGCCGAACGCGCTCGCCGGATACAGCGGCACCCTGCCGTACGTCGGCTTCAGCCCGAAGATCCCGCAGAACGCGGCCGGGATACGGATGCTTCCGCCGCCGTCCGTGCCCAGCGACAGCGGGCCCGCGCCGATCGCGACGGCCGCCGCGCTGCCGCCGCTGGAACCGCCCGCGGTGCGCGCGGGGTCGTACGGATTGCGGGTGATCCCGGTCAGCGGGGAGTCGGTGACGCCCTTCCAGCCGTACTCGGGCGTGGTTGTCTTGCCGAGGAACACCGCGCCGTGCTCGCGCAGCCGGGCCACCGGCGGCGCGTCCTCCTCCCAACTCCCCTGCTCGCACACGGTCCTGGAGCCGCGCAGCGTGGGGTGGCCGCGCAGCAGCAGGATGTCCTTCACCGTCACCGGCACCCCGTCGACCAGCCCGGCCGGCTCCCCGCGCCGCCAGCGCGCCTCCGACTCCCGGGCCCGGGCGAGCGCGTCCTCCTCGGTGAGCCGCACGAACGCGTTCACCTCCGGCCCGCTGAGCCGCGCCCGCTCAAGCGCCTCCCCGGTCACCTCCACCGGGCTGAACTCGCCCTTGCGGTACCCGTCGAGGAGCCGGACGGCGGTCAGGTCGGTGAGCTGCATGCACCCTCCAGGGGTCGGTGACAGATCATCAGTGGCCGGGCACGTAACCACGCGTCTTGTCGACCACGTTCGGCAGCGGTCTGCCCGCCGCCCACCGCTCGTACAACTCCACGAACTGCGCCCCCAGTTCGTCCCGCCAGCCGACCGTGTCGCCGCTCATGTGCGGGGACACGATCAGCCCCGGCAGCTCCCACAGCGGGCTGTCCCCGGGCAGCGGTTCCGCGGCGAACACGTCCAGGGCCGCGCCCGCGATCCAGCGCCGGGCCAGCGCCCGGACGAGGGCCTCCTCGTCGACCAGGGCGCCCCGGCCGACGTTCACGAAGAACGCCGAGGGCTGCATCACACCGAACCGGTGCGCGTCGAACATGCGGTACGTCTGCTCGGTCAGCGGAGCCGCCGCGATCACCCAGTCCGCGCGGGAGATCAGCCGGTCCAGGTCGTCCGGGCCGTGCACGCCGGTCCGCGCCACCCGCCCGACCAGCGCCGTCGTCACCCCCAGGGCCTTCAGCGTCCGCACGATCGCCCGGCCGATCGGACCCGAGCCGACCACGCACGCGCGCGTGCCCGCCACCCGCCGGGTCTCCCGGTGCCGCCAGACCCGCTCCCGCTGGTGCTCCAGGGTGCGCGGCAGGTCCTTGGCGGCGGCCAGCACCAGGGCCGCCACGTACTCGGCGATCGGCTGCTCGAAGATCCCGCGCGCGTTCGTCACCACCGTGTCCGACGCGGCCAGCTCCGGGCACATCAGATGGTCCACGCCCGCGCTCGCGGTGTGCACCCAGCGCGGCCGGGGCCCCTCGCCGGGCCACGCCCGCCGTACCGCGTGCGAGGTGAAGTCCCACACCAGCAGCACATCCGCGCCGGGCAGCCGCTCGGCCAGGTGCGCGGCGTCCGTGCGCACGATCCGGGCGCGGCCGGTGAGGCGGCCGAGCCGGGGCGGCGGATCGGCGTCGAGGACCACGACGGTGGGGACGGTCGGCGTCATGCGGGGCGGCTCCCGGCGTCTGACATGCGCGGATCGTGCGGTGACTGTGCCCGGACCGACCACGCTCGCACCCGGACCCCCCTTCGTCAACACGGGCGCGGCCACGGTCCGTTGCCCCTTGGTCTCCCGGTGTGAGACCGGTGCGGATGCCGGTGATCGCGGCCGGCCGGGTCACGAGGTGGGCTGCGCTGCGCCGATTGGGTACCCGGGACGTGGGGCCGTGCCGGGCGCTGCCCGCGCGGGGCCCGTACTGCCCGAAGAGACGAGACGCAGGAAGGCTGGACATGACCGCACTCGGATTCCTCTACCCGGGCCACTCCGCCGAGGACGACTATCCACGCATCGAGCAGCTCCTGGGCAGCGACATCCGGGTGGACCTGGTCCACACCGACATCGGCGAGGACGCGCACCGGGTGGACGCGCTGCGCGAGATGGGCTCCGCCGACCGGCTCGCCCAGGGCATGGAGGGGCTCCGGCTGGCCGGCGCCGAGACGGTGGTGTGGGCGTGCACCAGCGGCAGCTTCGTGCACGGCTGGGAGGGCGCCCAGGAGCAGGTGCGCAGCCTGGCCCGGGTGGCCGGGATGCCGGCCTCGTCGACGTCGTTCGCCTTCGTGCACGCGGCCCGGGAGATCGGCGTACGACGGGTCGCCGTCGGCGCGACCTACCCCGAGGACGTCACGGCGCTGTTCGCGGAGTTCCTGCGGGCCGGCGGCCTGGAGGTGACCGGCGCGCGGTCCTCGGGGATCGTCACGGCGGCGGAGGTCGGCACCTGGGGGGAGGAGGACGTGCTGACGCTGGCACGCGCGGCGGACGCCGCCGACGCGGAGGCCGTCCTGCTGCCGGACACGGCCCTGCACACGGCCGCGCACCTCTCCCTGCTGGAGAAGGCCCTGTCCAAGCCGGTGCTCACCGCCAACCAGGTCACGGTCTGGGAGGGCCTGAGGCTCGCGGACCGCCGGGTGAACGCGCCGACCCTGGGGACCTTGTTCACCCGGCAGCCGTTGGTGCAGGTGTAGCCCCCGGCTCCTCCCTCGGACCCGGCCCGCCCGGACGGCCGCGGGGGCCTCTTGCGCCGGCGCGGGACAATGGACGGTGGCCCACCTGAAGGCGGCGCCCACCGAACCGTACGAGGAGGAGATCAAGACATGGCGGAGCCCACGCCGCGTCGTAACGAACCGCGGCTACGCCCCGCGCCCCTGCTCTTCGAGCCCGCGGAGGCGGTCGCCGACCCCGAGCACTTCTTCGCCCTGGAGTCGATCGACGACCCGCGGGCGCTGCTGGCCCGGGCGACGGAGCTGACCCAGGCGTTCCGCGCGGCGGCCGACCGGGCCGTGGAGTTCCAGGCCATCGCCGCCGCCCAGCTCGCCGACCCGCGCCGGTTCGACCGGCTGACCCCGGCGGACATCGCCGAGCGGGCGGAGTGGACGGAGGACTACGCGAAGAAGATGGTCGAGTTCGGGCGGGACCTGATGCGCGGAGAGGGCGAGGGGCGGACCACCGCCGACCCCCTGTAGCACCCGCCCGGCATATGCCAGGCGGGCACGATACTCCTCCCCGACCGCCGCTGTCCCGGCTTTCGGCAACCCAGGAGAACGGCCCGCTCACGCGCTGTACACCTGGTGCCATGACCAGCGCCCCGAACGTCACCCGTGTCAGCGCCGACGGCGTCGCCTGGCTCGCCTCGGCGGGACCGTATCCCCGAAGCACCCTGGCGTTGTGGGAGGAGCGCCCGGACGCCCCGGTCGTCCTGCCCTGCGGCACCGTCTTCGACGTGGTGAGCGCCCCTGCGGTCTTCGGCCGCCGCATGCTGGACCGGCTCTGGGACGAGGGCGCGGGCTCAGGGCCGGTCGCGGTGTTCCGGGGGCGGACGCTGCTGTTCGCCGCCCCGGGCACGGCCCAGCGGCTGCCCTCGCTGCTGGACTGGGAGGAGTGGGGGTCCCAGCGGGCCCGAGCGGTACCGCCGCTGCTGTGCCACAGCACCGGCGACGCGGTCACCGTACCGCCCCTGACCTGCGGCGACGCGAGCGGCTCCGCCCGCTGGCTGGTCGCCCCGGACACCCGTCACCCCTGGCTGCCGGGCCCCGAGGTGCTGCTCTGGGCGGCGGTGCGGGCGGCCCGGCCGGCCGTGCGGATATCGATTTTTCCTCCCGCCGACCAGGGTGCTAAGGTCTACGACGTCAGCAGGCGCCGCTAGCTCAGTTGGTTAGAGCAGCTGACTCTTAATCAGCGGGTCCGGGGTTCGAGTCCCTGGCGGCGCACGCGAAGGAAACGGCGGGTCCGGTTCGAAAGAATCCGGCCCGCCGTTTTCGTATACGAACGGGCGGTCGCGCGGCGCCCCCGTTCGGCCGCACGGTCAGTCACTGATCCCCGGCGTGATCTTCACCGTCCACGCCCCGGATGCCGTCCGCCCCTCCGCCTCCACCTTCACGCCCTCCCCGGGGACCGTGAAGCTCTCCCCGAGGGAGAGCGGCGCGTCGGCGAGGGGGGCGTAGACCGAGTTCTCCCAGCAGGCCTCGGTGTGCGGGTGGGCGTCCACGACCTGGATCGGGCCGTCGCCGGACTCGGCGGTGGCGCGCACCCGGTAGATCAGGATGCCCTGCCGGCAGGACGCCCGGTCGTTGCCGGTCGCGTCGCGCGCCTCGATGGCGAGGGCGGTCTCCGGGCCGGTGCGCACCACGGCCAGCTTGACACCGTGGCCGAGGCCGAAGCCGGGGGTCTCGCCCGCCCCCGGCGCCGGCCCGCCGGGCCCGGCCGCGAGGGGCTCCAGGGTGAGGCGGGTCGGCGCGGCGCCGCGCACGCACACCACCTGGCGCGGATCCAGCCAGCCGAGCCGCCACTTGTGCCAGGCGAACAGGTCAGGGGCGAGCCCGAACTGGCTGCCCATCAGGTCCCAGTCGCCCACGTAGGTGTCCCAGTCGCCCTTGCCGTCGACCGGGCGGTGGTAGAGGTCGGGCAGGTCGAAGACGTGGCCGGTCTCGTGGGCGAGGACCAGCCGGTCCGGCGGATGGTGCTCGAACACGGTGACGACCCGCCGGACACCGGTGCCGTCGACGCGCAGGGGGGTCTCCAGGTTGACGACCTTCGTGGCGTCCGAGTCGACGCCGGGCGCGTCCGGGTCGGCGACGAGGTACACGATCGGGTAGCGCGCGAAGTCGACCTCCTTGTCGGCCACGGCGAACGCGTCGCGCAGATAGGCGGCCCGGTCCTCCACGTCCCAGTCCCGCCGCATGGCGTACGAGGTCGACGGGCGCGGCATGCGCAGCCAGTGTTGCAGCGGGTGCGGGCGCAGGGTGAACCTGCCGTAGGACGCCTGTTCGTAGAAGCGGCTGGTGGCCGGGAAGTGGTCGGCGGCCAGTTCGGCGGGGGTCGTGCGCGGGGTGGCGTCCGGGAACGAGAGGAAGATCATCACGGCGTCCAGCGTGCCGACCGGGCGGGTGTAGGCGGGGTTCCAGCTGTCGACGCCCTCCGAGTGGTGGGCCTCGGTGCGGTGCAGGGCACAGGGCGCCGGCGAGAAGGGCTCGGCGACCGAGGGGCCGCCGAGGATCGAGGTCGCGGCGAGCGCCGACATCGTGGTGACCACGGCGGCGGTGCTGCGCAGCTTGGGCACGGACTGACCTCCGGATGCGGTTCGGGACCCGCACCCAGATTGCTGGCAATCGATGTGTTATGCCCTGTTTGCCTGCACCAGAAGGGTGAGTGCGCCCCCATTGCGCCCCGGCGCGCCCCGGCGCTCGACATCCCCGAAACACTCACGGAACGTCACAACTGGTCGGGGGCCTGAAGAACCCGTCCAGGTGCGGGCAGAAACGATCTGTCAGAACCTGTGCTCTGTCCGGGACACTGGACAGCGGCTGGAAGGGCCCGGAGCCAGCCTCTATGATCGGCACACTTTCCGGCACGGACAGGCACGGACACAGATCGAGTGCACTGCGGGAGCGAGCGGTGAGCGGAACGTCCGAAGGGCCGACGCCCGCGGCAGACCTCGACCGGTCAGCCGTCACAGACAGTCACTACACCACCTACCACCGTGTCTTCGCGACCGCCCCGCTCGCCATGGCGGTCGTGGCCCCCGAGGGCCTCGTCGTCAGCGCCAACACCGCCCTCGGTGAGCTGCTCGGCGCCGCCCCCGGCACCCTCGTCGGGCGGGTCGCCGCCGACCTGGTGGACCTGGCCGCGGACGCCCGTAGCCGGCACGCCTACCACGAGGTGCTGCGCGGCCGGCAGGCCCGACTGCGCTGCACCCGCCGGCTGAAGCACCCCGAGGGGCACTCGCTGTGGGTGCAGGTCACCGTCGCCCCGCTGACCGGCGAACCCGGCGTCCTGCTGTCGGTCGCCGACATCAGCTCCCGGCGCGAACTCCAGGCCCGGCTGCGGCACTTGCAGATGCACGACCCGGTGACCCGGCTGCCCAACCGCACACTGTTCTTCGAGCGCCTGACGGCCGCGCTGGAGGCGGAGTCGTACGAGGAGAGCGGCACCGGCCGGATCGGCCTGTGCTACCTGGACCTCGACGGCTTCAAGGCGGTCAACGACACCCTCGGCCACCGCATCGGCGACCGGCTCCTCGCGGCCGTCGCCGAACGCCTGACCCGGGTCGCCGACGAGACGGGGTACGCCCGCGCCGCCACCCCCCTCGTGGCCCGGCTCGGCGGCGACGAGTTCGCGCTGCTGGTGGAGGACTCCACCGGCACCGAGCAGCTCGCCGACCTGGCCGAGTCCGCCCTGAAGGCACTGGAGGAACCCTTCGATCTGGCCGGTCAGCGGCTGTCGTTGACCGCGTCCATCGGCGTCGTCGAGCGGCACGCGGCCGGTACGACGGCCACCGGGCTGATGCAGGCGGCCGATACGACCCTGTACTGGGCGAAGGCCGACGGCAAGGGCCGCTGGACCCTGTTCGACCCCGAGCGCAACGCCCACCGCATGACCCGCCAGGCGCTGTCCTCCACCCTGCGGCCCGCCATCGAACGCGAGGAATTCGCCCTCGAATACCAGCCGTTGGTGGCCATGGAGGACGGCCGGCTCAACGGCGTCGAGGCCCTGATCCGCTGGCACCACCCGCAGTTCGGCACCTTGACGCCGAATCGGTTCATCGGACTGGCCGAGGAGGACGGCTCGATCGTGCAGCTCGGCCGCTGGGCGCTGCACACCGCCTGCCGGCAGGCCCGCCGCTGGCAGCTGGACCACCCCGGCGAACCGCCCATCTTCGTCAGCGTGAACGTCGCCGTACGGCAGGTGTGGGACTCGGACCTGGTGGCCGACGTGGCGGAGATCCTCGCCGAGACCGGACTCGCGCCGCAGCTGCTCCAGCTGGAGCTGACCGAGTCGGCGGTGATGGGCTCGGCCGGACGTCCGCTCCAGGCCCTTCAGGCCCTCAGCGACATGGGCGTGCGCATCGCCATCGACGACTTCGGCACCGGCTACTCCAACCTCGCCTACCTCAGCCGGCTGCCGGTCTCCACACTGAAGCTGGACGGCTCCTTCGTCCGGGGCTTCCAGTACGACGGCGACAAGAAGGCGATCGCCCCGAACCCGGCGGACGAGGTCATCGTGGAGGCGATGATCCAGCTCGCCCACCGGCTCGGTCTGACGGTCACCGCGGAGTGCGTGGAGACCTCCGCCCAGGCCACCCGGCTGCGCCGGATCGGCTGCGACACCGGACAGGGCTGGCTGTACTCCCGCCCGGTGCCGCCGGATCGTATCTCCGAGCTGCTGGGGGCGCAGGCCTACGCGGTCGGCAATCCGTAGGCGTCCGCGATCAGTTCGTAGGAGCGCAGGCGGAGTTCACCGCGGTGCGCGTGCGAGGTGATCATCAGCTCGTCGGCGCCGGTGCGCTTGCGCAGGTCGTCCAGTCCGGCGCGGACCTCTTCGGCCGTGCCGTGCACGATGTTGGCCGTCCAGGAGGCGACGAACTCCTCCTCCATCGGGCTGAACTCGTGCCGCTCGGCCTCCTTGGGGTCGGGGAACAGTCCGGGGCGGCCGGTGCGCAGCCGGACCATGTTCAGCGCCATCGCCCGGCTCTGCCTGCGGGCCTCCCGTTCGTCGTCCGTGGCGAGGGCGGAGACGCCGATGAGGGCGTACGGCTCGGAGAGGACGGCGGAGGGCCGGAAGGACTCCCGGTACAGGTCGAGCGCCGGGATGGTGTTCTGCGCGGAGAAGTGGTGCGCGAAGGCGAACGGCAGGCCGAGCAGGCCGGCCAGGCGGGCGCTGAAGCCGGAGGAGCCGAGCAGCCAGACGGGCGGCCGGTGCGGCGACTGGACCCCGCCGGGGGTGCTGCCCTGGACCGGTCCCGGGATCGCGTGGATGCGGCGGTACGGGTGGCCGTCCGGGAAGTCGTCGTCCAGGAACCGGGTCAGCTCCGCGAGCTGCTGCGGGAAGTCGTCGGCGCCCTCGTTGAGGGTGTCGGTACGGCGCAGCGCCGCGGCCGTGGCCCCGTCGGTGCCCGGCGCCCGGCCGAGGCCCAGGTCGACCCGGCCCGGGGCCAGCGCCTCCAGCGTGCCGAACT
Organism: Streptomyces canarius; assembly: GCF_014650735.1. NCBI lineage: Bacteria > Bacillati > Actinomycetota > Actinomycetes > Kitasatosporales > Streptomycetaceae > Streptomyces > Streptomyces canarius. Next base: position 39,954 of record NZ_BMVN01000007.1, read on the forward strand.
GCTCGGCGATCACCAGCGGGGCGTGGTTGGGCAGCATGACGCCGCCCGAGCCGAGCCGGATGCGGTCGGTGTGGGCGGCCAGGTGGGCGAGGATCACGGCGGGGGAGGAGGAGGCCACACCGGGCATGGAGTGGTGCTCGGCGACCCAGTACCGGTGGAAGCCGCGGGACTCCGTGAACCGGGCGAGCGCGACGCTGGTGCGCAGGGCGTCGGTGGCGGTACTGCCCGCGCCGACGGTCACCAGGTCCAGTACGGAGAGGGGGGCGGGGGCGGTGCCGAGCGTGGTGCCCCGGATCTCGTCTGCCTCGTCTGCCGACACGGTGTGCGCCTCCTGATGCGAGCGTGAGCTGTCCTTCAGCGCCTAACAGGAGAGAGTCCCCGCTTATTCCCTCCGGGCGGGATCCGCCGTGGATCCGCCGGGGAGGTGTCGGGGGTGGTGGTCAGGGGTGCCAGGTCACGCGGTGTTCTCTGAGGTGGGACAGGACCGCGTGGTTCGCCTCCCAGCCGTCCGGGCTGTGACTATCGGCCGCCTCCGGCGGCGTGCCGGACTCCGTCCGGCGGAGGGGTGTGGGGGCCCTGGTCCGCCGGGGAGGTGCCGGGGGTGGTGGTCAGGGGTGCCAGGTCACGCGGTGTTCTCTGAGGTGGGACAGGACCGCGTGGTTCGCCTCCCAGCCGTCCGGGAACTTCACCAGCGTTCCCAGCTGGACCGGTTCCGTGGAGGGGTAGTCGTCGAGCAGGTCGGTCACCCCGGCGCGGCAGATCATGATGCACGCGTGGCGGTGGCGGGACGCCAGGACGCACAGGCGGCCCGTCTCCAGGTGGAAGGCGGTGGCGTCGGGGCGGCCGGAGAGCGGGTGCAGGACGACCGTGACGTCGTACTCGCGGCCCTGGAGACGGTTCGCCGTGTCGACGGTCACGTCCGGGACGCCGAGGTCGGCCAGGGCCGCGCGGATCGCCGCCGCCTGGTCGCGGTGGGCCGTGCCCACCGCGACGCGGTCGGCCGTCAGGGGGGTGGGGTGCGGCGCGCGTTCGGACGTGGCCGCGCCGCCTCGGTCCAGCAGCCGGCGGACCACCGCCGCCACCGCCCGGACCGCCTCCGGGTCCGTGCGCGGGGTGTGCCGGGCGGGCAGCTCCAGCAGGCCCCAGCCGGACTCCGCGGCCTCGTCGATCACCCGGTCCGGGCCGGAGCCGTCGGAGGGGACGGCGAAGGCCAGCCGGCGGTCCCCGTGGGAGGTGCCGCTGCGGAACGGGGTGTACGGGTAGAAGGCGTCCGAGACCAGGGGAGCCGCCGAGGCCGGCAGCCGCCAGGAGACCGGAAGCCGGTGCTGGGGCAGCTCCGGGTTGTGGGCCAGGAGGGTGGTGACCGCCGAGGCCGAGGGGTCGTACGACAGGCCCGCCCACTGCTCGCTGCCGACGATGGAGAAGGGGTCCAGCTGGCCCGGGTCGCCCACGAACAGCGCCCGTTCGAACAGGCCGGCCACGGCGAGCAGGGAATCGGAGCGCATCTGGTACGCCTCGTCCACGATCGCGTGCCGCCAGGGCTCGTCCACCTTCACGTGCGCCCACTTGGCGGCCGTCGAGAGGACCACCGGCAGCCCGCTCAGGTCGGCCGCCTTCGCCGACGTGCGGACCTGCGGCAAGGCGTCCAGCGCCGCGTCGTACGCGTCCGTGTCGCTGCTGTGCAGACGGCCGACGGGCAGGTCCGGGTTCTTCTCGGCCAGACGCAGGACCAGGTCGTCCACCTGGGCGTTCGTCTGGGCCACGATCATCAGCGGGCGCCCGGCAGCGGCGAGTTCGAGCGCCGCGCGGACCACCAGCGTCGACTTGCCGGCACCCGGCGGGGAGTCCACCACCACGCCCCGCTCGGTGCCGTGCAGCGTGTCGTGGAGGATCGCGTCGGTGGCGCGGCCGGCCGCGGCTCCGGGATCGAAGTCGACGGTCGTCACAGCACGTCCTCCTCGGTCACGGTGTCGGGGGCCTCCGGCGCCGGCTCGCCCGGCGGGCCGCCGTGCGTCCACGGGGTCTCCTCCGGGTCGGGCAGCTTCGCGCCGCCGCGCTGCTCGTGCTCGAACAGGGTGAAGCAGACCCGGTCGCCCTTCTCCGGCACCGAGCCGGGCTCCGGCTCCTTCCCGCGGCCCATCTTGTCCAGGACGCGCAGGACCAGCACACCGTCGGCCTCCTGACCGACGAACTCCGCCGACTGCGGCTTGCCGCCCAGCGAGCGGTACACCTTCCCCCGCTCCGCCAGATGGGGCCGGTCGTCGGTGCGGACCGTCACCAGCGGGCGCGGACTCGGCCGCTTCCCCTCGCTGTACGCCATCACGACGTCGGTCACCTCGCCCGCGAACGCCTCCCCGGCCAGCCGCCGCCCCGCCATCACCAGCGGGTCGTCCAGCGCCTCCTGCGCCTCCAGCCGGGCCTGCTCACGCTCGCGCGTGGCCAGCTTGTTCGCCGCCGTCACCGCGTCGTCCCGGCGCGGCTGCGGGGGCTCACCGGCCAGCACCCGGTCCCGGTGCCCGGTGAACGACCAGCGGTCCCGGGTCCAGCGCCCCTCCACGTGCGCGCCCTCCGGCAGCGCCCGCAGCAGGTCCAGGCCCCGCCACACCGCGTCCCAGGTGGGCCGGGTACGGCTCTCGACCAGGTCGCGGACCTCCCGCTCGGCCCGGGTGAGCGCGGCCAGCCGGTCGTCTGCCTCCAGCGGGTCCTCGGCGGCGGCCAGGGCCGTCCGCGCGCGGTCGTAGCGCTCGATCGCCGGGGCCAGCAGCTTGTTGTCGAACGCCGGGTCGGTGGCCGGGCCGGCCGGCGGGCACAGCAACTGGCCGTCGGCGTCCCTGGCGAGTTCGGCCCGGCGGGCCGCCTCGGCGCCGGTCAGGCCCTGCGGGGGGTCGATCCAGGCCAGCAGCGCGCCCAGGTGTTCGTCCTCCAGGCCCGACTGGCCGGTCGCCCAGTGCCGGGACAGCACATCGGTCAGGGCGAGCAGCAGCGAGGAGCCCGGGACCCGGGCCCGCTCGCCGTAGTGGGTCAGCCAGCGGCCGAGCAACGGCACCCGCGGCGGCGCCGGATAGGGGGCGTCCGGGTCCTGCTCGGCGGTGCGCCGGAACCGCATCGAGCGGCCCAGCAGCCGTACGAAGTCCAGGCCCGTGCGGCTCGGCACGATCAGCTGGGGCGCGTCCGCGCACAGCTCCGCCGCCACCTTGACCCGCTTGCCGGTCTCCGGATCGGTCTCGGTGCGCTCGGCCGCCTCCACGGAGTCGGCGTACGCGTCGATGTAGGGCAGGACGACATCGGCCAGGTCGGCCAGGAACGTGAAGCGCAGATCGCGGTCGCGGGGCTGCGGTACGACCAGCAGCCGGGGCGCGTCCCGGTCGGTGCCGACCAGCGCGCCGAGCGGGGCGCCCGTCTCGCCGGCCGTGGTGAGCGGCACGAACACCAGGGGGTGGTCGGACAGACGCCGGTGCCGGACGGTCGCGGCGGGCTGCGCCCGGCCCGTGCCGACGGCTTCCAGCCGGGCGAGGGCGGTGATCAGGGACACGGGACCGCCTCCCGAAGCTCCCGGGCCTCGCGCAGGGCCTCCGCGCGCAGGGCCGCCGCCCGGCGCAGCGCGGCCACCGCCGGGTCGTCCGGGTCGCCGCTCACGCCGTGGGCCGCCGCCAGGACCTCCTCGACCGTGGCCAGCCCGCCCAGCTCGGCCCGCAGCGGCCGGCCGAGCCGGGTGACCGCGCCGGCCGCGCGGGCCCGCTCCCGGCAGTGGAAGGCCAGCTCGCAGGCGGACAGGCACTCGGGCGCGTACGTCGCCGGCACCGCCTCCACGGCCGCCGTCAGCTCCTCGGCGGGGCGGTCGGGCGCGAAGCACGTGCCCTCGGGCAGCGCGTCGGCGATCTCCTCGACGCGGGTGAGCCGGGCCAGCTGGCGGGCGGTGACCGCGCGCTGCTTGCGGACGTCCACGGCGGAGCCCGCGGGCAGGTTGGAGAAGTCCTTCGGGCACACCAGCAGCACCTGGTGGCGCACCCGCGGCACCGGAGCGCCCTGTGGGGCGGGCTCCTGCGGCTCCGCGCCGAGACGCTTCGCGACCTCCTCCAGGGCGAGCACGTACACCGCTGCCTGGCGGGCCGCCGCGCCCACCTTCGCCGGGTCCGCGGCGCCGTCCACCATCGGGAAGGACTTGATCTCCACCACCGACCAGCTGCCGTCCGGGTGCACCACGACCGCGTCCGGCTCCAGGAAGGCGAGCGAACCGGCCACGTCCAGGGCGAGCATCGGATGGTCCAGGAGCGTCCAGCCGCCGGCCCGCGTGGCCTCGCGCAGTGCCAGCGCCGTACGGGCCGTACGCCCCTCCGGGCCGTGCGCGGTCAGGTCGGGTACGGCCGCCGTGGCGGGCGGTTCGGCGCCGGGGTCGAGCCGGGCGTGCGCCAGCCGCAGCAGTTCGGCGCCGCCGTCCGCCTTGACCCGCGCCTCGAACGCGTTGCCCCGGGTCAGCGCGAACTGCGACTGCCCGAAACCGGACGGCGCGCCCAGCGCGCCGGCCAGCCGGGCCTTGTCCACCCCGGCGCCGTCCAGGATCGCCCGCCGGGAGCAGCCCGGGTTCGCCGCGAGCGCGGCGAGGGCGCGGGCGTCCAGGGCCTTGGCCGGTACGTCGGGACCGCGCAGCTCAGCGAGCCGGTGCCGGAGCCCCTTCGCCCGCGTCGCTGGGGGAGGCGTCCGGTCCGGCCGCGGGGTCGTGCCGCGACTCGCGCTGCCGTGGAATTCGCTCACCCGCCGAAGTCTGGCATCCGGCACTGACAATCGGGGAACCCGTGCCCTGCGTGACCGGTGCGGTACGGCGGGACAGCCGGGTCCGCACGAGGTCCGCGGCCCGCAGCACCAGCGGTGCCAGCAGCAGGCCGACGCCCATCACGGCCACGCCCGCGACCGCGTCCAGGAAGTAGTGGTTGGCGGTGCCCATGACCACCAGCGCGGTGACCAGCGGGTAGACGACACCGAGGACCTTCGTCAGGCGCGTGCCGCCGTACCGCCACAGCATCACACCGCACCACAGCGCCCAGCCCACGTGCAGGCTCGGCATCGCCGCGTACTGGTTGGTCATGCCGCCCATGCCGCGCGGGGCGCTGGCCTCGCCGCCCCACCAGCCGTACGCGCTGTACTGCGCCATCGTGTCCACGAAGCCGTGGCCGGCCGAGAGCAGGCGGGGCGGGCAGGTCGGCAGCAGGGTGAAGCCGATCAGGCCGATGAACGTGGACGTCATCAGCCAGGTGCGGGCCGCCCGGTAGTGCCGGGCACGCGCGCGGAACAGCCAGACCAGGATCACGGGCGTGACCAGGTAGTGCAGCGAGGCGTACCAGAAGTCGGCCGGCACCCCGAGCCAGGGCTCGCGCGTGAACAGCCGGTTCAGCGGGTGCTCCGCGTTCAGGCGCAGGGCCTTCTCGACGCGCAGGATCGCCAGGCCGTGGTCGACGGCGCCGGCGACGTCACCGCGCGCGAGGAGCCGGCCGGCCGAGTAACAGCCGTAGACCAGCAGGATCAGCGGCAGCTCGGTCCACCAGCGCAGCCGGGGTCGCGGGGCCACCTCGGTGCCCGGTGTCTCGGTCTGCGGCATCCGATCGCCCTCCCCCTTCTGCTGTGCGGCTGCGCCCCGGCGGGCGACCGTGCCACTTTACGGTGTCCCTACTCGGCCCATGACGGGCGCTCGGATCACGCCGGTGCGCGTCAGTCCTCGAAGACGCGGAGATCGCCCGGCGGGTTGCCCGGGAGCGGGGTGCGCGATGATGGAGGGACCGCACCCCCTCGTCGTGCGTCCCCTGTTGTGCATCCGCTTGTTCCTTCGGAGAGACCCCATGGCACCGCGCATTCTGCTGGCCCGGCACGGACAGACGGCATGGTCGCTGTCCGGCAAGCACACCGGCAGGACCGATGTGCCGCTGCTGGAGGAGGGCCGGCGCGGGGCCAAGCTGCTCGGTGAGCGGCTGCACCGCGCCCCGCTGGACGGACTGGCGGACGCGGAGGTGCGGACCAGCCCGCTGGTACGCGCGCGGGAGACGTGCGAACTGGCCGGCTTCGGGGACCGTGCCACGGTGTGGGACACGCTGATGGAGTGGGACTACGGCGCGTACGAGGGCATGACCCCGGCCGAGATCCAGGCCGTGCGGCCCGGTTGGCTGATCTGGCGGGACGGGGTCCCGCGGGGCGAGACGATCGCCGACGTCACCGCGCGCGCGGACGAGGTGGTCTCCTGGGCCCGTTCGGCCGACCGGGACGTCCTGGTCTTCGCCCACGGGCACGTCCTGCGGTCGATCGGGGCGCGGTGGCTGGGGCTGGGGCTGGACTTCGCGGCGCGGATACGGCTGAACCCCACGTCGCTGTCGGTACTGGGCTGGGCCTACGGGGAACCGGCGATCGAGAGCTGGAACGACACGGGGCACTTGGCGGGCTGAGCGGGCGGCCCGCGCCCCGGAGCGGCGCGGGGCCGTAGCGGTGTGCGCTCCGCCGCGTGGGCGCGGTCGGCTACGACCCACCCGCGGACCGGCGACCACCGGACGTCCCGCCCCGCACCGGAGAACCCCGCGAACCCCGAGAATCCCGGAACCCGGGAACCGCTACACCCGCCGGGGAACGGACGCGTGGCGGTCCAGGAACTCCGACACCCCCGACGCCCGCCGGTGCGGCAGCAGCACCCGCGCCGTCCCGGCCAGCATCGTCTGGATCCGGGAGGACTGGACCTGGTCCAGCAGCGCCAGCACCCGCAGCCCCGCCTCCGCCGCCTCGTCGGGGCGTCCCTCGCGGGCGAGGTCGTCGGCCAGCTCCGCGGTGTACAGCGCGATGTTCCGCGTGAAGTGGGGGTCCTGGAGGCGCGCCGCCCGCCGCGCGTGCCGGGACGCCCGCCGCCAGTCGCCCAGCGTGGACCAGCACTGCGCCTCCAGCCCCTCCAGCTCGGCCTCCCCGTAGAAGCTCATCCACTCGGGGTCGGCGTCCGAGCGGCCCCGCTCGAACAGGGCGTGCGCCCGGGCCAGCGCCTGCGCGCAGCCGGTGCGGTCGGCGAGCCCCGCCCAGCCGCCCGCCTCGCGCAGCGCCAGCAGGGACATCAGCCGGTCGGAGCCGAGCGGCTGGGCGGCGCGCTGCGCGGCCTGCGCGGCCCGCACCGCCTCCCGGGGGTGCCCGGCGTCCCGGGCCAGGAACGCGGTGTTGCAGAAGGCGTGTGCCTCCAGTGCCGGATCGCCGGTCATACGAGCGGTCGCCAGTGCCTCCGCGTAGTGCGAGCGGGCGTCGTCGAAGCGGCCGGAGTCATGGGCCAGCCAGCCGACGGAGATGGCGAGTTCCCCGGCGCCCGCGTGCAGCCGGTCGGCGGTGGTCTGCCGGGTCGCGCCGGCGTCGAGCAGCTCGTACGCGGCGCGCAGCGGAGCCGCCGCGCGCCGGTAGAGGCCGTCCGCGCCGTGCCGGTCGTCGAGCAGCCGGATGCGGCGGACGGCTTCTTCCAGCGCCGCCGCCTCGGAGGTGCCGGCGCGCCGCAGCCGCCGTTCCGCCGCCGTGGCGCCGGTGGTGAGCCCCAGCGGGGCCAGCGTGGCGGCGGCCATCGTGACGCCTCCGCCGGTCATGAATGCGCGACGCAGCACGTCGCTCTCCTCGTGGTTCAGGGGGTCTTTCGCAAACGGTTCGTGCGGTTCGTACAGCTGGTGCGGTTCAAGCGGCCCCCGTCCCCGCGGGCCCCGCGCGTCGCGGGACCCACCGGCCTCACGGGACTCATACGGCTCTGAAGGCCCGCGGGACTCACCGGGCACCCCCTCCGCGGAGGCCGTCTCCACCGCCGTACGCGCCGCGCGTCCACGGACGGAGGAGCGGGGCGCGAAGCCGAGGTCGGTGAGCGTGCGGCCGGGAAACAGGTGCAGGAACACCCGTTCGTACGCGTAGTTGGGGCAGCGGATCTCGCCCGCCTCGACCCGGCCGATGTAGCGCGCGTCACAGCTCACCCGCTCCCCGATCTCGCGCGCGGCCCGCCTCACCAGCGCCGCGAACTCCGCCGGTGAGCGCCGGCCGCGCAGCTGCCGGAAGGCGAGGTTCGGCCGTGGTGGCCGTTCGGGCTGTGACGAGGTCACGGTTGACGACGCCATGGCCGGGTCCTCTCGTGCGAACCGTCGAACCGCGCCGGGACCCGGGCGATGCCGGGACGAGTTGCCCGTGTGACGCCCTGGTTCCGGCGGGCATGAACGTACCCGCTGTGACGGACCCGCCACGCGGTGTTTGGCTACAAACCGGATATCTCATGCACGATCTGCCATGAAGTGCCATCCTTTGCGGCGCACTTGTGCCGTTGCCGTTGACGCGCTCGCGCGTTGGACTCCATGGACCGCAACAGGGCTGTGTGTGGAGGCCGGCATGGAGACCAGCCAGAGCAACGATCCTTGTACGTCGCCGTCGTCGTCCGCGTGCGCGGGAGGTGACGCGAGATGCGACCTCGTGACGGTACCGACCCGGCAGGGGCTGGAGGCGGTCGACATCCTGCGACGGGGCGCGGCGGACGCGGTCGGCCCCGTGCTGCACGACGACGGCTGCGGCACCCTCGGCTTCCTGGTGCCGGCCGGTACGGCCGCCGGCTGGGACGTGCCGGGCAGCACCTGCACCGAGACCGACGGCCGCGGGCTGCGGCTGAACCCCGAGCCGCCGGTGGAGGGCTCCGACTGGCTGCTGCCGCCCGGCGAGGCGGACCTCGCCACCGACCCGGTGGTCCTGCGCCGGGCCCTGGGCGAGGCGGCCCGCCTGATCGAGGCGGCCGACAACTGCCGGTGACGCGCCTGCCCCCGACGGCTGCGAAAATGGGGGGATGGGCAGGTCGAGGAACACACGGCGCGGGTCGGCCGCCGCAGCCGCGGTCGAGGAGCCGGTCGACGGCGGGCTCGCGCAGCTCGTGCCCGACCCGGACCGCGCCCGGGCCTGGACGCTGCTGATCGACGGCGCGCCCCAGTCGCACGTCGACCTGGACGACCCGGCGTACCTGTCCTTCGAGTACCAGCGCCGCCTCGGCCATGTCATCGACCTCGCCGCCCCGCCCGGCAAGCCCGTGCACGCCGTGCACCTCGGCGGCGGCGCGCTCACCCTCGCCCGGTACGTCGCCGCGACCCGGCCCCGCTCCACCCAGCAGGTCGTGGAGCGGGACGAGAGCCTGGTGCGGCTCGTCCGCCGGGAGCTGCCGCTGGACCCGGGCGCGCGCATCCGGGTGCGGGCCACCGACGCCCGCGCGGGGCTCGCCAAGGTGCCGGACGGCTGGGCCGACCTGGTCGTCGCCGATGTCTTCAGCGGCGCCCGCACCCCCGCCCACCTCACCTCCACCGAGTTCCTGGACGAGGTCCGGCGCGCACTGAAGCCCTCCGGTGTCTACACGGCCAACCTCGCCGACGGCCCGCCGCTCGCGCACCTGCGCGGCCAGATCGCCACCGCCGCCGCCCGGTTCGGCGAACTCGCGCTGATCGCCGACGCGGCCGTGCTGCGCGGCAAGCGCTTCGGCAACGCGATCCTCGTCGCCTCCGACCTCCCGCTGCCGCTCGCCGAACTCACCCGCCGCGCCGCCTCCGACCCGCACCCCGCCCGGGTCGAACACGGCAGACGGCTCACCGACTTCACGGGTGGCGCGGTGCCCGTGACGGACGACGCCGCGGTGGCCTCCCCGGCCCCGCCGCCCTCGGTGTTCCGTTAGGCCCGCTCCGCCCGCAGAACTCCGCCGGGTGGGTCAGTACGTCCCCACCTCCACCCGCGGCGGCCCGTCGTGCCAGGTGCAGAACACCGACACCCGGTCCGCGCCCCGGCTGAACTCCACCCGGATCCAGCTCTCGGTCTTCCACACCTGTATCGACCAGCCCGTCCCCGGGGTCGCCGACACGAGCGCGGCGTCGGCCGGCCGAAGGTCGAACACCGCCCGGCCGCCGTCGGTGTCGTAGGACTTGATCCGGCCGGACGCGGTGGGGGTGGCGGTGACGGTGGGGGACGGGGACGGTGTGCGGGCCGGCGTGTGCGCGGGCGCCGGCGTCGCCGCCCGCCGGACCGGCCGCTCGCGCGACGGGGCCGGCGACGCAGAAGGTGCCCGGGACGCCGGCTTCACGTCCTGGGCGTCCGCGTCGGCGGCCGTGACCGGAAGCGCGCGCGGCGGGTCGTACGCCGTCCCCGTCATCACCGTGTGGACACCCCACCACGACAGCGTGACCGCCGCCCCCGTCGCGAGCAGCCACGCCAGTACGTGTACGAGTCCTCTGCGCATCGCGGGCCATACTGCCCCAGGGGTACCGCCGTTCGCACATGCCCCGAGTTGTCCACAGGCGTCCGCCCGGTGTCGTCCGCATGGCGTACGGTGCGGCGCATGGCACGTGTGCTCGTGGTCGAGGACGACCAGTTCGTACGCTCGGCGCTCATCCGGCACCTGACCGACGCCGCACACACCGTGCGCAGCGTCGGTACGGCACTGGAGGCGCTGCGCGAGGTCGCCCATTTCCGCTTCGACCTGGTCATCCTGGACCTCGGACTGCCCGACCTGGACGGCTCCGAGGCCCTGAAGATGCTGCGCGGCATCACCGACGTACCCGTCATCATCGCCACCGCCCGGGACGACGAGACGGAGATCGTCCGGCTGCTGAACGCCGGGGCGGACGACTACCTGACCAAGCCGTTCTCCGTCGAACACCTCTCCGCCCGGATCGCCGCCGTGCTGCGCCGCGCCCGTGCCGGCGGCGGCGAGGCCCCGTCCTCCTCCGTGCTCCGCGTCGGCGGCCTGACCGTCGACCCGCTGCGCCGCCAGGCCGAGTTGGACGGGGCCGCGCTCGACCTCACCCGCCGCGAGTTCGACCTGCTGGCCTTCCTGGCCGCACGGCCGGGCGTCGTCGTCCCGCGCAAGGAACTCCTCGCCGAGGTCTGGCAGCAGTCCTACGGCGACGACCAGACCATCGACGTCCATCTGTCCTGGCTGCGCCGCAAACTGGGGGAGACGGCCGCCCGCCCGCGCTATCTGCACACGCTGCGGGGCGTCGGGGTGAAGCTGGAACCGCCCTCGGACGGGCAGGCCCCGCGATGAGATGGGCTCTGGTCAAGGTCTGCCTCGCGGTCACCACGATGGTCGTGGTCGCCTTCGCCGTGCCGCTCGGCCTGGTCGTCAAGGAGATGGCCCGCGACCGCGCGTTCTCAGGCGCCGAGCGGAAGGCCGCGGCGGTCGCGCCCGCGCTGTCCATCACCACCGACCGGGACCAGCTGGAGCGGGTGGTGGCCTCGGCCGGCGCCGACTCCGGGATGGCGGTCCACCTGCCCGCCGAGGGCGGCCGGGCCGCGCTCGACCTCGGCCGGCAGCGCGCCGCGGGACCCGACATCGAGGCCGTACGACGACTCGGCCGCGCCTCCACCACCACCGTCACCGGCGGCTCCACCCTGCTCCAGCCGGTCGCCCTCGGCTCCGGCGCGATAGCCGTGGTCGAGGTGTACGTCCCCGAGTCCGAGGTGACCAACGGCGTCGGCACGGCCTGGGCGGTGCTCGCGGCCGTCGGCCTCGCGCTGACCGTCGGCTCGGTCGCGGTCGCCGACCGGCTCGGCGTGCGCATGGTGCGGCCCGCGCGGCGGCTCGTCGAGGGCGCGCACGAGCTGGGCGAGGGCAAGCTGGGCGCCCGGGTGCCGGAGGACGGCCCGAACGAACTCCGGCTGGCGGCCGTCGCGTTCAACTCCATGGCCGACCAGGTCGTCCAGCTCCTCGCCAACGAACGGGAGCTGGCCGCCGACCTCTCGCACCGGCTGCGCACCCCGCTCACCGTGCTCCGGCTGAACGCGGCCTCCCTCGGCGCCGGACCCGCCGCCGAGCAGACCCGGGCCGCCGTCGCCCAGTTGGAGCGCGAGGTCGACACCATCATCCGCACGGCTCGCGAGGCCAAGCCGCAGACGGCCGCCGCCGGATCCGGCGCGGGCTGCGACGCGGCCGAAGTGGTCCGCGCACGCATGGAGTTCTGGTCCGCGCTGGCGGAGGACGAGGGCCGCAAGTGGCGGGTGGCCGGCGTCGACCGGCCGGTGCGCGTACCCGTGGCCCGCGCCGACCTGGCCGCCGCGCTCGACGCCCTGCTCGGCAACGTCTTCCGGCACACCGCCGAGGGCACCGCCTTCGCGGTCGACGTGCACAACGGCGAGGACGCGGTGATCGTGCTCGTCTCCGACGCGGGCCCCGGCATAGCCGACCCCGAGGCGGCGATGGCCCGCGGCCGGGGCTCCGGACACACCGGCTCCACCGGCCTGGGCCTGGACATCGTCCGCCGGCTCGCCGAGTCCACCGGCGGTGACGTCCGCATCGGCTCCTCGGTGCTGGGCGGCACCGAGGTGCGGATCTGGTTCCAGCTGGACGCGCGCAAGCCGGTGGGGCGCGGACAGCGGGGTGCCGTACGCAGACGCCGATCGGGCACATCGGTCTCCACCTTTAACCGTCCCCGATCGCTTCCTTAAGCGAACCCTAAGGTCTGCGACGGGTGCCCCGAACAAGCGGTTCGTCCCTTTCCTGATCGCTAGCGTGCTGCCGCACCTCACCCCGTGAACAGCGAAGGCAGGCACGCGCATGAGCACGCACCGGCGCAGGATCAGTGGCAGGAACAAGGCGATAGGCGGCCTGGTGGCCGCGGCCGTGATCGGCGGCGGCGCGGTCCTGCTCACCGGCACGGCCAACGCGGCCGGTGTGAACGCCGCGTACACCAGGACCAGCGACTGGTCCACGGGCTACACCGCCCAGTACGTCGTCACCAACAACACCGGCCAGGCCGAGAAGACCTGGACGCTGGAGTTCGACCTCCCGGCGGGCGCCGAGCTCGGCTCCCTGTGGAACGGCGAGTCGAGCGTCAGCGGTCAGCACGTCACCGTGAAGCCGGCCACGTGGGACACCGACGGCCTGGCCCCCGGCAAGTCGGTGACCGTGGGCTTCGTGGTCAACGGCAGCGGAGACCCGACGGGTTGCCGTATCGACGACGCGCGGTGTTCCGCGGACGGCGGTGCGACCCCCGAGCCGAGCGGCCGGCCGACACAGACCACCCAGCCACCGACCCCGGCCCCCACCGCCACGTCCACCTCGACCCCCACCCAGAGCGCACCCGCCACCCAGAGCGCGACCCCCACCCCCACCGGCAGCACCGGATCCGGCACCACCGCCTCCGCCGGCTTCGCCCCCTACGTCGACACCAGCCTCTACCCGGCCTTCGACCTCCTCCGCGCCGCCGACGCGACCGGCGTGAAGAACTACAACCTCGCCTTCCTCACCGACGGCGGCGGCTGCACCCCCAAGTGGGGCGGGGTCACGGACCTCACCAGTGACGCCGTGGCCGCGCAGATCGGCGCGCTGCGCGCCAAGGGCGGTGACGTCCGGGTCTCCTTCGGCGGGGCCTCCGGCTCCGAGCTGGCCACCACCTGCTCCTCCGCGGACGCGCTGGCGGCGGCGTACGGCAAGGCGGTCGACGCGTATCTGCTGACCAAGGTCGACTTCGACGTCGAGGGCGGCGCGCTGCCCGACACCGCCGCCAACACCCGCCGCGCCCAGGCCATCGCCAAGCTCCAGGCGCAGCACCCGGGCCTGGACGTCTCCTTCACCCTCCCGGTGATGCCCGAGGGCCTCACCCAGGACGGCGTGAACCTCCTCGCCAGCGCCAGGTCCAACGGCGTGAAGATCAACACCGTCAACATCATGGCGATGGACTACGGCGCCTCGTACAGCGGCGACATGGGCACCTACGCCGAGCAGGCCGCGACCGCCACGCAGGCCCAGGTCAAGAGCGTGCTGGGGCTGTCCGACTCCGCCGCCTGGAAGGCCGTGGCCGTCACCCCGATGATCGGCGTCAACGACATCTCCTCCGAGGTCTTCAAGGCCGACGACGCCACCCAGCTGGTGGACTTCGCCCGGTCCAAGGGGCTCGGCTGGCTGTCGATGTGGTCGGCGACCCGTGACAAGCAGTGCGCCGGTGGCACCAAGCCCACCGCCGACGCCACGTGCAGCTCCGTCACCCAGGAACCGTTCGCCTTCTCCAAGGCGTTCGAGGCGTACAAATAGCCGCGCCGCCCACCGACGACCGGACGAGGGGTCCGGCGGATCACACCGCCGGGCCCCCGCCCCGCTCTCAGGCCCCCGGAGCCACCGGCGGGAGCACCCGTGTCCGCGCCGCCTCCCCGTACCACCGCGCGCTCGACTTCGGCGTCCGTTCCAGCGTGGCGTAGTCCACGTACACCGCGCCGAACCGCTTGCCGTACCCGTACGCCCACTCGAAGTTGTCCATCAGGGACCACAGGTAGTAGCCGCGTACGTCGGCGCCGTCGGCGATGGCGCGGCGCACCTCCGCCAGGTGGGCGTGCAGGTAGGCGATGCGCTCGGGGTCGTGCACCCGGCCGTCGGGGTCGGGTTTGTCGTCGTAGGCCGCGCCGTTCTCGGTGATGTGCAGGGGGAGGCCGGGCGCCTCGCGCGTGTAGCGCATGACCAGGTCGTACAGGCCCGTCGGATCGATCGTCCAGCCCATCTCCGTGCGGTCGCCGGGGGTCTGGTGGAACAGGATGTCGTCGGCGGCCGGCCACGGCGAGTGGTCGCTGGAACCGTGGCCGTCCGCCCGCGGGCCCTTGGCCTCGCCGGACGCGGCCGAGACCAGCGTCGGGGTGTAGTAGTTCAGGCCCAGCGCGTCCAGCGGGGCGTTGATCGTGCGGACGTCATCGTCCAGGACGTACGACCAGTCGGTGATCGAGCGCGTGGCCTCGAAGAGCGACGAGGGGTACGCCCCGTGCAGGATCGGCCCGTGGAACACACCGTTGGCCAGGTCGTCGATCCGGCGGGCCGCGGCCAGGTCGGCCGGGTCCTGGGAAAGGGGCCGTACGACGGAGGAGTTGAGGCTGATCGCGATCCGGTTGCCGGTCGGCATCACCCCGCGGAGGGCGGAAACGGCCAGTCCGTGCCCCAGGTTGAGGTGGTGGGCCGCGCGCAGCGAGGCCGCCGGGTCGGTCCGGCCGGGGGCGTGCACCCCGGAGGCGTAGCCCAGGAAGGCGCTGCACCACGGCTCGTTGAGGGTGATCCACTGCTCCACCCGGTCGCCCAGCGCCTCGCCGACGAGCCGCGCGTACTCGGCGAACCGGAACGCGGTGTCCCGCTCCGGCCAGCCGCCCGCGTCCTCCAGCTCCTGCGGCAGGTCCCAGTGGTAGAGGGTGAGCGCCGGTGTGATGCCCCGGGCGAGCAGCTCGTCGACCAGACGGCGGTAGAAGTCCAGGCCCCGCTGGACCGCCGGTCCCCGGCCCGTCGGCTGCACCCGGGACCAGGAGACGGAGAAGCGGTACGCGGTCAGGCCCAGCTCCGCCATGAGCGCCACGTCGTCGCGGTAGCGGTGGTAGTGGTCGACGGCGATGTCCCCGGTCTCGCCGCCGGCCGTCCTGCCCGGCGTATGGCTGAACGTGTCCCAGATCGAGGGGGTGCGGCCGTCCTCCCGCACCGCCCCCTCGATCTGGTACGCCGAGGTCGCGGCGCCGAAGAGGAAGGCGGGAGGAAAGGCCACGGTCGTCGGTTCGGGCATGAGGGCTCTCCCAAGGGTCGAGTGCACGCATTATGCATGGGAGCGCTCCCACGACGAAAGGGGCGGGCCGCGATCGATATGCCCGGGGGGCTGACTTCTCGGGCCGGCGCCCGACTTCGCGGACCGAGCCGTGTCCTCTCGGCCGCCGCCCGGCTTCTCGGACTGACCAGCGACTTCTCGGACCGAGGTTCGGCTTCTCGGGCTGTCCCGTGTTCTCTCGGACTCGGCGCCCCACCACTCACGCTGACCCGTGACCTCTTGGCCGGCGCCCGACCCCTCAGGCCGACCCGCGGCCCCGGCCTCTCGGGCTGGCCCGCGACTTCTCGGACCCGGCGCCCGATCTCTCAGGCCGGCGCGCGACTTCTCGGGGCCGCCGCCCGACCTCCCAGGCCGACCCGCGACTTGTCGGGCCGAGGCCCGGCTTCTCGGGCTGGTCCGCGACTTCTCGGGGCCGCCGCCCGGCCTCTCGGGCCGACCCGCGACTTGTCGGGCCGAGGCCCGGCTTCTCGGGCTGGCCCGCGACTTCTCGGAGCCGCCGCCCGACCTCCCAGGCCGACCCGCGACTTGTCGGGCCGAGGCCCGGCTTCTCGGGCTGTCCGGTGTTCTCTCGGACTCGCCGCCCGACCTCTCACGCTGACCCGTGACCTCTTGGCCGCCGCCCGGCCTCTCGGGTCGACTCACGACTTGTCGGAGCCGCCGCCCGACCCCTCAGGCCGACTCACGACTTCTCGGACCGCCGCCCGACCCCTCAGGCCGACTCACGACTTCTCGGACCGAGGCCCGGCTTCTCGGGCCGACTCACGACTTCTCGGACCCGGCGCCCAACCTCTCACGCCGACCCGTGACTTCTCGGACCCGCCGCCCGACCCTCCACGCCAACCCCCAACCCCCAACCCTCACGCCAACCCCCAACCCCAACCCCAACCCCCTCACGCCGACCCGCGCACCACCAGTTCCGTCGGCAGGACCACTTCGCGGCGGCCGGTGCCGTGGTGGGCGATCTCCTCCAGCAGGAGGCTCGCCATCGTGCGGCCCATCTCCTCCAGCGGCTGGCGCACGCTGGTCAACGGGGGATCGATGTGCCGGGCCACGATGGAGTCGTCGAAGCCGATCAGCGCCACGTCGTGCGGCACCCGCCGCCCCGCCGCGCGCAGTTCCAGCACCGCGCCGGACGCCATCACGTCGGAGGCGGCGAAGACGGCGTCCAGGTCCGGATGCCGGCGCAGCAGTTCCCGCATGGCCACGCGTCCGCCCTCCTCGGTGAAGTCGCCCGCCGCGATGAGGTCTTCCGCGACGGCGACCCCGGCCTCGCGCAGCGCCTCCCGGTAGCCGTCGAGCCGCGCCCGCGCCACATCCATGTCCAGCGGGCCGGTGATGGTGCCGATCGACCGGCGACCGCCCGCCAGCAGGTGCCGGACGGCGAGCCGGGCGCCGCCCCGGTTGTCCGCGCGGACATGGCCCAGCCGCTCGCGGTCGCTGCGCCGCCCGGCCAGCACGGTCGGCACGGCCAGCTCCTCCAGCCGGTCGGGCAGGGTGTCGTCCCCGTGGACCGCCATCATCAGGACGCCGTCCACCCGGTGGGCGGCCAGGTAGGCGGCGAGTCGGCCGTGCTCCTTCTCGTCGCCCGTGAGGACCAGCAGCAACTGCATCCCGGCACCGGCGAGTCCGGTGGACACGCCCCGGATGATCCCGGAGAAGTACGGCTCCGAGAAGAGCCGGGTCTCGGCGTCGGGCACGACCAGCGCGACCGCGTCCGTGCGCCGGGTGGCGAGGGAACGGGCCGCGCGGTTGGGGACGTAGCCGAGTTCCGCGATGGCCTGTTCCACGGCCGCCCGGGAGCGTGCGCTGACCTTGGGGGAGCCGTTGATCACCCGCGAGACCGTGCCGCGGCCCACGCCGGCGCGTGCGGCCACGGCGTTCAGGGTCGGGCGCCGGACGTCCGCGGTCCTGTGCGGCTGCGGCTGTTCGGCAGGGCTCATCGTTCACCTTTCGGCGGTCCGGTTGAGGGGCGCTTCATTCTGACCCAGGGAACCCGGCAAGGGGTCGGCGCGTGGGGGCAGTTGGCCGTGAACGGGGATTGACCCGCCGGTGACCTGCTACGACGCTGTGGGGAACGGCCGGATGACGGGCTGGTTGCGCCGGGTCGCGCGACACGTTCACGTGACACGCGGAACACGCTTAGGCAACAAGCCCGTATTCAAGTCTTGACACCCGGGCCCGGCACCGACGAGTCTTCCGGCATGCCGCGTGGGAGCGGTCCCACGGGGTGACCGGGGTCTCTTCCGCTTGGATCGAATCACCCATGGCCTTCCCCTCTACCTTGCATGGCACACCGTTGACCAGCACGTTCCCACCGCACGCCGTGTGCTGTTGGCTAGCCGCTGCTCGAACCGAGAGGGCAGGTCCGGACCGTCAGGCCTGACGGTCCGATTCCTGAGGTCCCGTTCCCCACTGGAACAAGGAGTAGTGGAATGCGCATCACCCGTACCGGCGGTGGTCACGGCCGCAGAACCGCGACGCTGGCCACGACGGTCCTGACGGCCTCCGCGCTGCTGCTGACCGGTTGCAGCAGCGACGACGACTCGGACACGGACGCCAACGGGAACATCACCCTCACGGTGGCCGACTTCGGGCAGTTCGGCTACAAGGAGGCCGGACTGTTCGCCAAGTACCACCAGCTGCACCCGA
Source organism: Streptomyces canarius (assembly GCF_014650735.1). Classification (NCBI taxonomy): domain Bacteria; kingdom Bacillati; phylum Actinomycetota; class Actinomycetes; order Kitasatosporales; family Streptomycetaceae; genus Streptomyces; species Streptomyces canarius. The sequence goes on from NZ_BMVN01000007.1 coordinate 58,166, forward strand.
AGATCACGGTCAAGGAAGAGACCACCGCCAACGAGCAGGACTACTACCCGAAGCTCCTTCAGCAGCTGAACACGGGCAGCGGCCTCGCGGACGTCACGGGCATCGAGGTCGGGCGCATCAAGGAGGTCGTGGACACCCAGTCGGCCAAGTTCGCCGACCTCAGCAAGACGATCAACGTGAACGACTGGGTGTCCTGGAAGGAGAAGCAGGCCACCGCCAAGGACGGCACGGTGATCGGCGCCGGTACCGACATCGGCCCCATGTCCCTGTGCTACCGCAAGGACCTCTTCCAGAAGGCCGGCCTGCCCAGCGACCGCGAGGCCGTCGCCAAGGCCGTCGCCGGCGGCTGGGAGGACTACCTCAAGCTCGGCGAGCAGTACAAGGAGAAGGCGCCCTCCGGCACTTACTTCATGGACTCCGCGTCCGCCATGTACAACGCGGTCGTCAGCTCCTCCTCCAAGCAGTACTACGACGCCGACGGCAAGCCGGTCTACAAGGACAGCCCGTCCGTGCAGCAGGGCTGGAACCTGGCCGCCGAGGCCGCCGACAAGAAGCTGACCCAGGGCCTGCCGCAGTTCACCGACGCCTGGACCGCGGCGCTCCGCAAGGGCACCGTGGCCACCGTGGCCTGCCCCGCCTGGATGGCCGCCCAGATCTCCGTCAACTCCGGCGACTCCTTCAAGGGCAAGTGGGACATCTCCCGTGCCCCCGGCTCGACCGCGGCCAACTGGGGCGGCAGCTTCCTCGCCGTCCCGAAGAGCGGCAAGCACGTCAAGGAGGCCACGGAGCTCGTCAAGTGGCTGACCGCCCCGGAGCAGCAGGCCGCGGTGTTCAAGGCGATCGGTGTCTTCCCGTCCAACAAGGGCGCCTACGAGCTGGCCGACGTGAAGAACGCCAAGCTGCCGTACTTCAGTGACGCCCCCATCGGCCAGATCTACGCCGAGGAGGCCAAGTCCATCCCCGAGGCGGTGCTGGGCGCGAAGGACGGCGTGATCAAGGACACGATCTCCAACCAGATCAACAACATGGAGAAGCGGGGCACCAAGCCCGCCGACGCGTGGAAGGCCGCGACCGACTCCATCGACAAGGCGCTCGGCTAGCCGTACCGGATGCGGGGGCCCACCGGGCGCCCGCACCCGCACGCGCTCGACGACGTGAGCGGTGCCCGACGGCGGGCGCCGCCCACGGCACCACCCGGCGGGGCCCGGCAGCCGACGGCCGGGGTCCGCCTCACACGCACGTCAGGCCGCGGCGGGGGCCGTTCGCCACCGTACCGATCCGCGCGGGGAGGGGCGGACCGACCCCGGTCCCCGAACGCGCTTCCCGCCCCACCCGGCCGAAACCTCCAGGGAAGGACTCCCTCCGTGGCAACGACAACCCCCGCCCGGGGCGCCTACACCCCGCCGCCCGGCGGCACCGGTGCCGCGTCGAACGGACGCGGCGCCTGGCGCAGCCGGCTGTGGCGCTTCGACGACAAGGCCTCGCCGTACGCCTACATAGCCCCCTTCTTCCTGATCTTCGGCGCCTTCGGGCTCTACCCACTCCTGTACACGGGCTGGATCGCCCTGCACCGGGTGGAGATGACGAGCCTGGACCAGTCCCAGTGGGTCGGCTGGGACAACTTCGCCAAGATCCTCCAGGACTCCGAGTTCTGGACGGCCGTCACCAACACCTTCGTCATCGGTGTCATCTCCACCGTCCCGCAGCTGCTCGTGGCGCTGGGCCTGGCCCATCTGCTCAACTACAAGCTGCGCGCCAGCACCTTCTGGCGGACGATCATCCTCACCCCGTACGCCACCTCGGTGGCCACGGCCGCCCTGGTCTTCGCGCTGGTCTTCCGCGCCGACGGCGGCATCCTCAACTGGGTGCTGCACTTCTTCGGCGCCGGCAACATCGACTGGGCCGACGGGGAGTGGACCTCCAAGATCGCCATCTCGGTCATCATCATCTGGCGGTGGACCGGCTACAACGCCCTGATCTACCTGGCGGCCATGCAGGCGGTCCCGACCGACCTGTACGAGGCCGCCTCGATCGACGGAGCGAGCCGGTGGCAGCAGTTCCGCAAGGTGACCATCCCCTCGCTGCGGCCCACGATCCTGTTCACCATCGTGATCTCCACCATCGGCTCGATGCAGCTGTTCGGTGAGCCGCTGCTGCTCCAGGGCGGCACCCTCGGCTCGATCGGCGGCAGCGAGCACCAGTACGAGACGCTCAGCATCTACCTCTTCAACTACGGCTGGAAGCTGGGCCATCTGGGTCCGGCGGCGGCCGTGGCCTGGGCCATGCTCGTCCTGCTGCTGCTCATCGCCCTGATCAACTGGATCGTCGGCCGGTTCACGCGCAAGAGCGCGGCCTGACGGGAGCGACATCGATGACCACGACCAGTCCCACCACGACCGCGCCGGACCTCGGCCCGGCACCGCTTCCCACCGCGCCCGGCAAGGGCCGCGCCCGCTTCAAGATAGGAGCAGGCCAGCAGCTCAGGGGCGGTCCGTTCACCTACGTCGCCCTCGTCGTCGTCGGCCTCGGATCGATCTTCCCGCTGTACTGGACCCTGGTGGCCGCCTCGCACGACCAGCAGCGGGTCCTGGACACCCCGCCGCCGCTCGTGCCGGGCGGCAAACTGTGGCACAACCTCCAGGCGGCCTGGGAGCAGGCCCACCTGGGCAAGGCCATCGTCAACAGCGTCATCGTGGCCGGCTGCATCACCGTCGCCACCCTGTTCTTCTGCACCCTCGCCGGCTACGCCTTCGCCAAGATGCGCTTCCGGGGCCGTGGCGTGCTGATGACCGCGGTGATCGCCACGCTGACGATCCCGCCCCAGCTCAGCGTCGTCCCGCTGTTCATGATGATGTCGGACATCGGGTGGGGCGGAAAGCTGGAGTCGGTGATCTTCCCGACCCTGGTCGGCGCCTTCGGCGTCTTCTTCATGCGCCAGTACCTGATCGAGGCCCTGCCGTACGAACTGATCGAGGCGGCCAAGGTCGACGGGGCGAGCAACATCCGCATCGTGTGGAGCGTGGTGCTGCCCGTGGCCCGGCCCGCGATGATGGTGCTGGGCATGCTCACCTTCGTCCAGGCGTGGAACGACTTCTTCTGGCCCTTCCTCGCGCTGAACCAGGAGAACCCCACCATCCAGGTGGCGCTCGGCCAGCTCAGCGCCTCCTACACCCCCGACCAGAGCATCGTCATGGCCGGTGCGCTGATCAGCACCCTCCCGCTGCTGCTGGTCTTCGTGATCTTCGGCAAGCAGATCGTCGGAGGGATCATGGCGGGCGCCGTCAAGGGCTGAGCCCTGCCGGTGCCGCGGGGCCGGACGCCACGATGCCGGCCCCGCCCCCGTGGCCGGCGTGCGCCGCGTCCCGTCGGCCCGCCCCCGTGTCCGGTCCGGTACCGCCCGCACAGGCCGCCCCGCAGCGGGCCGTACCGGACCGGGCGCCACCCCGTCGCGCCCCCGCCCTCCCTTCCCCTCTACTCCCGCACCGCCGGACCGCCGTCCGGCGTCCGTTTCTCACCCCCCTTTGGGAGCGTTCTCACCATGACCGCCGTACGACCCGAGACCACGGCCCAGCCGGCCTCGGACACCTCCTTCCCGACCGGCTTCGTCTGGGGTGCCGCCACCGCCGCCTACCAGGTGGAGGGCGCCGCCGCCGAGGACGGCCGCACCCCCTCCATCTGGGACACCTTCAGCCACACCCCCGGCAAGGTGCGCAACGGCGACACCGGTGACATCGCCGCCGACCACTACCACCGGTACCGCGACGACGTCGCCCTGATGAAGGAACTCGGCCTCAAGGCCTACCGCTTCTCCGTCTCCTGGTCCCGGGTGCAGCCCACCGGCCGCGGGCCCGCCGTCGAGCGCGGCCTGGACTTCTACCGCCGCCTCACCGACGAGCTGCTGGAGGCGGGCATCACGCCCGTCGCCACCCTCTACCACTGGGACCTGCCGCAGGAGCTGGAGGACGTCGGCGGCTGGCCGCACCGCGACACCGCCCACCGCTTCGCCGACTACGCCGACATCATGGCCCGCGCCCTCGGCGACCGGGTCGGCGTGTGGACCACCCTCAACGAACCGTGGTGCTCGGCGTTCCTGGGCTACGGTTCCGGCGTGCACGCGCCCGGCCGGACCGACCCGGCCGCCACCCTGCGCGCCGCGCACCACCTGAACCTGGCCCACGGCCGGGCCGTCGGCGCGCTGCGCGCCGCCCTGCCGTCGTCCGCCCAGACCTCGATCACCCTGAACCTGCACCAGGTGCGCCCGCTCACCGGCAGCCCCGAGGACGCCGAGGCCGCCCGCCGCATCGACGCGGTCGGCAACCGGATCTTCACCGGGCCCCTCCTGGACGGCGCCTACCCCGAGGACCTGCTGGCCGACACCGCGCACCTGGTCGACTGGGCGGAGCTGGTGCACGACGGGGACCTGGCGGAGATCTCCCGGCCCATCGACGTGCTCGGCGTCAACTACTACTCGCCGACCGTGGTCTCCCTGCCCGCCGACGGAGCCGCCAGCACCCGCAACGACGGCCACGGCGCCAGCGACCACTCCCCGTGGACCGGCTCCGAGCACGTCGCCTTCCACCTCGCCAACGATGATCTGACGGCGATGAACTGGGCCATCGACGCGAGCGGACTGCACACGCTGCTGACCGGGCTGGCGGCCTCGCACCCGCGGCTTGCGCTGATGGTCACCGAGAACGGCGCCGCCTTCGACGACTACGTCTCCCCGGAGGGACGGGTCAACGACCCGCAGCGGATCGCCTATCTCCACTCCCACCTGGACGCCGTCCGCCGCGCCATCGCCGACGGCGCCGACGTGCGCGGCTACTTCCTGTGGTCGCTGCTGGACAACTTCGAGTGGTCCTACGGCTATTCGAAGCGCTTCGGCACCGTCTACGTCGACTACGCCACCCAGCGCCGCATCCCCAAGGCCAGCGCCCACTGGTACGCCGAGGTGATCCGGAACAACGCCCTGCCCGCCTGACCGACGCCCGCGGCGGGGCCGGCCGGGACACCGGCCGGGCCCGCCGCCGCGGACGGAAGCGGAAGTGCCCCGGTCACGGCTGTTACATTCCTGGCCTGAACGGCGGTGAACGGAAGGCGGCGACCATGGCAGGCAACGGTGGGAGAGGCCGGGGCGGCCGGCGGCCGACCCTGGAAGAGGTCGCCGCCCGGGCCGGGGTCGGGCGGGGCACCGTCTCCCGGGTGATCAACGGCTCGCCCCGGGTCAGCGACGCCACCCGCGCCGCGGTGGAGGCGGCCGTCGCCGAACTCGGCTACGTGCCCAACACCGCCGCCCGCGCCCTCGCGGCCAACCGCACCGACGCGATCGCCCTGGTCGTCCCCGAACCGGAGACCCGGTTCTTCGCCGAGCCGTACTTCTCCGACATGCTGCGCGGGGTCGGCGCCGAACTCTCCGACACCGAGATGCAGTTGCTGCTGATCTTCGCCGGCAGCGACCGCGAGCGGCAGCGCCTGGCCCAGTACCTGGCGGCCCACCGCGTCGACGGCGTCCTCCTGGTCTCCGTCCACGCCGACGACCCGCTCCCGGACCTGCTCGCCCAGCTGGAGATCCCGGCCGTGATCAGCGGCCCCCGCTCGGCGGCCGAGTCGCTCCCCTCGGTGGACTCCGACAACTACGGCGGCGCCCGCTCGGCGGTGGAGCACCTGCTGGGCCGGGGCCGCCGCCGGATCGCGCACATCACCGGCCGCCTGGACGTCTACGGCGCCCAGCGCCGCGTCGACGGCTACCGCGACGCCCTGCGCGACGCGGGCCACCCGGTGGACGAACTCCTCATCGTGCCGGGTGACTTCACCGACGAGGGCGGGCGCCGGGCGATGACGACCCTGCTGTCCCGCCACCCCGACCTGGACGCCGTCTTCGCCGGCTCGGACGTGATGGCGGCCGGCGCCCGGCAGGTGCTGCGCGAGGCGGGCCGGCGCATCCCCGACGACGTCGCGCTGGTCGGGTACGACGACTCCGTCATCGCCCGGCACATGGACCCGCCGCTCACCAGCGTCCGCCAGCCCATCGAGGAGATGGGCCGCGCGATGATCGACCTCCTCCTCACGGAGATCGCCGACCGCCGCCCGGCGGCGTCCCGTGGCGTCGACCGCCATCAGGCGGTCCTGCCGACGGAACTGGTGGTCCGGGCGTCGTCGTGACCTCCCGCACCGGCCGGATCCGGCCCCGGCCGGTGCGGGACAACGGCGCGCGGGGGCCCGGACAACGAAACAGCCGGTGACCCGTCTTACGACGGAGTCACCGGCTGATTACTCAGGGTGAGTGACGGGACTCGAACCCGCGGCATCCTGGACCACAACCAGGTGCTCTACCAGCTGAGCTACACCCACCATGACCGGTTGCCCGAGGAGTGTTTTCCCCGACCGGCCGAGAAGAAGTCTACAGGGTCCGAAGGGGTGCTCGCGCACAGGTTTTCGCGCGGCCCCCCGTGGCGGCTACCGAGCGGGCAGGACGTGCTTGGCGGCGATCGCCTTCGCGGTGTCGGAGTCCGGTCCGGGCTGCGGCACGAAGATGGCCTCGCGGTAGTAGCGCAGCTCGGCGATCGACTCGCGGATGTCGGCGAGGGCCCGGTGGTTGCCGTTCTTCTCCGGACTGTTGAAGTACGCCCGCGGGTACCAGCGGCGGGCCAGCTCCTTGATCGAGGAGACGTCGACGATGCGGTAGTGGAGGTAGTCCTCCAGGGTCGGCATGTCCCGCAGGAGGAAGCCGCGGTCGGTGCCGACCGAGTTGCCGCACAGCGGGGCCTTGCCGGGCTCCTTCACGTGCTCCCGGACGTAGGCGAGAACCTGCTCCTCGGCGTCCTCAAGGGTCGTGCCGCTCTCCAGCTCGGCGAGCAGCCCGGACGCGGTGTGCATCTGACGCACCACCTCCGGCATCGTCTCCAGCGCCCGGTCCGGCGGGCGGATGACGATGTCCACCCCCTCGCCGAGTACGTTCAGCTCGGAGTCGGTGACGAGGGCGGCCACCTCGATGAGAGCGTCGTCGGACAGCGAGAGGCCGGTCATCTCGCAGTCGATCCACACCATGCGATCGTTCATGCGACCACCCTAAAGCGGGCCTGAGCTTTTGCGTGCCCCCGTGTTCCGCGCGGGACAGGGGGCGGGATGCTCCCGCCCCCTGTCCCGTCGCGCTCAGTTACCGCTGCGCGGACCCGGCAGCAGGCCCACCGCGCCCGCCGTGGCGCGGCGGCTCTGGAGGGGCACCCCGCTGTCCCGGTGCTCGTGGAGCAGGGGGGCCGGGTTCACCGGGCCGGGACCGGGCAGACCCGAGGGCGCGCCCTGCTGGCCGGCCGGCGGCACGGCCGCCTCCGCCTCACCCGGCCTGTCGCCCTGCGGCCGGCGGGCCCGGTAGGCGGCCCGGTAGGCGGCGGGGGACGAGCCGAGCTGGCGGCGGAAGTGGCCGCGCAGGGCCACCGGCGAGCGGAACCCGCACCGGCCCGCCACCTCGTCCACGGAGTAGTCCGACGTCTCCAGCAGACGCTGGGCCTGGAGCACGCGCTGTGTGATCAGCCACTGGAGCGGCGCGCTGCCCGTCAGCGAGCGGAACCGGCGGTCGAACGTACGGCGGCTCATGTAGGCGCGGGCCGCCAGCGTCTCCACGTCGAACTGCTCGTGGAGGTGTTCCAGCGCCCAGGCGACGACCTCGGCGAGCGGGTCGGCGCCGATCTCCTCCGGTAAAGACCGGTCGAGATAGCGCTCCTGGCCGCCCGACCGGCGCGGCGGGACCACGAGGCGCCGGGCGAGCGCTCCGGCCGCCTCGTTGCCGTGGTCCGTCCGCACGATGTGGAGACAGAGATCGATTCCGGCCGCCGTACCCGCGCTCGTCAGCACGTCGCCGTCGTCGACGAACAGCTCGCGTGGATCGACGTGCACCGACGGATAGCGCTTGGCCAGCGTCGGCGCGTACATCCAGTGCGTGGTCGCCGGGCGGCCGTCCAGCAGTCCGGCCGCCGCGAGCACGAACGCGCCCGTGCACAGCCCGACGATGCGGGCGCCCTCCTCATGGGCCCGGCGCAGCGCGTCCAGTGCTTCCTCCGGCGGCGGCGAGGTGATCGAACGCCAGGCCGGTACGACGACCGTCCCGGCGCGTGAGATCGCCTCCAGCCCATGCGGCGCGGTGAGTTCCAGGCCCCCTGTGGTCCGCAGCGGGCCCTCCTCGCCGGCACACACCAGAAGGCGGTAGCGCGGCACGCCGGCGTCCTGGCGGTCGATCCCGAACACCGACAGCGGAATGGAACTCTCGAAGATGGGGCCGCCGCTGAACAGCAGCACCGCGACGATCTCCTTGCGGCGTCGCCCGGACAGTTTCCGGGCTGCGGCGTCCGGCGAGGCAGTGGAGTCGTGGCTCATACTGCTAAGCCCCCCTCGGTGGTCGCGGCTCCTCGGTTGTGTCGCTCCTGCACGTTTCCCCTCGGTCCTGCACGAGTCCCCCGCCGTAAGACAGTCAAGATCGAATCTACTGGCTCCCGCGATCGCGCGGTGACCAGTTCCACACGCGGCACATTGTCGACATGACAACTTGGCGTGAAGCATTCGATCACGAAGCGTTGCACTCGCGAGGCGTGCAGGGAAGTGCGCCTTGTCGCAGTGGCCAAACCGCGTAGGGTGCACAGCGGCCCGTAGACCCTTTCCGTGCAGGTGGAACGGGGGTTGGGGGGTGGTTCGGACCCCTCCTGGTCGATATCCAGAAGTTGGCTGAAAAGCAGCGCTCACAGGTGCGGAAACAGGTCAGTCGACCGGTGTCTGCTCCCGGGTGTGACGTCCGCCTCTTTGCGCGGCGCAACGCTCGGCGCACCGCTCGGAACGGCGCAGCAGCACCCGGCAGGCCGCCGTGACGGCGGCGAGGCCCAGCGCGGTGCCCGTGGCGCCGGCCAGCGAGGTGCCGTACCAGAGGAGGACCACGGGCACGAGCACGCAGCTGAAGGCGGCCCAGCGGATCACATCGCTCGCGCTGTCCGGTGCGGGGCGCGGGTCGCGGCGGGGTCGGGCTCCGGGCATCTCGTACTCCCTGTGGCGGTGGCTCACCCCGGTTCAACGTCCGTCCGACCGGTCGGTCACCGAACGCGCATCTGTGAATCCCGTGCAAACCGCCTGTACGGGGCAGCAACCATTGCGCTGCGGGCGCGGCTCGTGCATGCTCCGGTGAACCCCTACGGACGTCGGGGACCGCTCACGGAGCGTGCGCGGGATCTGGGCTCAGGAGGAGTGCCGCCGTACCCTTGGGGGTATGGGCTTGGGAAGATGTTTCCCGGACACAGCTCCGCAGCACGCTTCCGCAGCACACTGTCGTCCCACCCATGAAGGATCACAACGCCGAGACAGCCATGGCCGGTCACGAATTCTCCGAACCCGCGGACCGCAAGCGGCCGGTCGCCGACCCCACGGCGGCCGATCCCCTGGCGGCGGCGGAGTCACGCCCGTCCTGCGACCCCGCCTTCCGGCACGGAGTCGTCGTCGGCTTCGACGGCTCCACCTCCAGTGAGCGCGCCCTCGCCTACGCGATCGGCATGGCCCACCGTTCCCGTTCCGGTCTGATCATCGTGCATGTCGCCAACCGGCTGCCCACCACGGTGTGGGCCGGCTGTGAGCCGCCCGTCTTCGTGGACGTCCCGGACCACCGCACGGAAGTCCTGGGCCTGGAGCTGGCCTGCGCGGACTACCTGGCCGAGGTCCCGTGGATCCTGGTCGAGCGGGGCGGGGACATCTGCCACGAACTCGAAGAGGTCGGCCGCGAGTACGAGGCCGACGCGATCGTGGTCGGCTCCACGCACGGGATCGTCGGCCGGATCTTCGGCTCGGTCGCGGGGCGGCTCGCCAAGCGGGCGCAGCGGCCCGTGATCGTCATCCCCTGAGGTCTCACGCTTCGTCAACTTCCTTTGCGCGGCGCGAAACTACTCGTGCGTAGAGGTGGTTCGTGCCCTTGTGAAGGGCATATACCGGTCTGCTGCGGGCCGGGGGGTGACGGCCGCCGGCTGAGATCGAGCAGCACGGAAAGGACCCCCACGTGCAAGGTGGCACACGTGGGGGTCCGTTCTGTCCGCTACTCGACCGTCACCGACTTGGCGAGGTTCCTCGGCTTGTCTATGTCCCGGCCCAGGGCCTTCGCCGTGTGGTACGCCAGGAGCTGGAGGGGGATGCCCATCAGGATCGGGTCCAGTTCGTCCTCGTTCTTCGGGACGAGGATCGTCTGGTCCGCCTTCTCCTGGTGCTGGTGGGCGACCGCCAGGATCTTGCCCTCGCGGGCCTTGATCTCCTCCAGGGCCGCGCGGTTCTTCTCCAGCAGGTCGTCGTCGGGGACGATCGCGACCGTGGGCAGGGCCGGCTCGATGAGGGCCAGCGGGCCGTGCTTCAGCTCGGAGGCGGGGTAGGCCTCGGCGTGGATGTAGGAGACCTCCTTGAGCTTCAGGGATGCCTCGCGGGCCACCGGGTAGCCCCGGACCCGGCCGATGAAGAGCATCGAGCGGGCGTCGGCGTAGATCTCCGCCAGCTTCTTGATCTCCTCCTCCTGGTCCAGGATCTCGGTGATCTGCTGGGGCAGCTTGCGCAGGCCCTCGATGATCCGCTTGCCGTCGCGGACCGAGAGGTCGCGGGTGCGGCCGAGGTGCAGGGCGAGCAGCGCGAAGGCGACCGTGGTGTTGGTGAAGCACTTCGTGGAGACCACGCAGACCTCGGGGCCCGCGTGGACGTAGATGCCGCCGTCGGCCTCGCGGGCGATCGCGGAGCCCACGACGTTGACCACGCCGAGGACCCGGGCGCCCTTGCGCTTCAGCTCCTGCACGGCGGCCAGGACGTCGTACGTCTCACCGGACTGGGAGACCGCGATGTACAGGGTGTCGGGGTCGACGACCGCGTTGCGGTAGCGGAACTCGGAGGCGGGCTCGGCGTCGGCGGGGATGCGGGCCAGCTCCTCGATCATCTGGGCGCCGATCATGCCCGCGTGGTACGAGGTGCCGCAGCCGAGGATCTTCACGCGGCGGATCTGCCGGGCCTCGCGGGCGTCCAGGTTGAGGCCGCCCAGGTGCACGGTGGAGAAGCGGTCGTCGATGCGGCCGCGCAGCACGCGGTCCACGGCGTCGGCCTGCTCGTGGATCTCCTTGTGCATGTAGGTGTCGTGGCCGCCCATGTCGTAGGAGGCCGCCTCCCACTCCACGGTGGTCGGCTCGGCCGAGGTGCGGGTGCCCTCGGTGGTGTACGTGCGGAAGTCGTCGGCCTTGAGGGTGGCCATCTCGCCGTCGTCCAGCGTCACTATCTGCCGGGTGTGGGCGACCAGGGCGGCGATGTCCGATGCGACGAACATCTCCTTCTCGCCGATGCCGAGGACGACCGGGGAGCCGTTGCGGGCCACCACGATGCGGTCGGAGAAGTCGGCGTGCATGACCGCGATGCCGTACGTGCCCTCGACCACCCGCAGGGCCTCGCGGACCTTGTCCTCCAGCTTCTCGGCCTGCGAGCGGGCGATCAGGTGGGTGAGGACCTCGGTGTCGGTCTCGGAGAGGAACTCGACGCCGTCGGCCTCCAGCTTGCGGCGCAGGTCGGCGGCGTTGTCGATGATGCCGTTGTGGACGACGGCGACCTTGTTGTCGGCCGACATGTGCGGGTGGGCGTTCACGTCGGACGGGGCGCCGTGGGTGGCCCAGCGGGTGTGGGCGATGCCGGTGGTGCCCTTGAAGCGCGCCGGGACCTTGGCCTCCAGGTCGCGCACCCGGCCCTTGGCCTTGACCATCTTCAGGCCGGGCGTCTTCGGGGAGGTGACGACGACGCCCGCGGAGTCGTAGCCGCGGTACTCCAGGCGCTGGAGGCCCTCCAGGAGGAGAGGAGCGACGTCACGCTTCCCGATGTATCCGACAATTCCGCACATGTATAGAGGTATCCCTTGGCTGTCGCTGGGCCGGGCTGCCGCCGGCCGGGTTCCGGCTGGTTTCAGCCGTAGACCATGCGGCGCAGCTGCCTGAGCGTCAGCTCCGGCGGCGCCACCGCCCGGTACTTCAGGTCCGCCCCGATCCGTTCGAAGATCTCCGCGTTCACCAGGCCCTGAGCCTGGAGTTCGCGGTGGCGGCGACGGACGAACTCCTGGATCGTCTCGTCGAAGTAGGCGAGAACGTCCTGGACCACACGCAGCGCCTCGCCCCGGCTGAGGGGCGTGGACCGCGTCAGGTGATCAAGAAGTTCGTCGTGCACCCGGTAGATCCTGGAGTACCGGAGCCTGTTTCGCAAGAATCGTGCCCGATTCCGGGCAAGCGACTGTTGAAACTCTTATGGGGCTCTGTTCGCGAGCTGTCCATCCCGCGTCCTGCGACTCGTTGCCCGAACAGACGAGTTTCAGACGTCATGGACATTCCTCGTATGGGAGTACCCGAGAAGCTGGCCGCGCGCATGAGCATGGCCGAGCAGCATGAGTACCTGCGCGCCAGATTCTCGCGGCGCACCATGATCAGGGGCGGCGCGGTCACGCTGGGCGCCGTGGCGGGTGGCGCGTTCGTGCCGGGCGCCACCGCCCAGGCGGCCGTGCCGACCCAGCGGACCGCCCCCGCCGCCCAGCACGTCGACGGCGCCCTCGTCGCCCCCTTCGGCCGCCATCTGGCCTGGGGCAACGACCCGCGCACCGAGATCACCGTCTCCTGGCAGGTCCCGGTCGCCGTCAAGAAGCCGTTCATCCGCGTGGGCGCCCACCCCTGGGACCTCTCGCGCAAGATCGACGCCGAGGTCCGCACCCTCTACACCCCGGCCGGTGTCGGCGCGAGCGGCGACCACACCCAGTACTACCTGCACGCCAAGCTGACCCACCTGCGCCCCGGCAGGACCTACTACTACGGCGTCGGCCACGAGGGCTTCGACCCGGCCGAGCCGCACCTGCTGGGCACGGTCGGCACGTTCACCACCGCCCCCGCCCACAAGGCGCCGTTCACCTTCACCGCCTTCGGCGACGAGGGTGTCAGCTACCACGGCCTGGCCAACAACGCCCTGATCCTCGGCCAGAACCCGGCCTTCCACCTGCACGCCGGCGACATCGCCTACGGCGACCCGGCCGGCGCGGGCAAGACCACCGACACCGGCTTCGACTCGCGCACCTGGGACCAGTTCCTGTACCAGACCGAGTCGGTCGCCAAGCAGATCCCGTGGATGCCCGCGTACGGCAACCACGACATGGAGGCCTGGTACTCGCCCAACGGCTACGGCGGCGAGGAGGCCCGCTGGACCCTCCCGGACAACGGCCCCGACCAGAAGAACCTGCCGGGCGTCTACTCCTTCGTCTACGGCAACACGGCGGTCATCTCGCTCGACGCCAACGACGTCTCCTTCGAGATCCCGGCGAACCTGGGCATATCCGGCGGAACCCAGACCACGTGGCTGGAAGGCCAGCTGAAGAGGTTCCGCGCCGCCAAGGACGTCGACTTCATCGTCGTCTTCTTCCACCACTGCGCCTACTGCACCTCCACCGCGCACGCCTCGGAGGGGGGAGTGCGCCAGGAGTGGGTGCCGCTGTTCGAGAAGTACACGGTGGACCTGGTCATCAACGGCCACAACCACCAGTACGAGCGCACCGACGTCATCAAGGCGGGCAAGGTCACCAAGAAGCTGCCGATCGGCGGCACGGCCTACCCCGAGACCGACGGTGTGGTCTACGTCACCGCGGGCGCCGCCGGCCGCAGCCTGTACGCGTTCTCCGCGCCGGACTCCTACGAGGGGCACGAGCACGAGACCGACTCCGTCGCCTCGTTCGTCAACACCAAGGACGGCAAGGTCAACGAGACCGTCACCTGGTCCCGGGTGCGTTACCTCAACTACTCCTTCCTGCGCGTGGACGTCGCGCCCGCGCCGAAGGGCCGGCAGACCACGCTGACGGTGTCGGGCATCGCCGAGACCGGCGACCGCATCGACCACTTCACGGTGTCCCGCAAGGCCAAGTAGGCCACGGGCCGGCGGGTGGTCCTCACCGGCGCTTCCGTCGCCGGCGCCTGCCTCACAGGCGCTTGAGGACCGCCCGCTTGGCCAGGGCGAACTCCTCGTCCGTCAGCACCCCGTCGCGGTGCAGCTCACCCAGCTCGCGCAGCCGGCGCAGCAGCACGTCGTGGTCGTCCCCGGCGGGCTCCCCGGCCGGCCGGGGAGCGTCCTGCCGCACGTCCGGCTCCGCCGCCGAAGGATGCGGCAGGCGCGCCTGCACCGCCGCCGCGACCAGGGCCATCAGCGGATCCCTCTTGAAGCCCCACAGCTCGACCGCGTTCGGGTCGTACTTGGGCGGTGCGGTGACCGGGGCGCCGCGCACCAGGAACCGCAGGTGCCCGTTCTCCAGGCCGGCCGCCGGCTGCCACTCGACGCCGGTGATGTCCGCGAGGGGGATCGTGCGCGGCCCGGCGGAGGCCTTGGCCTCCTCGGTCTTCCAGTTCCACTCCAGCCGCACCCGCTCCCCGTCGAAGACCGCCGTGCCGTCCCCGGCCGAGGCGGACACCGGCACCGGCGGGCCCGGCAGCAGATACCCGTCGACCGGCTCCGGGGGCACCCCCTCCAGCAGCAGGGCGTCGCGCACCTCGTCGGCGACGTACTCGGCGACGCCGTACCGGTCGGGCTCCACCGTCAGCCGGTACGGGTCGTGCGGCTCGGCGAGCCGGCCGCCGGTGGCGTGCAGCAGCGGGTCGGCGCCGTCGCGCAGCCGCAGCCTGAGCCGCCCCGACTTCCGGCCCTGTTCGAAGGAGACACCGGCCAAGGCCCCGAGCGGTACGATGAGTTCGCCCAGCTCGCGGCGGAGCAGGCCCACGTCCTTGTCCCGGCCCGGGGTGAGGCGCAGGGCATCCCCGTCGAAGGCCCAAGTACCGTCCTTCTGGATGATTTCCGCCATGCGGGGATTGTTCCACCCGATCTGCGGGACAGTGGTCTCGACCAAGTCTGACGGTCACCCCCTTCCGAAGGGAGCGCTTGTGAGACGGAACCACAGCACGACTCCCCGCCTGTCCCACGTCCTCGGTTCCCTGCTGCTGCTCGCGGCGGCCGGCGTCGTCACCCTCGGCGCGGACCGCACGGCGCAGGCCGCAGTCCCGACCCCCCTGGACCGGGTGGTCCCGGCCCCCGCCTCGGTGACGCCCGGCGGAACGCCGTACCGCATCACCCGGGACACCCGGGTCCGCGTCGACGGATCCGCCGAGGTCCGCCGCATCGGCGGCTACCTGGCCGGCCTGCTGCGCCCGGCCACCGGCTATCCGCTGCCGGTCACCGACCACGGCACCGGCGGCATCCGACTCCGCCTGACGCGGGGCGACTTCGGCGCCGAGGGCTACCGGCTGCACAGCGGCGCGGGCGGTGTCACCCTCACCGCGCGCACCCCCGCCGGCCTCTTCCACGGCGTCCAGACCCTGCGCCAGCTCCTCCCGGCGGCCGTCGAGGAGAAGACCGTCCAGCCCGGCCCCTGGCCGGTGGCCGGCGGCACCGTGCGGGACCGCCCCCGCTACGCCTACCGGGGCGCCATGCTCGACGTCTCCCGGCACTTCTTCACCGTTCCCCAAGTGAAGCGGTACATCGACCAGTTGGCGCTCTACAAGGTCAACGAGCTGCATCTTCACCTCAGCGACGACCAGGGCTGGCGCATCGCGATCGACTCCTGGCCGCGCCTGGCCTCCTACGGCGGCTCCACCCAGGTCGGCGGCGGCCCGGGCGGCCACTACACCAAGGCCGACTACCGGGAGATCGTGCGGTACGCGGCCTCCCGCTACCTGGAGGTCGTGCCCGAGATCGACATGCCCGGCCACACCAACGCGGCCCTCGCCTCCTACGCGCGGCTCAACTGCGACGGCGTGGCACCCCCGCTGTACACCGGGACCGAGGTCGGCTTCAGCTCGCTGTGCGTGCCCAAGAAGGCCACCTACGACTTCGTGGACGATGTCGTCCGGGAGCTGGCCGCCCTCACCCCCGGCCGCTATCTGCACATCGGCGGCGACGAGGCGCACTCCACCAGCCACGCGGACTACGTGACGTTCATGGACCGGGTGCAGCCGGTCGTCGCCCGCTACGGCAAGACCGTCATCGGCTGGCACCAGCTCACCGGCGCGCACCCGGCGAAGGGCGCCCTCGCCCAGTACTGGGGTCTGGACGACACCAGCGCGGCCGAGAAGGCACAGGTCGCCCAGGCCGCCCGGAACGGCACGGGCCTGATCCTGTCCCCGGCCGACCGGACCTACCTCGACATGAAGTACACGCGCGACACCGGGCCCGGTCAGGACTGGGCGGGCCTGGTCGAGGTGAAGCGGTCCTACGACTGGGATCCGGGCGCCTATCTCGCCGGGGTGCCGGCC
Organism: Streptomyces canarius; assembly: GCF_014650735.1. Taxonomy (NCBI): domain Bacteria; kingdom Bacillati; phylum Actinomycetota; class Actinomycetes; order Kitasatosporales; family Streptomycetaceae; genus Streptomyces; species Streptomyces canarius. The sequence continues at coordinate 74,467 of NZ_BMVN01000007.1, forward strand.
TCGGCGGTCCGGGGCGTCGAGGCAGCCCTGTGGACGGAGAACGTGACGGACACCGCCGAGATCGAGTACATGGCGTTCCCCCGGCTCGCCGGCGCGGCCGAGCTGGGCTGGTCACCGGCGGCCACCCACGACTGGAACGCCTACCGGGTCCGGCTGGCGGCCCAGGGCCCCCGCTGGGACGCCCTCGGCATCCACTACTACCGCTCACCACAGGTGCCCTGGCCGGCCCGCTGACCGACACCCGACGGGCACCCCGCAGGACCGTACTGCGGGGTGCCCGTCAGGTCCGCGTGCCGTCAGAACCCGGCGATCGGGTTCTTCAGGGTGCCGACGAGCTGGAGCGCGCCGGAGGGGTCGGCGAGGTCCACCATCTGCTTGTTGTTGCGCAGCTGGAGACGGTTCAGGCAGGACAGCGCGAACTCGGGGGCGAACATGTCGTACTGGCGGAACCTGCCGGCCAGGTGCGGGTTGGCCTCCTGGTACTCGCGGGTGACCTCGGCGACCGTGCGCCAGAAGCCGTCCTCCTCCAGGATGCCCTCGGCGGCGAGGCGGGCGGCGAGGAAGCGGAAGAAGCAGTCGAAGACGTCCGTGAAGACGGACAGCAGCTTCTTGTCCTCGGGGACCTCGACACGGATCCGCCGCACCTGCGGCGGCAGGGCCGCGTCCGGGTCCATGACGGCGATCTCCTCGGCGATGTCCTTGTAGACCGCCCGCTGCACGGCCCCGTCCCGCAGCACCAGGATCGTGTTCTCGCCGTGCGGCATGAACACCAGGTCGTAGGCGTAGAAGCTGTGCAGCAGCGGGGTGTAGTAGGCCCGCAGGTACTGCCGCAGCCACTGCGTGGGGGCCAGGCCCGAGCGTTCGATCAGGGCGCCCGCGAAGGAGGCGCCCTCGTCGTCCACGTGCAGCAGCGAGGCCATGGTGGCGAGGGTCTCGCCGTCCCGCAGCGAGGGCACCGGGCTCTCCCGCCACAGCGCGGCCAGCATCTTGCGGTACGGCGAGTAGCGGTCGGTGGCCCGCTCGTACTCCAGGTGCCGGTAGCCGACGGCGGCCCGCTCCCGGATGATCGTGAGGCCGGCCGCCTTGAGCACCGGGTCGCTGTCGATCAGCCGGGCCAGCCAGTCGTTGATGGCCGGGGTCGCCTCCATGTAGGCGGCGGACAGGCCCCGCATGAACCCCATGTTGAGGACCGACAGGGCGGTCTTCACGTAGTGCTTGCGCGGGTCGCTGGTGTTGAAGAAGGTGCGGATCGACTGCTGGGCGAGGTACTCGTCGTCGCCCTCGCCCAGGCAGACGAGGTGCCGGCGGGCCACCTCGGCGGCGAACGTGACGCTGAGCTTGTTCCACCACTGCCAGGGGTGGACCGGGATGAACAGGTAGTCGGCGGGGTCCAGGCCCTGGTCGGTGAGGACGGCACGGAACCGTTCCACCGCCTTCTCGCCCAGCTCGTCCCGCAGGAAGGACTCGTACTCGATTCCGGCCCCGGCCGTGAAGGCGGCCCGCGAGCGGTGCGCGGCCAGCCACACCAGCCGCAGCGGACTCGCCGTCTCCGGCGCGTACGACAGGTACTCGTGGACACCGAAGCCGAGCCGCCCGTTGTTCGCGACGAAGCACGGGTGGCCCTCGGTCATCCCGGTCTCGATCGCCTGGAAGCCGCTGCGGGCCAGCTCGGCCGAGGTCACGCGGGGCTTGGTGAGCTTGTAGCAGGTGCCCGAGAGGGTCGAGGAGATCTCCTCCAGGTAGACCGGCAGGACCTCGTCGCTCAGTCCCAGCGACTCCTTCAGCTCGATGAAGAAGTCCAGCGCGGCCGGCGGGAGTTCGGCACCCTCGCGGTGCCGGGTGAGGGAGCCGGCGTCGATCTCCCAGTGGTCCAGGGCCCTGCGCACGGCGCTGAACCGGTAGGCGGTGAGCCCGTCGTCGCTGCGGACGACGTACCGGCCGCCGTCCTCCTCGGGCGTGATCAGCCGCTCGTGCGCGAACTCGGCGAGCGCCTTGCGCAGCAGCAGCCGGTTGGCGGTCGCCCAGCGCTCGGGGGACAGATGGGCCACGGCGTCGGCGAGGGTCATGCGGTCACCGCCTTCTCGAACTGCTCGCGGGTGCAGAAGCTCAGCAGCGCCCGCTTCTCCGGCTTGTCGATCTCCCGCTCGGGCACGAACCCGACGGCCGCGTTCAGGGCGTGCACGGCCGTGTTGCGGACGTCCGGCTCGACGACGACCCGCCGCACGGCCGGGTCCTCGAAGAGACGGGCCATGACGGCGGTGATGACGGCCCTGGTGAACCCGTGCTCGGGGGTGTCGGTGGCCGGGGTCAGGAAGTGCATCCCGACATCGCCCGGCCGCGCCTCGTACAGCCCGGTCAGCTCCCGGTGCGCGGGGTCGTACGTCTCCGTCAGGAAGGCGGGCGTGCCGTCGCGCAGCCCGAGCAGCGCGTGGTGGTGCTCGTCCGCCGCGATCTCCATGTAGGCGCGCTCGACGTCCTCCAGCCGCGCGTCCCGCATCATCCAGAAGGCCGCCTTGGGATGGGTGACCCAGGAGTGCAGCAGCTCGGCGTCCGTCAGCGGGTCGACGGGACGGAACGTGAAGGTCATGGTCGTGCCGGTCATACCGCGAACTCCTGGAAGGCGATGGTCTTCTCCACCGGGTAGTACTCCGTGCCGAGCAGTTCCCGGATGATGTACGCGTTCCGGTACGCGCCCATGCCCAGGTCGGGGCTGGTGATGCTGTGGGTGTGCACGCCGGCGTTCTGGAGGAAGACCCCGCGGCCGGTGACGTCGACGGAGTAGTTGCGGGCGACGTCGAAGCGTCCGTGGCCGTCGAAGCGGAGCCGGCCCTGGACCGGGGCGAGGAAGGCCGGCGGGGTGTAGTGGTAGCCGGTGGCCAGGACCAGGCCCTCGGTGCGGATCTCGAAGTCCTTGCCCTGCTCGTCCTGGTGGAAGCCGAGCGTGTACGCGCCGTCCTGGTACGTCGCCGTGCGCAGCGAGGAGTTGGTGAGCAGCCGGGTGGGGACCGGGCGGTCGCCGCTCTCGACGTTCTTCTGGTACAGCAGGTCGAAGATCGCGTCGATGAGGTCCGAGTTGATGCCCTTGAACAGGCCCTTCTGCTGCTTCTCCAGCCGGTAGCGGGTCTCCTCGGGCAGCGCCCGGAAGTAGTCGACGTAGTCCGGGGAGGTCATCTCCAGGGTCAGTTTGGTGTACTCCAGCGGGAAGAACCGCGGGGAGCGGGTGACCCAGTTGAGCCGGTAGCCGTGGACGTCGATCCCGGCGAGCAGTTCGTGGTAGATCTCGGCCGCGCTCTGGCCGCTGCCGACGATCGTGATGGACCTCTTCTCCAGCAGCTCCGCCTTGCGGTGCATGTACTGGGAGGTGTGCAGGAAGTCGCCGCCCAGTTCCTGGCACGCCTGGGGCACGAAGGGGACCGTGCCGGTGCCGAGGACCAGGTGCCGGGCCCGGTAGGTGTCCCCGGCGCCGGTGCGCACGGTGTACCGCTCGTCCTCGTACGTCACCTCGGTGACCGTGGTGCCGAAGCGGACGCTGCTCAGCTTGTTCGCGGCCCAGCGGCAGTAGTCGTCGTACTCGACCCGCAGCGGGTAGAAGTTCTCGCGGATGTAGAACGAGTACAGTCTGCCCTTCTCCTTCAGGTAGTTCAGGAAGGAGTACGGCGACGTCGGGTCGGCCAGGGTGACCAGGTCCGACATGAACGGGGTCTGGAGGTGGGCGCCGTCCAGGAACATGCCGGCGTGCCACTCGAAGCCGGGCTTGGACTCCAGGAAGACGCCGTCCAGTTCGGCGATCGGCTCGGTGAGGCAGGCGAGCCCGAGGTTGAAGGGGCCGAGCCCGATCCCCACGAAGTCGTAGGTCTTGCCGTGGGCTTCAGGACGCGCGGTCAAGGGACTCTCCCAGGTACTGCTCGGCGTGGCCGGCGATCAGATCGAGGACGGCGGCGATGTCGGCCGTCCGTGTCTCGGGGTTGAGCAGGGTGAACTTCAGGTAGTGGCGGCCCCCCGTCTTGGTGCCCGCGACGACGGCGTCACCGGAGGCGAACAGGGCCTTGCGGGCGTACAGGTTGGCCCGGTCGATCTCGGCCGGGTCGGTGACGGCCGCCGGGATGTAGCGGAAGACGAGGGTGGAGAGGCCGGGCTCGACGACGACGTCGTAGCGGGGGTCGGCCGCGAGCAGCTTCCAGCCCTCCCGGGCCAGGTCGCAGACCTCGTCGAAGAGCTGCCCGATGCCGTCGGCGCCCATCGTGCGCAGCGTCATCCACAGCTTGAGGGCGTCGAAGCGGCGGGTGGTCTGGAGGGACTTGTCGACCTGGTTGGGGATGCGTTCCAGCACCATGCGGCGCGGGTTGAGGTACTCCGCGTGGTAGGTGGCGTGCCGCAGGGTGGCCGCGTCCCGGACCAGCACGGCGGACGAACTGACCGGCTGGAAGAAGGACTTGTGGTAGTCGACGGTGACCGAGTCGGCGCGCTCGATGCCGTCGATCCGGTCCCGGTACTTCAGGGAGGCGAGCAGGCCGCAGCCGTAGGCCGCGTCGACGTGCATCCAGACGCCGTACTGGGCGCACAGCCCGGCGATCTCCGGGAGCGGGTCGATGGAGCCGAAGTCGGTGGTGCCGGCGGTGGCGACGACGGCCATGGGGATCAGGCCGTCCTGCCGGCAGCGCTCCAGCTCGTGGGCGAGGGCGACCGTCTGCATGCGCTTGTCGTGGTCGACGGGCACGGTGACGACGGCGTCCGGCCCGAGCCCGAGCAGTTTCGCGGACTTCCTGACGCTGAAGTGGCTGGCCTCGGAGGCGAAGACGCGCAGTTTCGCCAGGTCGTCGCCCTTGGCCTCCTCGCGGGCCAGCAACAGCGCCTGGAGGTTGGACTGGGTGCCGCCGGAGGTGAAGACGCCGTCGGCGGCCGGGCCGAGGCCGATGCGGGCGGCCGTCCAGTCGATGAGCTTGCGCTCGATGAGGGTGCCGCCGGCCGACTGGTCCCAGGTGTCCAGTGAGGAGTTGACCGCGCAGAGCACGGCCTCGGCCAGCACCGCCGGGATGACGACCGGGCAGTTGAGGTGGGCGAGGTAGCGGGGGTGGTGGAAGTAGACCGCGTCCCGGAGGTAGACGTCCTCCAGTTCGTCCAGCACGGCGAGGGTGTCGCCCAGCGGGCGGTCGAGGTCGATCGCGTCGACGGTGGGGGAGAGGGCGTCCACGGTGACGCCGGTGAACGGACGGTCGGTGGTGGCGAGTTTGGCCGCCACCCGCTCGACTCCTTCGGTCACGGAGCGGCGGTAGTGCTCCGCGGTGAGGCCATTGAGCAGGTGCGAGCGCATGTGGGGGTCCTCCGAGGGGACGATCCGTGCGAGATCAACTTAGGTTAGCCTAACCTAAGTTTCACGGGTCGGGACATGCCGTGACCCGTGACCGATGCCACGACAGGTCAGGTTTATCCGGCGGTCCGGAGCTGCTCCTCCGTCATCCCCTGCCGCCAGTAGCCGACGAAGGTGACGCGTCGCCGGTCCACCCCGCGCTCACCGACGAAGTGCCGCCGCAGCGCCTTCACCCGACCGGACTCGCCGGCGATCCACACGTACGCCCGCTCGGCGTCCGGCAGGGCGGCGGCTCGTACGGCGTCGACGGCCAGGGGGGACCCGCCGTGCCGTACGAGCCAGGTGATCTCCGCGTCCGCCTCCGTGCGCACGTCCTGGATGTCACCGGCGTGCGGCACCTCCAGCCAGGCCCGGGCCCGGGTGCCGGCGGGAAGGGCTTCGAGGATCGCGGTCGCGGCGGGTACGGCGGTCTCGTCGCCGCACAGCACGACGGGACCGGTGTCCTCGGGCGGACGGAACCGGATCGCCCGGTTGTCGGCGACGGCCGGGCCGAGCAGCAGCACCCGGTTACCGGCGGCGGCACGGGCGGCCCAGCGGGAGGCGGGGCCGGCGGGCGTGGCCGCACCCGGCTCCACGCCGTGCAGGGCGAAGTCGACGTCGATCTCGTCGGGGTCGCGGCGCAGCGCCCGGAGCGTGTACGAGCGCATCACCGCCCGTACGTCGTCCGGGAGTTCCCGCCACCCCTGCCACCAGCTGTCGCCCAGTTCCAGCGGGACGACGGGCTCGGTCTGCCCGGGATGCGGGAGGAAGAGCGACAGGGACTGGTCGCGCCCGTCCGAGTGGAAGGCGTGCAGATCGGCTCCGCCGAAGGTGACCCGGACCAGGGACGGACCGAGCCGCCTCGTCCGTACGACCTGGAGGGAGAAGAAACGGAACGGGGCGGCTACGGCCGTCGTCATGTGTGGCTCCTGAGAGGGGGGTTCAGGGCTTTGTCAGAGGTGCCTGCGGGTCAGCTGACCTTCTTGGCCTTCTCCAGGGCCTCGGCCAGGTTCGTCAGCAGCGGCACGCACTTGTCGTACGACAGGATCGGCTCGGGGGAGCGGGCGATGACCTGGCCCGCCTTCACCGCGGGCAGCTTCTTCCAGGTGGCCTTGGTGATGTCGGCGGGCTGGATGGCCGAGGTGCGGTCGTCCATCATGATGATGTCGGCCTGGTACTTGTCGACGTTCTCCCAGCTCAGCGACTCGTACCAGCCGCCGCCCTGCTTCTTGGCGCTCTCCGGCGGCTCCACGAAGTTCACGCCGAGGGCCTTGAAGTACTCCAGGTCGATGGAGAGGTTGGTGCCGGAGACGTAGAACAGCTGGTCGCTGGCGCTGCCGGCCATCACCTTGATGCCGGGCTTGGCCTTGGCGGCGGCGCGCAGCCGGGCGGCGGCGTCCTCGAACCGCTTCTTGGCGTCGGTGACCTTGGCGGCCTTCATGTCCGCGCCGAGCGACTCGGCGAGGCCCCACATGCGCTGGAGCGGCTCGGTGAGCCGGCGGTCGTAGACGGAGATGCCGACGCTGGGGGCCAGTTGGGCGATCTTCTCCTTCGACTCCTCGGGGACGTACCAGAGGGTGCCGGCGCCGTCGAACATCGTGGAGACGAGCACGTCCGGGGCGAGGGAGGCGTACTTCTCGACGCTGAACTGGCCCCAGGTGTTGCCGAGGACCGTCACCTTGCTGATGTCCATGTCGCCGGCCTGGACATCGGGCTTGCCGGCGGTGGTCCTCGTCGGGCCGAAGACGCCCTTCACCTGGATGCCGTAGTCGTACAGCGCGGCGCCGACACCGGTGAACGCGACGATGTTCGCGGGGACCTTGTCCAGCTTCACGGTCGTGCCGCGGTCGTCCTTGAAGGACCAGGGCCCGGACGGGCCGGCCTTCGCCTCCGCGCCGGAGCCGCTGTCTTTGCCCGTGTCGTCCCCGCAGGCGGCGAGCGCGGCACCGAGTCCGAGGGCGCCGCCGGCGGCGAGCAGGCCACGGCGAGTGAGGTGGGTGACACGGGCATGGGGCATGGGTATGACTGCTTTCGAACGGGGCGGAGCGCCCGCCGGACAAGTTCGAAGGTAGGTTAGCCTAACCTCACCTGATGTCCAGGGGGCGGGTGCCTGCCCGTTCGACCGGTGCGCGCCCGGCAGACAACCGCCGACGGGCCCGGAGTTGGCGGTACGGCGGACAGGCCGGGGTCCGCGCGGCTACAGTCGGCACCGCACGGCCGGCACAGCCGGCTGCGACGGGAACGGGTCCGACGTCCCTTTCGGGCGTGGTGGCCGGCGTGAGCCGACCCCGCGTCAATCGCGACAACCGCATACATGGCCTGTACGTCGGCAGGGCCTCAGTTGGTCATCCGTATTTCGGGTGGTCGGCCTGAGACACCTGCCCTCGCATACGCGGTCATCCCTCGGCTCGGCCACCCTCCGGCTCAGGAGGAACCGAGCGTGGATCTACAGATCACCCTGGCGATTCTCGGCGTGGCGGGCGTCGTGTCCGCGGCTCTGTCCGCCCTGAAGGGGCTTCTGGACCAGGTGCCCGATGTGATCCGGTCCTGGCGGCGCGTCGTGGACGAGGCCCGGCGTCCGCGCCCGGACGACGGCGGGGACAGTGCGCGATGACACGGGACCGGCGGCCGGTGCTGCCGGTCCCGTGCGGGTGGGCCGGGCTCCGGGTCAGCTCACCAGGCCCAGTTCGCGGGCGATCAGCATCCGCTGGACCTCGCTCGTGCCCTCGCCGATCTCCAGGATCTTGGAGTCGCGCCACATACGGGCCACCGGGTACTCGTTCATGAAGCCGTAGCCGCCGTGGATCTGGGTGGCCTCGCGGGCGTTGTCGACGGCGACCGTGGAGGAGTAGAGCTTGGCCAGGGCCGCCTCCTTCTTGAAGGGATCGCCGGCCACCAGACGGCTGGCGGCGTCGCGCCAGGCGAGGCGGGCGGTGTGGGCCTTCATCTCCATGTCGGCGATCTTGAACTGGATGGCCTGGTTGGCGCCGATGGGCTTGCCGAAGGCGTGGCGTTCCTTGGCGTACTTGACCGATTCGTCCACACAGCCCTGGGCCAGGCCCGTCGCCAGGGCCGCGATGGCGATGCGGCCCTCGTCCAGGATGCGCAGGAACTGGGCGTAGCCCCGGCCCTGTTCGCCCAGCAGGTTGGCGGCGGGGACCCGGACGTCGGTGAACGACAGCTCACGGGTGTCCGACGCGTTCCAGCCGACCTTCGAGTAGGGCGCCGCCACCGTGAAGCCCGGCGTGCCCGACGGGACGATGATCGCCGAGATCTCCGGCCGGCCGTCCGGCTTGCGGCCGGTGACGGCGGTGACGGTCACCAGTGCCGTGATGTCCGTGCCCGAGTTGGTGATGAAGCACTTCGAGCCGTTGATCACCCACTCGTCCGTGTCCGGGTCGAGGCGTGCCGTCGTACGGGTCGCCCCCGCGTCGCTGCCGCCGTCGGGTTCCGTGAGGCCGAACGCGCCCAGGATCTCGCCCGCGCACAGCCGGGGCAGCCACGTGCGCTTCTGCTCCTCCGTGCCGAACAGGTGCAGCGGCATCGCGCCCAGCGAGACCCCCGCCTCCAGGGTGATGGCCACCGACGAGTCGACGCGGGCCAGCTCCTCCAGCGCGATGCCGAGCGCCAGGTAGTCGCCGCCCATCCCGCCGTACTCCTCCGGGAACGGCAGCCCGAACAGGCCCATGCGGCCCATCTCCCTGACGATCTCGTACGGGAACTCGTGCCGCTCGTAGAAGTCGCCGATCTTCGGCGCCACGACATCGTGCGCGAACTCCTCCACCGTACGGCGGAGGTCCTCCAGCTCGGGGCTGAGACGGTGGTCCATGCTGATCACTGGTCCTTGTGGGAGAGAGCGCGGACGGTACGGGACGGGCTGGGGCGGCCCAGCTGTTCGGCCATCCACACGCTCGTGGCGGTCAGACGGCCGAGGTCGACACCCGTCTCGATGCCGAGCCCGTGCAGCATCCAGACGAGGTCTTCGGTGGCGAGGTTGCCGGTGGCGGACTTGGCGTACGGGCAGCCGCCGAGGCCGCCGGCGGAGGCGTCGACCGTGGTGACGCCGTGCTGGAGCGCCGCCAGCGTGTTGGCGAGCGCCTGGCCGTAGGTGTCGTGGAAGTGCACGCCGATCACCTCCGTCGGCACGCCCCGCTCGTTCAGCAGCCCGAGCAGCTCGCGCACCTGACCGGCCGTGGCCACGCCGATCGTGTCGCCGAGGCTCAGCTCGTCACAGCCCATGTCCCGCAGGGCCGTGCACACCCGGGCCACCTGGTGCGGCGGCACCGGGCCCTCCCACGGGTCGCCGAAGCACATGGAGACATAGCCGCGCACGTGCACGCCCTGGTCCTTGGCCTGCCGGACCACCGGCTCGAACACCGCCAGCGACTCGTCCAGCGTGCGGTTGAGGTTGGCCTTCGCGAAGGACTCGGTGGCGCTGGCGAACACGGCGACGCGTTCGGCGCCGAGGGCCAGTGCCCGGTCCAGGCCGCGCCGGTTGGGGACCAGCACCGGCAGGGCGGCTCCGGGAAGGTCGCTCACCAGCGGGAACAGCTCCTTGGCGTCCGCGAGCTGGGGCACCCACTCGGGGTGCACGAAGCTCGTCGCCTCGATCGTCGTCAGGCCCGCGCCGGCCAGCCGCCGGATGAACTCCGCCTTCACCGCCGTCGGCACGGCCGTCTTCTCGTTCTGCAACCCGTCCCGCGCGCCGACCTCGTGGATCCGCACCCGCGCGGGCAGGCCCGGGGCCGGTACGACCATGGGCAGGCCGTCGACGCTCATTCCGCTGCCTCCTTGGGGGCGATGACGGCCAGCACCTGGTCCATGGCGACCGTCGTGCCGGGCGTCACGTCCAGCTCGGCGACCGTGCCGGCGTGCGGGGCGGAGATGACGTGCTCCATCTTCATCGCCTCCACCACCAGCAGGCTCTGCCCGGCGGTCACTTCGTCGCCGACGGCCACCTTGACCACCGTCACCGTGCCGGGCATGGGCGCGGTGAGCGAGTCGGCACCCGCGTGGGCCGCGCGGTTCAGCGACGCGGCCACCGGGTCGTGGTCGCGCACCTGCCAGGCGTCGCCGTCGCGGCCGATCCAGTCACCGGCCCGGCGGAAGGTGTGCCGGACGCCGTCCAGGGTGACGGTCACGCGATCGCCGCTGACGGTGTAGGTGCCGCGCGGCGAGTACGTCACCGGGTCCTGCGCCCGCAGGTGGAAGGCGGGCGGCTTCGGGGTGCCGCCGAGGCGCCAGCCGCTCGGCACGGAGAAGGGGTCGGTCCAGCCCTCCGCACGCGGCTGGAGCCGCTCCAGGCGTACGGCCGCCGCGGCCTCGTAGACCTCCTCGGGCACGTCCGTGGAGACCAGGTCGTCCACGACGCGTTCGACCAGGCCCGTGTCCAACTCGCCCGCCACGACCGCCGGATGGGCGAGCAGCCGGCGCAGGAACCCGGCGTTGGTCTGCACGCCCAGCGTGACCGTCTCCGCGAGCGCCGAGCGGAGCTTCCTGAGCGCCGTCTCGCGGTCGGGGCCGTACGCGATCACCTTGGACAGCATCGGGTCGTACAGGCTGCCCACCTCGGTGCCCTCGGTGAGCCCGGAGTCGGTGCGCACACCGTCGCCCTGCGGTTCGCCCAGCAGCAGGACCGTGCCACCGGACGGCAGGAACCCGCGCGCGGGGTCCTCCGCGCAGATCCGGGCCTCCACCGCGTGGCCGGTCAGCCGCAGGTCCTCCTGCGCGAACCCCAGCGGCTCCCCGGCGGCCACCCGCAGCTGCCACTCCACCAGGTCCAGCCCGGTGACGAGTTCGGTGACCGGGTGCTCCACCTGGAGCCGGGTGTTCATCTCCATGAAGTAGTACTGCGAAGGGTCGCCGCCCGGGACGATGAACTCCACCGTGCCCGCGCCCCGGTACCCGCACGAGCGGGCCGCCTGGACGGCCGCCTCGCCCATCGCGGCCCGGGTCTCCTCGTCGAGGAGCACGCTCGGCGCCTCTTCGATGATCTTCTGGTGGCGCCGCTGGAGGGAGCACTCGCGCTCGCCCAGGTGGACCACGGTGCCGTGGCCGTCGGCCAGCACCTGGATCTCGATGTGCCGGGGCCGGTCGACCCACCGCTCCACCAGCAGGGTGTCGTCGCCGAAGGAGGCGCGGGCCTCGCGGCGGGCGGCGGCGATCTCCTCCTCCAGCACGGTCATGTCCCGCACCAGCCGCATGCCCTTGCCGCCGCCCCCGGCGGACGGCTTGAGCAGCACGGGGGCGCCCAGGGCGCGGGCCGCCTCGGCGAGCTCGGGGTCCCGGCCGCCCGGCACCACCGGCACCCCGGCCGCCTGCACCGTCTCCTTGGCGCGGATCTTGTCGCCCATGAGCGCGATGGCGTCCGCCGGCGGGCCGATGAACACCAGCCCCGCCTCCTCGCAGGCGCGCGCGAAGCCCGCGTTCTCCGCGAGGAAGCCGTAGCCGGGGTGGACGGCCTGGGCGCCGGTGCGGGCGGCGGCCCGAAGCAGCCGCTCCACCGACAGATAGCTCTCGGCGGCCGGCGCCGGACCGATCCGTACCGCAGTGTCGGCCTCCCGGACGTGCCGCGCGTCGGCGTCGGCGTCGGAGAAGACCGCCACCGAGCGCACGCCCAGCGAGCGGAGCGTACGGATGACGCGTACGGCGATCTCGCCCCGGTTGGCCACCAGCACTGTGTCGAACACGGTTCCCCTCCTCACATCCGGAAGACGCCGAACTGGGGGTCTCCCAGGGGCGCGTTGGCGCAGGCCGTCAGGGCGAGGCCCAGCACCTGACGGGTCTCCAGCGGGTCGATCACGCCGTCGTCCCAGAGCCGGGCGGTGGCGTAGTAGGCGTTGCCCTGGCGTTCGTACTGCGCGCGGACGGGCGCCTTGAACGCCTCCTCGTCCTCGGCGGGCCAGGACTCCCCGCGCGCCTCCAGCTGGTCCCGCTTGACGGTCGCCAGCACGGACGCGGCCTGCTCGCCGCCCATGACGGAGATCTTGGCGTTCGGCCACATCCACAGGAAGCGGGGGGAGTAGGCCCGGCCGCACATCGAGTAGTTGCCCGCGCCGTAGGAACCGCCGACGACGACCGTCAGCTTCGGCACGCGCGTGCAGGCGACCGCGGTCACCATCTTGGCGCCGTGCTTGGCGATGCCGCCCGCCTCGTAGTCCTTGCCGACCATGAAGCCGGAGATGTTCTGGAGGAACACCAGCGGGATGCCGCGCTGGTCGCACAGCTCGATGAAGTGCGCGCCCTTCTGGGCGGACTCGGAGAACAGGATGCCGTTGTTGGCGACGATCCCGACCGGGTGGCCGTGGACGCGCGCGAAGCCGGTGACCAGGGTCTGCCCGAACTCGCTCTTGAACTCGGCGAACCGGGAGCCGTCGACCACGCGCGCGATGATCTCGCGGACGTCGTAGGGGGTGCGGGGGTCGACCGGGACCGCGCCGTAGAGCCCGTAGGGGTCCACCTTCGGCTCCGTGACGGGCGTGACCTCCCAGGGCGGGGACTGCCGGACCGGGAGCGTGGCGACGATGTTCCGGACGATCCTGAGCGCGTGCGCGTCGTCCTCGGCGAGGTGGTCGGTGACCCCGGAGACCCGGGAGTGGACCTCGCCGCCGCCCAGCTCCTCCGCCGTCACGACCTCGCCGGTGGCCGCCTTCACCAGGGGCGGGCCGCCCAGGAAGATCGTGCCCTGGCCGCGCACGATCACGGCCTCGTCGCTCATGGCCGGGACGTACGCCCCGCCGGCCGTGCAGGAGCCGAGCACGGCCGCGATCTGCGGGATGCCCGCGCCGGACATCCGGGCCTGGTTGTAGAAGATCCGCCCGAAGTGGTCCCGGTCCGGGAAGACCTCGTCCTGCATCGGCAGGAAGGCCCCGCCGGAGTCGACCAGGTAGACACACGGCAGCCGGTTGTCGAGGGCCACCTCCTGGGCGCGCAGGTGCTTCTTCACCGTCATCGGGTAGTACGTGCCGCCCTTGACCGTGGCGTCGTTCGCGACGATCACGCACTCGCGTCCGCTGACCCGGCCGATCCCGGCGATCACCCCGGCGGCCGGGGCCTGTCCCTCGTACATCCCGTCGGCCGCGAGCGGGGCCAGCTCCAGGAAGGGCGAGCCCGGGTCGAGCAGCGTGTCCACCCTGTCCCTCGGCAGCAGCTTGCCGCGCGCGGTGTGCCGGGCCCGCGCCTTCTCGCCGCCGCCGAGGGCCGCCGCGGCCAGCTTGGCGCGCAGTTCCTCCACGAGGGCGAGATGCGCCTGTTCATTGGCCCGCCAGGCCTCCGACGCGGGATCTGCCGCGCTCTGAAGCTCCGGTGCCTCCTGCATCCTGCGGTTCCCCTCACCGGTGATCGAACCTGTTAATGAGCGTTAACCATCGCCACCAGGTTAACGACCGCTAACCTCGCTGTCTAGAATTGTCGGCATGGCCACCAGAACCGACGCCCCCACCCGCCGTGAGCAGATCCTCAAGGAGGCCGCCCGGCTGTTCGCCGAGCGCGGGTTCCACGGCGTCGGCGTCGACGAGATAGGTGCCGCGGTCGGCATCAGCGGCCCCGGCCTCTACCGGCACTTCCCGGGCAAGGACGCGATGCTCGCCGAGCTGCTGGTCGGCATCAGCGGGCAGTTGCTGACCGGGGCCAAGCGCCGGCTGGCGGAGGCCGACGGGGTCCCCGCGACCCGCATCCTCGACTCCCTGATCGAGGGCCACATCGACTTCGCCCTGGACGACCGCCCGCTGATCACCCTGCACGACCGCGAGCTGGACCGCCTGCGGGACAGTGACCGCAAGCTGGTGCGGCAGCTCCAGCGGCAGTACGTGGAGCTGTGGGTGGAGGTGGTCCGCGCGGTGTACCCGGGCCTGACCGAACCGGCCGCCCGCTCGGCCGTCCACTCGGTCTTCGGCCTGCTCAACTCCACCCCCCACCTCGGCCGCGCCGGCACGCTGCCCGGCCGGGGCACGACGGCGGCCCTGCTGCACCGCATGGCGCGGGGCGCGTTCGAGGCGGCGGGCGAGGAGTAGCCCGGCCGCGCCGTTCACACAGGTCGGCGACATGACCTGAGGCCCGCTGCACCGATGGCGGGGGAGCCGTGACGACCGGCATGGCCGGGGGTCACCGGCGATCTCCGGGCCGGACCCCTGGGGGAAGCGTGACGAGCGTTACGGCGGGACCCCCCTGGACGGGATTCCGTACTCGCCGGTACGGTGAGTGAGCAAGCGCTTAGACATGCCGATGTCAGGTACGTGGAGGTGGCGGCGTGCGCCGTACGGTGTTCAACGAGGATCACGAGGCGTTCCGGGAGACCCTTCGCGCCTTCATCGAGGCCGAGGTCGTGCCGGTGTACGACGAGTGGTTCGCCGCCGGCCAGGCGCCGCGCGACTTCTACTACAAGCTCGGCGAGCTGGGCATCTTCGGCATCAGCGTGCCCGAGGAGTTCGGCGGCGCGGGCCTGGACACCCACAAGTTCGAGGCCGTCCTCTACGAGGAGACCGCCCGCGCCGGCGTGCAGTTCGGCGGCTCCGGCGTGCACGTGCTGCTCGCCCTGCCCTACATCAAGATGCTCGCCACCGACGAGCAGAAGAAGCGCTACCTGCCGAAGTTCGTCACCGGCGAGGAGATGTGGGCCATCGCGATGACCGAGCCGGGCACCGGCTCCGACCTCGCGGGCATGAAGACCACCGCCAAGCTCTCCGAGGACGGCACGCACTACGTCCTCAACGGCGCCAAGACCTTCATCACCGGCGGTGTGCACGCCGACAAGGTGATCGTCTGCGCCCGCACGGCCGCGCCGACCGCCGAGGACCGCCGCCACGGCATCTCCCTGTTCGCCGTGGACACCACGTCCGAGGGCTACTCCATCGGCCGCAAGCTGGACAAGCTGGGCCTGCGCACCTCCGACACCGCCGAGCTGGCCTTCGTCGACGTCAAGGTCCCGGTCGAGGACCTGCTCGGCGAGGAGAACAAGGGCTTCTCCTACCTCGGCCACAACCTGGCCTCCGAGCGCTGGGGCATCGCCTTCGGCGCCTACGCCCAGGCCAAGGCCGCCGTCCGGTTCGCCAAGCAGTACGTGCAGGAGCGCACCGTCTTCGGCAAGCCGGTCGCCCACTTCCAGAACACCAAGTTCGAGCTGGCCGCCTGCCAGGCCGAGGTGGACGCCGCCGAGGCGGTCGCCGACCGCGCCCTGGAGGCCCTGGACGCCGGTGAGCTGACTCCCGCCGAGGCCGCCTCCGCGAAGCTCTTCTGCACCGAGGTCGCCCACCGCGTGATCGACCGCTGCCTCCAGCTCCACGGCGGCTACGGCTACATGAACGAGTACCCGATCGCCCGCCTGTACGCGGACAACCGTGTCAACCGCATCTACGGCGGTACCAGCGAGATCATGAAGACGATCATCGCCAAGGACATGGGCCTGTAAGGCCCCGGACACCGGCGCGCGATCACTGTTCCGGTACCACCGCACACCATGAGCCAGGCACTCCAGGACCTCCTCGATCTGCTCGACCTGGAGCAGATCGAGGAGAACATCTTCCGCGGCCGGTCCCGCTCCGCCGTCGTCCCGCGCGTCTTCGGCGGGCAGGTCGCGGCGCAGGCGCTGGTCGCCGCCGGGCGGACGGTCCCCGCGGACCGGCCCGCCCACTCCCTGCACGCGTACTTCCTGCGCCCCGGCGACCCGGACGCGCCGATCGTGTACACCGTGGACCGCATCCGTGACGGCCGGTCCTTCACCACCCGCCGGGTGGTCGCCGTGCAGCACGGCAAGCCGATCTTCCACCTGTCGGCGTCCTTCCAGGTGTATGAGGACGGGCTGGAGCACCAGGCGCCCATGCCCGCCGCGCCCGACCCGGCGACGCTGCCAACCTCCCAGGAACGGCTGGGCGGCTACGGCCACCTCGCCGCCGACGTCGTGGAGCGGTTCCTCCAGGCGCGCGAGGCCATCGACCTCAGGTACGTGGACGAGCCGCCGTACGGGCGGTACGGCGAGCCGCGGGAGCCGCACTCCCAGGTGTGGTTCCGCACCAACGGCAAGCTCGGCGGCGCCGTCGACGAACCCCTGCTGCACGTCGTCCTCGCCACCTACGTCTCCGACATGACCCTGCTGGACTCCGTGCTGCTCGCGCACGGGCGCGGCGGCTGGGCCGTCGGGGACGTCGTCGGCGCCTCCCTGGACCACGCGATGTGGTTCCACCGCCCCTTCCGGGCCGACGAATGGCTGCTGTACGACCAGGAGTCACCGTCGGCGCACGGCGGCCGGGGCCTCGGCCAGGCCCGCATCTACACCCAGGACGGGCGGCTCGCCATCTCGGTCATCCAGGAGGGTGTCGTCCGGGTGCCGAGACGGGTGTGACCCGGGTGCTCTCCGAGATGACGCGTGACCTATGTGGGACTAGGCTCTCTGAGTGGAAGCCGCAGTGAACGGCATGCCCGGCAGACCCGTTACGAGGTGCCCGGCGCCGTTTCGTTCCCCAGTTCCTCCTGGCTGCGGCGACACCTGAAGACCGCGCCGCGTTCTTCCCCTTTCGCAGCGGCGACGGCCATCCACCTCGCGCCTCCCCCAGGGAGCCGGGAGAGACGATGGAAATGGAAGGTATTCCCATGCGATCACAGCGAGCGAGGCGTCTCGTCGCGATCTCCGCCGGCGGTGTGCTGCTGGCCGGAGGTGCCGCGATCGGCACGGCCGCAACCGCCTCAGCCGCGGACCACACCGACCAGAGTTCCTACAGCAGGGACTATGGAGGCGACCACGGTGGCGGTGGCGACCATGGTGGCGGCGGCGACCACGGCGGTGGTGGCGGTCACGGCGGTGGCGGCGGTCACGGCGGCGGTGGCGGCGGTCACGGCGGCGGTGGCGGCGGTCACGGCGGTGGCGGCGGCGGTCACGGCGGCGGTGGCGGAGGCCACGGCGGCGGTGGCGGTGGCGGCGGTCACTGAGCCGACCGGGAACTGACGACGTGCGGCCCCGTCCCGCGGGGCCGCACCTCAGTGTTGACGGAACATCAGACGTCCCGTACGGCGCACTGTCAGACGAGGCCCGCCGCCGCGAGCAGGTAGGCCGTCATCGGGTCGTAGTGGCGCGGGCTCACCACATGGTCGTCCAGCGGGACGACGACCTGCACGGTGCCCTCGGACTCGGCGAGGAACAGCGCCGGGTCGTTGCAGTCGGCGTACCCCACGGAGTCGACCCCGTGCTGTCCCGCGTACCCGGCCCAGCCGTGGTCGGCGACCACCAGGTCCGGCAGCGGGCGCCCCTTTCGCTCAAGTCCCGTCAGGACGGCCCGCATCGGCTCACCGGAGTGGGTGTGCCACAGCGTCGCCCCGTGTTCCAGCACGGCCACGTCCGCGAACTGCATCACGTACCCCTCGTCCGTCTGGAGCCCGTCCGGGATGACGACGATCTCGCAGCCGGCGGCGCGCAGCGCGGCGGCCGTGGCCCGGTGGACGTCCAGCAGACCGCCCGGGTGTCCGGTGGCGAACAGCACCCGCTGCCGGTCCTCGGCCGCCTTGCGCAGCCGCGCCGCCATGCGGTCGAGGGCGTCCACCGTCAACTCGGGGTCGATGGTGTCCTGCCCGTACCGGTACTCCGGGTCGTCGTTGACGCCCACCCGCTCGGCCATGACCGCGAGCACGTCCTGCTCGTCCGTCCAGCGGTCGCCCAGTTCCAGGCCGAGCCAGTAGTTGCGGACACCGTTGGCGAGCTGGCGGTAGTGGGAGAGGTTGTTCTCGCGGGGGGTGGCGACGTCCCCCGCGATACGCGTGCGCACCAGGTGGTCGACGAGCTGGGCGCGGCTGGGTGTCCCGGATATCGGCATGCCTCCCATTGTGGGGCAGTGCCCGGCGCGCGTCCTCGGCATATCGTCCGCTGGGACGGGGGTCACGCACGGTCGCCGTCAGTCACGGCGCAGCGCGAACCACAGCTCCATGCGCACGTCCGGATCGTCCAGGTCGGCGGCCAACAGGGCGGCGCAGCGGGCGATCCGCTGCCGCACGGTGTTGCGGTGCACGTCCAGCGCCACCGCCGTACGGTCCCAACTGCCGTGCAGGGACAGCCAGGTGCGCAGGGTGTCGGCGAGCGCGGCCTGCCCCGCGAGGGGGGCGAGCAGCGTACGGGCGTGGGTCTCGGCGTCCGCCCGCGGCACCAGGTCCGCCAGCGCCGGCCGGGCCGCGTGCCGGACCAGGGGGGTGCGGGTGGCACGGGCCCGGGCGAGGGCACGGGCGGCCTGGGTGTCGGCGGCGGGCCACTCCCGGGGTCCGGCCGCGGCACTCACCCCGAGCGTCCAGCCGGGCTGCGGCCCCGGTTCCCGGTCCGCCGGCACCAGCACGCGTACGACGTCGCGGGCGAGGTCGACCAGGGGCGAACCCAGGGCGGCGCCCAGCGCGGAGGCGGCGACCGCGTCCGGGGCCTGGGCCTCCGGCCGCGCGTGCACCACGAGCCACTGCCCGGTACCGAGCAGCGGCGCCACCTCCTCGGGCGGGGCGCCCAGCAGCAGCCGGACGAGCGCGGAGGACCGGGCCGCCCCGGCCCCGCTCTGGTGCTCGCCGGTCAGCAGGGCCAGCAGGACGGCGGCGACGGAGGCGATGGTGTGATCACCCGGGTCACGGCGGGGGGCGGCCACCCCGAGCACGAACCCTTCCCCGGCCCCGAGGGCGTAGACGGCGAGGTGGGTGGCGCCGTGGGTGTCGGTGGCGGAGGTGGGGTGCGGGCGGGGGGCCGGTGCGTTCGGTGCGTTCGGTGCGCTCGGTGCGGAAGGGGTCGGGTGCGGTCGGCCGCGGGGAGCGGTCGGTGGGGGAGCGGTCGGGTGTCTGACCACCTTCGCCAGCTCCGCCAGCGCCCTCCGCGCGTCCTGCGGTGTCTCCCGGCCCGCCCCCGCGATCTCCGTGCCGTCGGGCCCGTAGAGCACCGCCCGGCCGCCCAGGCGCTGGGCCAGCTGGCGCAGCACCGAGGGGACCGGATCCGGCCGGGAGGCGGCGGCCGCCAGACTCTGCTGGGCCTCGGTGACCCGGCGCAGCTCGGCCAGCCGGGCCTGTGCCATCAGCTGCCAGACCGCGCGGGCCACCGCGGAGAACGTGGTGTGCGGCGGGACCTCCAGCAGCGGCAGGCCGTACCGGTCGCAGGCGGCGACCAGGGCGCGCGGGACCGTGTCGTGCACGGGGGCCACCCCGAAGCCGAGGGCCGCGCCGCCCGCCGCCACGATCCGCGAGACGTAGTCGTCGAAGTAGGTGCCCGAGCCGGCCGCCTCGGGGATGTGCACCCCGGCCGTGAGCAGCAGCTCGCCGCCCAGCAGATAGGGGTAGGGGTCGGCCATCTCCGAGGTGTGCGCCCAGTGGATCACGATCCCCGGGTCCGCCGGCCCGGCGATCTGCCGCAGGGCGAGGTCGTCCCGGGCCAGCAGGGCCTGGAGCGTGACCGGTGGGGTCGGCGGGACCGCTGGGGTGATCGTCTCGGGCATGGTGTGCGTTCCCTCCATCCCGCCCCGTTCATATGGATGAAACGTACACTTCGCAGTCGCTTTCCGGCCACCTAGCCTCAAGGGGCACGGCAGCCGCGGGTACGGGCGGATGTCCCCGCGAGCCGCTGCCGGCACATCCCCGAAGCACCTGCACGACACGCCACCGGACAGTGCGCGAAGGAGGGCCCCACATGGCCGTCGACTACACAGTGATCGTCGTCTATCTCGCCGGCATGCTCGCCATGGGCTGGTGGGGTATGCGCCGCGCCAAGTCCAAGAGCGAGTTCCTGGTGGCCGGCCGCCGCCTCGGGCCCGCCATGTACTCCGGCACCATGGCGGCGATCGTCCTCGGCGGCGCCTCCACCATCGGCGGTGTGGGCCTCGGTTACCAGTACGGCCTCTCCGGCGCCTGGATGGTCTTCACCATCGGCCTCGGCCTGCTCGCCCTCTCCGTCTTCTTCTCGGCCCGGATCGCCCGCCTGAAGGTGTACACGGTCTCCGAGATGCTCGACCTGCGCTACGGCGGCCGGGCCGGCGTGATCTCCGGCGTCGTCATGTGGGCGTACACCCTCATGCTCGCGGTGACCTCCACCATCGCCTACGCCACGATCTTCGACGTGCTCTTCGACATGAACCGCACGGTCGCGATCATCCTCGGCGGCTCGATCGTCGTCGCGTACTCGACCCTCGGCGGCATGTGGTCCATCACCCTCACCGACATGGTCCAGTTCGTCGTCAAGACCATCGGCGTGCTGCTCCTGCTCCTGCCGATCGCGGTCGTCAAGGCGGGCGGCTTCTCCGGGATGAAGGCCAAGCTGCCGACCGGGTACTTCGACCCGCTGGGCATCGGCGGCGAGACGATCTTCACCTACGTCCTGATCTACACGTTCGGCATGCTCATCGGCCAGGACATCTGGCAGCGCGTGTTCACCGCCCGCAGCGACAGGACCGCCAAGTGGGGCGGCACGGTGGCCGGGACCTACTGCCTGGCCTACGCCCTGGCCGGCGCGGTGATCGGCACGGCCGCCAAGGTGCTCTACCCCAAGCTGGGCAGCCCCGACGACGCCTTCGCCACCATCGTCAAGGACGAACTCCCCGTCGGCGTGCGCGGACTGGTCCTGGCCGCCGCCCTCGCCGCCGTGATGTCGACGTCCTCCGGCGCCCTGATCGCCTGCGCCACGGTCGCCAACAACGACATCTGGTCCCGCCTGCGCGGGGTCGTGCGACGGGACGGCGACGACCACGACGAGGTCACGGGCAACCGCGTGTTCATCCTGGTCATGGGCCTCGTCGTGATCGGCACGGCGATCGCCCTGAACAACGTCGTCGAGGCGCTCACCGTGGCGTACAACCTCCTCGTCGGCGGCCTGCTCGTGCCCATCCTGGGCGGTCTGCTGTGGAAGCGCGGCACGGTCCAGGGCGCGCTGGCCTCCGTGATCGTCGGCGGCCTCGCCGTCATCGGCCTGATGGCCGGCTACGGCATCCTCGCCAACGAGCCCGTCTACTACGGCCTGCTGGCCTCCCTCGCGGCCTACGTCGCCGTCTCCCTGGCCACGCGGCCCACCGACGAGACGGTCCTCGCCACCTGGCGCGAGCGCCTCGCCGGACGCTCCCCCGAACTTCCGTCCGAACCGGTCCCGGCTCACCAGTAGAGTCATAGGGAAAGCAGTACAAGCGCGATGAAGCGCTGGAAAGAAGGCATTTCACCATGAGCAGCAACGAGACGCCCCGCGGCCCCGTCGACTCCTCCCGCATCCCGCGGTACGCCGGACCCGCGACCTTCGCCCGGCTGCCCCGCCTGGACGAGGTCGGGACCGCCGACGTCGCCGTCGTGGGCGTGCCGTTCGACTCCGGCGTCTCGTACCGGCCGGGCGCTCGCTTCGGCGGCAACGCCATCCGCGAGGCGTCCCGGCTGCTGCGCCCCTACAACCCGGCGCAGGACGCCTCACCGTTCGCCCTCGCCCAGGTCGCGGACGGCGGCGACATCGCCGTGAACCCGTTCAACATCAACGAGGCCGTCGAGACCATCGAGGCCGCCGCCGACGACCTGCTCGGCACCGGCGCCCGTCTGATGACCCTCGGCGGCGACCACACCATCGCGCTGCCGCTGCTGCGCTCGGTGGCGAAGAAGCACGGCCCGGTCGCCCTGCTGCACTTCGACGCCCACCTGGACACCTGGGACACCTACTTCGGCGTCGAGTACACGCACGGCACCCCGTTCCGCCGCGCGGTCGAGGAGGGCATCCTCGACACCTCCGCCCTGTCCCACGTCGGCACCCGCGGCCCGCTGTACGGCAAGCAGGACCTGACGGACGACGAGAAGATGGGCTTCGGCATCGTCACCTCCGCCGACGTCTACCGCCGGGGCGCCGACGAGGTGGCCGACCAGCTGCGCCAGCGCATCGGCGACCGCCCGCTGTACATCTCCATCGACATCGACTGCCTCGACCCGGCCCACGCGCCCGGCACCGGCACGCCGGAGGCGGGCGGCATGACCTCCCGCGAGCTGCTGGAGATCCTGCGCGGGCTGGCCGGCTGCAACCTGGTGTCGGCGGACGTCGTCGAGGTGGCCCCGGCGTACGACCACGCCGAGATCACCTCGGTCGCCGCCTCCCACACGGCGTACGAACTGACCACCATCATGAGCCGCCAGATCGCGGCGGCCCGGAAGGACGCGGAAGCGAAGTGACCCACGACCACGACCTGGTACTCCGCCCGACGCCGGCGCAGATCACCGCGGCCCTGGACCCTCCCCCGGGGCGCAACGGCGGAGACCTGGTCGTGGAGACGCTGGCCGGGCTGGGCGCGACGACCGTCTTCGGCCTCCCCGGCCAGCACGCCCTCGGCATGTTCGACGCGCTCCGCCGCTCCTCCCTGCGCTACGTGGGCCTGCGGGTGGAGAACAACGCGGGCTTCGCGGCGGACGCGTACGGCAGGATCACGGGCGAGGCGGCGCCGCTGCTGCTCTCCACGGGTCCGGGCGCGCTGACGTCACTGGCCGCGCTCCAGGAGGCGGCGGCGGCCAGCGCGCCGGTGCTGGCGATCAGCAGTCAGATCCCGACGGCGGGCCTGGGCGGCGGCCGGCACGGCTACCTCCACGAACTCCCGGACCAGGCGGCCTCGTTCCGGGGTGTGGTGAAGTCGGTCCACACGGTCCGCACCCCCTCGCAGATCCCCTCCGCCCTCGCGGCGGCCTGGAAGTCGGCCCTGACGGCCCCGCACGGCCCGGTGTGGGTGGAGATCCCGCAGGACGTCCTGCTGGCCGAGACCTCGCTGCCCGTGGTGACGGCGATGGACGCCACCCCGGACGACCTGGTCCCGCGCCCGGAACTGACGGCGGTGGCGGCCGACCTGCTCTCCCGCGCCGCCCGTCCGGCGATCATCGCGGGCGGCGGGGTCGTACGGTCCGACGCCTCCGGCAAGCTGCTTCAGCTCGCCGAGAAGCTGGACGCGCCCGTGGTGACGACGTTCGGCGGCAAGGGCGCGTTCCCCTGGGAGCACCCGCTGTCGATGCGGTCCTGGCTGGAGGACCGCCACACCACGGACTTCCTGGAGGACGCCGACGTCCTCCTGGTGGTCGGCTCGGGCCTGGGTGAACTCTCCTCGAACTACCACACGTTCAAGCCCCGCGGCCGGGTGATCCAGATCGAGGCGGACCTCGGCAAGCTGGAGTCCAACCACCCGGCGCTCGGCATCCACGCCGACGCCCGACTGGCCCTCCAGGCCCTGCTGGAGACGGTGGAGGAACGGACGGACGAGACGGCACCGCGCCGGGTGCGGGAGCTGCTCGCGAAGGTCGCCGACCGCATCGCGTCCCAGGACCTCACCCTGGAACAGCACGTGCTGGCGTCGGTCCGCCGCGCCCTGCCCGCCGGCTCCCCCTCCTTCTGGGACATGACGATCCTGGCCTACTGGGCCTGGTCCGCGTTCGACGCGCAGGGTCCGAACACCATGCACTCGGCCCAGGGCGCGGGCGGCCTCGGCTACGGCTTCCCGGCGGCCCTGGGCGCGGCGGCGGCGGACCCGACGCGCCCGGTCCTGGCGGTGTCCGGCGACGGCGGAGCGCTCTACTCGATCGCCGAACTGGCCACGGCGAAGCAGTACGGCCTGAACGTCACCTGGCTGATCGTCGACGACGGCGGTTACGGCATCCTCCGCGAGTACATGACGGACGCCTTCGGCCAGGCGACGGCGACGGAACTGACCCGCCCGGACTACGTCGCCCTCGCCGAGTCCTTCGGCGTGCCGGGGGCGCGCACCACCCCGGAGACGCTGGAACAGGACCTGACGAAGGCCCTGGCGACCCCGGGCCCGTCGGTGGTCGTACTCCCGGCCGTGCTCAGGATGTTCACGCCGACGCACCTGGGCTGATCAGGGGGGGCGGCAGCAGCTCGGCCCAGGTCGCCTTGCCGATCCCGTGCCTACGGGGGCAGCAGCCCCAACGCACCGCGAGCGCACCGACGATGGCGAGCCCGCGGCCCTGCTCGTCGTCGGCCTCCGCCGTTCTCGGTACCGGTCCGCCGGAGTTGGCGTCAGCGACCTCCACGCGCAGCCGGCCGTCGTACTGGGCGAGACGCACGCCGATCTCGCGGCCGGGCGGTCTCCGGGCGTGCTGGATGGCATTGCTCATCAGTTCCGACAGCAACAGCGCGGCGGTATCGGCGACTTCGCCGTCGACCTTCCATTCGGCGAGTTGCGTCCGGAGAAGCGCGCGGGCGCGTCCGGCGCTGCGGGGACCATGGGGTAAGCGCCACTGGACTTCAGTCATGACGGGACCCTTCGAGGCGATCAGGCGACTGACGCTGGGATACATCTCTAGAGATGTGAGAAGTGAAGCGTTCTTGCGTGACTCCGCGCAACATGTCTCTAGAGATGTGATGCCTCATGGTCGAACTCGGGTGCCGTCTGACTGCGGATACGAGGCCCCTGATGCCTACGATGTCTAGAGATGATCGGAGGAGAGGTCTGGATGAGCAGCCGGGAGGCGGGGCGGCAGCCCAAGTACCAGCGGATCGCCGCGGAACTCCGTGCGGCGGTCGAGGACGGTCGGTACGGTCCGGGGGACCGGTTGCCTGGTGAGAACGACCTGATGGCCGAACACGGCGTCGCCCGGATGACGGCGCGGCAGGCGCTGAGCGTGCTCCAGGCGGAGGGCATCGCAGAAGCCCGTAAGGGTGCCGGAGTGTTCGTCCGGGACTTCAGGCCCATCCGGCGCCGGGGGATCGAGCGACTCGCGCGTACGCAGTGGGCCCAGGGGCGCTCCATCTGGTCGGCCGACATCGGGGACCGGGAGCTGATGGTCGATTCGGTGGAAGTGACAGAGGAGCGGGCGCCCGCTGCCGTGGCGGCCGTCATGGGGCTCGGCGAGGACGCGTCCGCGTGTGTCCGGCGCCGCCGTTTCGTGCTCGACGGCAAACCGGTACTGCTGTCCACGTCCTATCTGCCGGCCGGCCTCGTCGCGGGCACACCGATCACCCAGCCCGAGACCGGGCCGGGTGGTACCTACGCGAGGCTCGCCGAGCTGGGGCACGGGCCCGTACGGTTCCGGGAGGAGATCCGGTCCCGGATGCCCGGCCGGGAGGAGAGCGAGCGGCTGGCGCTGTCGGCGGGTGTGCCAGTGGTGTTGATCGCGCGTACCGCCTTCGACAGCGAAGGGCTCGTGGTCGAGGTCAACGAGATGGTGCTGGACTCGTCGGCCTACGTCCTGGAGTACGACTTCGAGGCATGAACCGCCGCGCCAGGCGGAAGTGCGCCGTGTTTCGTGGCACTTGGTGGTCCGAAGGTGCCGACGCACCTCGGCCGGGCGGACGGCTGATCGGACAACTGCGCGTGCATCCACGTGACTTGATGGTCGGAAGGTGCCGACTCGGCCAGGGGTAGCCAGTATGCTCTGTGCCGCTGGTGCTTCGATCGCCGTCCAGTGCTCCGGTCCGCCAGGGCCGGATCCCGCAGCGCGGGACGCTACGGCGAGAGGAGCGCTGGCATGGCAAGGAGAAGGCGTGGCACCGAAGAGCGCGAACCGGAACCGCTTCCCCGGTGGGTGCGGGGCGCGGTCGCGATCCTGACGCCACTGGCTCCCCTTGTCGCGGTGTGTGTGCAGGCGTTCGCCAAGTAGGGCGACGACGTGGAGGGGGTTCGGGCCGAACGGGACGACTTCGCCGATGGCGAGGCGAGTCCGACCGGCCTGAGATCGGCCGGACCCACCCGGCGCATGCGCTGCGGTCTGGCTCCGGTTGCCGCCGGGGCCAGACCTCGCCGCGCGACGTGCGCCGACGATCCGCACCGGTATCCCAGCGGCACGCATCAGTACGGTGCACGTCACCAGCCACTGTAGGCCAACCGTGCTGTACGGTTCCCGGGATCAGGCGAACGTCCGGGTGGCACCGCCTCCCGTCAGCAGCCGCCCGGCCCCACCCCGTCCATCCGGCCGCCGAAGTCGCCGAGGTAGCGGGAGCGCCAGTCGCCGTTGAAGACGTCCCGCTTCTCCACCGGGCCCCAGTTGACGAAGCAGGCGCGGGTCGAGGCGACGAAGGAGCCCACGTGGTCGTGGAGGCTCGGCGGCAGGTCGCGGTAGCCGCTGCGGGCCGTCCACTCCCAGTACGAGCCGCCGAAGCCCTCGCCGCTCCAGAGACAGACGGAGCCGTCGGGGCAGGAGGGCTGGGCGGCGCGGGCCGTCGCGGTCCCGGCGGGCACGAGCGCGGCGGTCAGGGCGAGGGCGGCGACCAGCGTCCAGGCGCGGAGCTGTTGCTTCATGTGGCTCTCCAGGAAGGGGAGTCGGGACGCCCGGCAGCACGCCGGGCACCGCCATGGTGGGGGCCGGCCGGCGGGACACGCCCGGCGGCGAGACGGCCGTCGCCGGTGTGAGGGAAGAAGTGGGACTAGTAGGACCGCGGGGGTCGCATCCCGGCTAAGCGTCACGCCCGTTGCGGCGAAGAGTGTTTCCGTACGCGGGGCGGTTGGCGAGAAGCAGCACGGAGCAGACGGCGGAGCAGGCCGGCCCTGCGTACAGCAGAGGCGGGGCCCAGAACCACACCTCCTCGGTGTCGTGGCCGCTGGTCCAGTGGCAGGTGATGGACGGAGGGAAGCCGTCCACGCTCACCGAAGTCAGGCCGTACTCCCGTCCGGCATCCCTGTACACGCCGTCGCCGCCCCTGTCCCCGCACAGGTCGAGCGGGTTCGTGAAGCGAGCCCGTAGCCGGTCGCCGCCCCGTAGCCGGCGATCGCCGCCGCGGCCCCGATCACCGCCCACCGGGCCGGCCGCGAGGGCTTCCTCCTCGTCACCCACAGCGCGTACGGCACCGTCCCGACGGCGAAGAGGAGAAGTGTGATCGCGGGCGGGCCGAAGAACGCGAACGAAGACACCATGCGCCTGGACGCTACTTCGCCGTTGCCGCCGTATGCCGGGGCGGCACCTGTGAGCAATTCCTCTTCTCCGAACGCGCGTACAACTATCGATCACCCTGGCGAGTCCAGTCATGCAGCGCACGGGTGCGCTCAACGGCGTTCAGGGGGACGCCAGTACGACGTTCAAGGGGGAACTTCCATGACTTACCGGATACCCGGCCGGGCCGGCGTGCTCGCGGCTGCCGTCAGTGCCGCGCTGCTCGTACCGGCGGTCACCGCCGCCACCCCGGCCGCCGCGGCCACGCCCACCGTGAGCTGTACGTCCGCCAAGGCGGGCCTGGCCGCCAAGCTGAAGAAGGACATCACGGCGGCCCTCGCCAACCGCAAGGGCACGGTCGCCATCGGCCTGTACGACCGCGGCACCAAGACCACCTGCACCCTGCGGGCCACCAGCGCGTACGACTCGGCCAGCACGGTCAAGGTCACCGTGCTCGCCACGCTGCTGTGGGACGCGAAGAAGCACAACCGGTACCTGACGAGCACCGAGCAGTCGCTCGCCAAGGCCATGATCACCCAGTCCGACAACAACGCGACCAGCAAGCTCTGGAAGCAGCTCGGCATGACGAAGATCAAGGGCTTCCTGGCCGCCGCCGGCATGACCAAGACCGTGCCGGGCGCGAACGGCTACTGGGGTCTGACCCAGGAGAACGTCAACGACGAGCAGAAGCTCCTCAAGCTCGTCACCGCCAAGAACAGCGTGCTGAGCGACAACTCCCGCGCTTACATCCTGAAGCTGATGGGCCAGGTCGTCTCCTCGCAGCGCTGGGGCACCCCGGCCGGCGCGCCGTCCTCCGTCTCCGTGCACGTGAAGAACGGCTGGTTGCAGCGTTCCACGCACGGCTGGCGGGTGCACAGCCTGGGCACCTTCAACGGTGCCGGCCGCGACTACATGATCACCGTGCTGACGCAGGACAACAGCACCATGAGCTACGGCGTCACCACGATCCAGAACGTCGCCAAGGCGATCCACAAGGACCTGGTGCCGACCACCAGCGGCGTCACCCGCTACACCCCGACGAGCCGGCCGCGCGAGGCGTTCGTCGCCGTACCGCCGCGGAGCTGACCCTTCACGAGGCGGTCTCGCGCCCGTCACCGACGAGTCCTACGGTGAGAGCCATGCGCCTGAGAACCGTACTCGCCACCCTCACCGCCGGCCTGGCGGCGGCCACCTGTCTGGCCGCCGCCGGGCCGGCCGCCGCCGGCACCACCGCGCGCCACGCCTGCTCGGCCACCGTGTCGATCGACCGCTTCTCCGACGCGCTCGACAAGACGACGTACGACGGCACCTTCGTCGGCAACTTCTCCGCCCTCGCGGTCGACCGGGACGGCTCGCTGGCGGCCCTGGCCGACCGCTCGTCGCTGTTCGGCCTGGACGCCCGTACGCTCCAGCCGCGGGCGGCCGTGCACCTCGCCGACGAGAAGGGCGCCGACCTGGACTCCGAGGGCCTCGTCATCGACCGGGACGGCACCCGGCTGATCTCCTCCGAGACCGAGCCGTCCATCCGCCGCTACTCCCGCGACGGCGCGATCCTCGACCGCCTCCCGGTCCCGCCCGCCCTCCAGGTCGCCCCGGCCGGCCGCGCCACCGCCAACCAGACCTTCGAGGGGCTGACCCTGCTGCCCGGCGGCCACACCCTGCTGGCCTCCATGGAGTACGCGCTCTCGGGCGACTCCGCCGGCATCGTCCGCTTCCAGACCTGGACCCGCCACCACGGCCGCTTCACGCCCGGCGCCCAGTACGCCTACCGCACCGACGCCGGCCTCGGCGTCCCCGAGGTCCAGGCGACCCCCGACGGCCGCCTCCTCGTCCTGGAGCGCGGCTTCACCGCCGGCGTCGGCAACACGGTCCGCCTCTACCTGGCCGACCTCCGCCACGCCACGGACACGAGCGGCACCGAGAACCTCACCGGCCAGCCGGGCGTCCGCCTGGCCGGGAAGACGCTCCTGGCCGACATCGCCCGCTGCCCCTCCCTCGGTGCGACGGCGAAGCAGCCCCAGCCCAACCCCCTCCTGGACAACATCGAGGGCATGACGATCACGGGCCGCGACCACACCGGCCGCCTGAAGGTCCTCCTGGTGAGCGACGACAACCAGAACGCGGCCCAGACGACCAGGTTCTACTACCTCCGGGTACGTGTCTGACCGCTGCCTCGGTTTGTTGCGGAGGGATGAAATCCGCATCGGCCGGCGTTGACGCCTTCTGGTAGAGCACGGCCAAAACAGGAGGCACCGGCGTGGCAGCGCAACGGGGATGGGCACGGCGTCTGGCGGCGTACGCCTGGCGGTATCCGAAGGACGTCGTCCTCGCCCTCGGCTCCTCGCTCGCCGGCATGGCCGTCCTCGCCGTCGTCCCGCTGCTCACCAAGGTGATCATCGACGACGTGATCGGCGCCCACACCCGCGCCATGGCCCCCTGGGCCGGCGCCCTCGTGGGCGCCGCCGTCCTGGTCTACGCCCTCACCTACATCCGCCGCTTCTACGGCGGCCGGCTCGCCCTCGACGTCCAGTACGACCTGCGGACCGAGATGTACGGCACGATCACCCGGCTGGACGGCCGCCGCCAGGACGAGCTGTCCACCGGGCAGGTCGTCGGCCGTGCCACCAGCGACCTCCAGCTGATCCAGGGCCTGCTCTTCATGCTCCCGATGACCATCGGGAACCTCCTGCTCTTCCTGCTCTCCCTGGTGATCATGGCGTGGCTGTCGCTGCCGCTGACCCTGGTCGCCCTGGCCGTCGCGCCCGCCCTCGGTTGGATCGCCAAGCGCAGCCGCAGCAGGCTGCACCCGGCCACCTGGTACGCGCAGGCCCAGGCCGCCGCCGTGGCCGGTGTGGTGGACGGCGCGGTGAGCGGCGTCCGCGTGGTGAAGGGCTTCGGGCAGGAGGACCAGGAGACGAACAAGCTGCGCGAGGTCGGCCGCCGGCTGTTCGCGGGGCGCCTGCGCACGATCCGCCTGAACAGCAAGTACACCCCGGCCCTCCAGGCCGTGCCCGCGCTCGGCCAGGTCGCCATGCTGGCCCTCGGCGGCTGGCTCGCCGTACACGGGCACATCACGCTCGGCACCTTCGTGGCCTTCTCCACCTACCTGGCCCAGCTGGTCGGCCCGGTCCGCATGCTCGCGATGTTCCTCACCGTCGCCCAGCAGGCCCGCGCCAGTACCGAGCGCGTCCTGGAGCTCATCGACACCGAGCCGACCCTCAAGGGCGGCACCAAGACCCTCCCCGCCGACGCGCCCGCGACCGTCGAGTTCGACGACGTGTCCTTCGGCTACGACCACGAGCGTCCCGTGCTGGAGGGGCTGAGCTTCGAGATCCGGCCCGGCGAGACCCTCGCCGTCGTCGGCTCCTCCGGCTCCGGCAAGTCCACCGTCTCCCTGCTCCTGCCGCGCTTCTACGACGTCACCCACGGCGCCGTCCTGATCGGCGGCCACGACGTGCGCGAGCTGACCCTGGACTCGCTGCGGGCCGCCATCGGACTGGTCCCGGAAGATTCGTTCCTCTTCTCCGACACCGTCCGCGACAACATCGCCTACGGCCGCCCGGACGCCGGCCAGGAGGAGATCGAGGCCGCCGCCCGCGCCGCCCAGGCGGACCGCTTCATCAGGGAGCTGCCCGACGGCTACGACACCAAGGTCGGCGAGCAGGGCCTCACCCTCTCCGGCGGCCAGCGCCAGCGCATCGCCCTCGCCCGCGCCCTGCTCACCGACCCGCGCCTGCTGGTCCTGGACGACGCCACCTCGGCCGTGGACGCCCGCGTCGAGCACGAGATCCACGAGGCGCTGAAGCACGTGATGGAGGGCCGCACGACCCTGCTCATCGCCCACCGCCGCTCCACCCTCAACCTCGCCGACCGCATCGCCGTGCTCGACGGCGGCCGGCTCGCCGACATCGGCACCCACGAGGAGCTCCAGGAGCGCTCGGCCCTCTACCGCCGCCTGCTCACCGACCCGGACGAGCTGGGCGGGGTCTCCCCGGGCCGCGCCCTGCCGGCCGAGCCCCGGGAGGACACCTCCGTCCGCGACGAACTGGAGGCCGAGTTCGACGCGGAGCGGGGCGTCACCCCCCGGCTGTGGACCGGTGACCGGGAGCCCAAGAACCAGGCGCTGGCCGGCACCCCGGCCACCCCGGAACTGCTCACCCAGGTCGAGGCGCTGCCCCCGGCCACCGACACCCCGGACGTCGACGAGACCCGCGCCGTCCTGCCCGAGGACTCCTACGGCCTGCGCCGCCTCCTGCGCGGCTTCCGCCTGCCCCTCCTCGTCAGCCTGCTGCTGGTCGCCGTCGACGCGGGCGCCGGCCTGCTGCTGCCGGTGCTGATCCGGCACGGCATCGACTCGGGCGTCACGAAGATGGCGATCGGCGCGGTCTGGTCGGCGGCGCTGCTCGGCCTGCTGACCGTGCTCGTCCAGTGGGCCGCGCAGATCGGCGAGGCCCGGATGACCGGCCGTACCGGCGAACGCGTGCTGTACACGCTCCGGCTGAAGATCTTCGCCCAGCTCCAGCGGCTCGGCCTGGACTACTACGAGCGCGAGCTGACCGGCCGGATCATGACCCGGATGACGACGGACGTCGACGCGCTCTCCACCTTCCTGCAAACCGGCCTGGTCACGGCGTTCGTCTCGGTCGTCACCTTCTTCGGGATCATGGTCGCGCTGCTGGTGCTCGACCTCCAGCTCGCGCTCGTCGTCTTCGCCACCCTGCCCCCGCTGATCGTGGCCACCTTCTTCTTCCGCCGGGCGAGCGTGAAGGCGTACGAACTCGCCCGCGAGCGGGTGTCGACGGTGAACGCCGACCTCCAGGAGACCATGGCCGGGCTGCGCATCGTGCAGGCCTTCCGGCGGGAGCGGGACGGCGGGCGGCGGTTCGCCGAGCGCAGCGACGCCTACCGCAGCGCCCGCATCCGCGGCCAGCGGCTGATATCCGTCTACTTCCCGTTCGTGCAGTTGCTGTCCTCGGTGGCCGCGGCGGCCGTGCTGGTCGCGGGCGCGGGCCGGGTGGAGGCGGCCACGCTGACCACGGGCGCCCTGGTGGCGTACCTGCTCTACATCGACCTGTTCTTCGCGCCCGTCCAGCAGCTCTCCCAGGTCTTCGACGGCTACCAGCAGGCCACGGTCTCGCTGGGCCGCATCCAGGAGCTGCTGCGCGAGCCGACGTCCACCCGGACCGCCGACGCACCCCTCGACGTGCTGTCCCTGCGCGGTGACATCGCCTTCGAGGACGTGCGCTTCGCGTACGGCGACGAGGAGGAGGCGCTGTCCGGCATCGACCTGACGATCCCGGCCGGGCAGACGGTCGCGTTCGTCGGCGAGACGGGCGCGGGCAAGTCGACGCTGGTGAAGCTGGTGGCCCGGTTCTACGACCCCACCGCCGGCCGGGTCACGGTCGACGGCACGGACCTGCGCGCCCTGGACCTCACGTCGTACCGCCACCGGCTCGGGGTCGTCCCGCAGGAGGCCTACCTCTTCCCGGGCACCGTCCGCGACGCCATCGCCTACGGTCGTCCCGACGCCACCGACGCCGAGGTGGAGGCGGCGGCCCGCGCGGTCGGCGCGCACGAGATGATCGCCACGCTGGAGGGCGGCTACCTGCACGAGGTCGCCGAGCGAGGCCGCAACCTCTCGGCGGGCCAGCGCCAGCTGATCGCCCTCGCCCGCGCGGAACTGGTCGACCCGGACATCCTGCTCCTGGACGAGGCCACGGCGGCCCTGGACCTGGCCACCGAGGCGCAGGTCAACCAGGCCACCGACCGTCTGGCGGGCCGTCGTACGACCCTGGTGGTCGCCCACCGGCTGACCACCGCCGCCCGCGCGGACCGGGTGGTGGTGATGGACCACGGCCGGGTCGCGGAGGACGGCACCCACGAGGAACTGCTGGCCCGCGGCGGCCGGTACGCCGAGCTGTGGCGGACCTTCGTCGGCCAGTCCGAGCCGGAGGAGCCGGTCGGCGCCTCCCGCTGAGCCCTCCCGCCGGGTCGTCTCCCTGACGGTCGTGCAACCATCCGACACACCTGTGCGTCCGTACATCAGTACGGACACGGGGTGTGTGACCGGGACGGGGAGGACGACAGTGGACAGTGGTGCGATACGCCGGCCGCGCAGGCGACTGGCGCTCGCCGCGGCCGTGCTGGCCGCGTCCGGGGTGCTCGGGCTGACGGCGACGGGGACGGCGCGGGCCGATTCGGCGAGCGGCTGCGCCGGGCGCGAGGTGCGCACGCTCCCGTTCGCGTCCGGCGTCACCCACGTCTACAAGCGCGACGGCTACGTCTGCGCCGTCACCGTCGCCAGACAGCCCGGGTCCATCCGGACCATGTCGGTCAGCGTGCAGGCCCGCGGCAACCGGCCGGTCGTCGACAAGGGCCGCTACAAGCACCACGCCGGCCCGGTGACCGTGCACGCCGGCCACCGCTGCGTGTGGATCAAGGGCTCGGTGGGCAAGTACTCGGTCAGCTCGGGCTGGATCCTGTGCTGACCGCGGCCCCCGCGCCCGGCCGGTGAACCGGAGCGCTCGATTCCCTCTGGTGGGACGGCAGTTGCTGGGATAGCTTCCGGCGCACATCTGTCTCACAGGGGAGAGTGCGCATGCGCAAGGCGCTCAGATGGCTGCTGGCGCTCACGGTGTTCCTGGGAACCCTGAGCACGGCGGCCGGCGCGGCCACCGCCGCCGAGCCCGAGCCCACCGACATCAAGGACCGGCTCCTGTCGATACCCGGCATGAGCCTCCTCCAGGAGAAGCCGTACCCCGGCTACCGCTACTTCGTCCTGGACTACACGCAGCCGGTCGACCACCGCCACCCCGACCGGGGCACCTTCCAGCAGCGCATCACCGTGCTGCACAAGGACACCAGCCGCCCCACGGTCTTCTACACCAGCGGCTACAACGTCTCCACGACGCCCTCGCGCCGCGAGCCCACCCAGATCGTGGACGGCAACCAGGTCTCCCTGGAATACCGCTTCTTCACCCCGTCCCGCCCGGCCCCGGCCGACTGGAGCACACTCGACATCTGGCAGGCGGCGAGCGACCAGCACCGCGTGTACGAGGCCCTCAAGCCCCTCTACTCCGCCAACTGGCTGGCCACCGGCGGCTCCAAGGGCGGCATGACGGCCACGTACTACGAGCGCTTCTACCCCCGTGACATGGACGGCGTGGTGGCCTACGTCGCCCCCAACGACGTCGTGAACAAGGAGGACTCGGCCTACGACCGCTTCTTCGAGCGGGTCGGCACCAAGGAGTGCCGGGACCGGCTGAACGCCGTCCAGCGGGAGGCGCTGGTGCGGCGCGGACCGCTGGAGAAGAAGTACGCCGCGTACGCCGCCGGGAACGGCTACACCTTCACCACCATCGGCAGCCTCGACAAGGCCTACGAGGCGGTCGTCCTCGACTACGTCTGGGGCTTCTGGCAGTACAGCCTTCTGAAGGACTGCGACACCGTTCCGGCGGACGCGGCGACCGCGACCGACGAGGAGATCTGGAACTCCGTCGACACGATCTCCGGCTTCTCCGCCTACACCGACCAGGGCCTGGAGACGTACACCCCGTACTACTACCAGGCGGGCACGCAGCTGGGCGCCCCGACGATCCACTTCCCGCACATCGAACGGAAGTTGATCCGCTACGGCTACCAGCCCCCGCGCAACTTCGTCCCCCGCTCCATCCCCATGCGCTTCCAGCCGGACGCCATGCGGGACGTGGACACGTGGGTCCGCCACCACGCCCACCACATGCTCTTCGTCTACGGCCAGAACGACCCCTGGGGCTCGGAGCGCTTCCGCCTCGGCGCGGGCGCCCGTGACGCGTACGTCTTCACGGCACCCGGGGCGAACCACGGCGCGAACGTGGCCGGCCTGGTCCCCGAGGAGAAGTCCCTGGCCACGGCCCGCATCCTGGAGTGGGCAGGTGCTTCCCCGTCCACCGTGGCGCGGGCGAAGCCACTGGCCGGGTACGACGCGAAGCTGGACGTACGGGACACGGAGAGGGAGCCGGCGCTGCGGCCGTGAGCATGGGCGGCCGGTCAGCGGACGATGCCTGCCGACCGGCCCTGCGGGCGGGCGGTGTCCCTAGTAGGTCAGCCCATGGCCGATCGGGTACAGCACCCGCGTGGGGTCGTCCGCCCGCTGCACCGGCACCGGCAGCTTCCCGCGCGGTCTCACCCGGCCCGCGATCACCCGTGCGGCGGCGCGCAGTTCGACGTCCGTCCAGCAGTACGTGGCCAGGCAGGCGCGGACGGAGGGGAGCTGCGCGATGTCGTACGGGTTGCGGACGGCCAGCGCGACCACCGGCCTGCCCGTGGCCAGCAGGCGGTCCACCAGGGTGCGCTGGGTGCTGGACGCCGTCACGTTGTACGTGGCCACGATCACCGCGTCCGCGTCCCGCGCGGCGGTGACCGCCTGGTCGATGGCCGCGGCGGACGGGGCGGTGCCGGTGGACAGGGCCGTGGCGGTGAAGCCCAGTTCGGTGAGGGCGGCGGCCAGGACGCCGGTGGGCGGTCCGGTGGTGCCGGACGGGGAGGCCGGGTCGGCGCCGACGACCAGGAGCCTGCGCCGCGTACGGCGGTCGAGGGGCAGGGTGGCGTCCTCGTTGACCAGCAGGGTGGTGGTGCGTTCGGCGATGCGGTCGGCCGTCGCCAGGTGCGCCTTGGTGCCCACCGTGTGGTCGACGTCCGCCCGGTCGGCCCAGGGGCGGTCGAAGAGTCCGCGCCGGGCCTTCAGGCGCAGGATGCGCAGGATCGATTCGTCCAGGCGGGTCTCGGTCAGCTCGCCCTCCCGCACGGCCTTCAGCACCGCGTTCCAGGCCACGTCCAGCGACGGCGGGTTGAGCAACTGGTCCACGCCGGCCTTGAGCGCGAGCACCGGCACCCGGTCGTCGCCGTACTTGGTGCGCACGCCCTGCATGCCGAGCGAGTCGGTGATCACGACCCCGTCGTAGCCGAGTTCCTCGCGCAGGATGCCGGTCAGGATCGGGCGGGAGAGGGTCGCCGGGTCGCCGGAGTCGTCCAGCGCCGGGAACTGGATGTGCGCGGTCATGATCGAGTCGATGCCCGCGCGGATCGCGGCCCGGAAGGGTACGGCGTCCAGCTCCTCCCACTGTTCGCGGCTGTGGGTGATGACCGGGAAGCCGTAGTGGCTGTCGACGGCGGTGTCCCCGTGGCCCGGGAAATGCTTGGCGGTCGCGGCGACACCCGCGGCCTGATAACCCTTCACCTCGGCGGCGACCAGCCCGGCCACGGCCTCCGGGTCGGCGCCGAAGGAGCGGACGCCGATGACCGGGTTGGCCGGGTTGACGTTCACGTCGGCGTCGGGGGAGTAGTCCTGGTTGACGCCCATCGCGCGCAGTTCGGCGCCCGAGATCCGGCCGAGGGCGCGGGCGTCGGAGCGGGAGCCGCCCGCGCCGATCGCCATGGCGCCGGGGAAGAGGGTGGCGGGCTCGCCGATCCGGCACACCGCGCCGTGCTCCTGGTCGGTGGCGATGAGCACCGGCAGGCCGCGCGGCTGGTCCAGGGAGGCCCGCTGGATGCCGTTGGAGAGGTCGGCGATCTGGTGCGGGTCGCGGGTGTTGTGCGCCCAGGCGAAGTAGATGATGCCGCCGACCCGGTACCTGGCGATCAGCTCGGCGGCGGTGCGGACGCCGATCTCCTGGAGGTTGGCGTCGATGTCCGCCTGGTCCGGGGCGGTGGCGGAGTGGCCGTAGACCCGCATCACGAAGAGCTGGCCGACCTTCTCCTCCAGCGACATGCGGGAGATCAGGGCGCGCAGCCGGCGGTCGTCGGGGGTGGCGGCGTGGGCGGTCGTCGGTACGGTCAGCGCGGCGGTGAGGCCCGCGGTCGCGGCGAGGACGGCGCGTCTGGACGGCCGTGCGGCGCGTCTGCCCGCGCTCGCGGACTTCTCCGTGCCTGCCGTACCGGTGCCGCTACCCGTGCCGGTGCCGCTTCCCGTGCTGGTGTGGTGCACGTGCGCTCCTTCCAGAGGAGAACCGCTGAAGGAAACTTCCGAGGAGTCACCAATATCCGGGAAGTTTCTTTCCGTCAAGGGAGTGCACAGTAACCACGAAGGGGCGGCCGACCGGGCATTCGCGGGGCGCGTCCGGACGTTCCCTGGCTTCGAAGGGGCTCGCTGGACCGGTGGACGCCGGCCGTGGAGGATCACCGGCATGACCACACGCGCGTACCTGATCCTGCACGGCTGGCAGAACCACCGTCCGCCCGAGCACTGGCAGCACTGGCTCGCCGGCCGGCTCATCGCACTCGGCCACCGGGTCGGCTACCCGCAGCTACCCGACGCCGACGACCCCGACCTGGACGTCTGGCTCGGCGAACTCGCCCGCCACCTGGCGGAGTTGAACGGGCCGGAGGAGCGGGTCGTGGTGGCCCACAGCCTGTCCGCCGTGCTGTGGCTGCACGCCGCCGCCCGGGGCATGAAGCAGCAGCGGTACGCGGACCGGGTGCTGCTCGTCTCCCCGCCGTCCGGTCCCGTCCTCGCCCGGTACCCGGAGGTGGCCGCCTTCGCCCCGCCCGCGCTCGACTTCACCCTGCCCGGGCCGACGCGGCTGGTCGCGGGCGACGACGACCCGTACTGCCCCGGGGGCGCGGACACGGTCTTCGCCGAGCCGCTCGGCATCCCCGCCGACGTCCTGCCCGGCGCCGCCCACCTCGACCTGGACGCCGGGTACGGCCCCTGGCCGGCGGTCCTTGAGTGGTGCGTCAGCGGCGCCGCACCGCTCACGGCGCGTCCGGCACCGCGCTAGCCTCGTCCCGCAGTTCGGGTGTCGTCGTCGCGACCGCCGCCACCGCCAGCACGCACAACAGCCCGCCGCTGATCAGGGCGGTCGTGCCCGAGGTCCAGCCGGCGAGCAGACCGCCGCGCGCGTTGCCGAGGCTGGGACCCGCCTGGCCGACGATCTGCTCGGCCGCCGTGACCCGGCCGAGCAGCGCGTCCGGGGTGCGGGTCTGCACGATCGTGGAGCGGGAGACCACGGCCGTGGCGTCCGCCGCACCGGCCAGCGCGAGCAGGGCCAGGCCCAGCCAGGGGTTGCCGGCCAGGCCGAACAGCACCAGGGCCGCGCCCCAGGTGGCGGACGCGCACAGCATGACCGGGCCCGGCCGGGCGAGCCGGGTCAGCGGGCCGGACAGCGCGGTCGCGGCGACCCCGCCCACCGCCAGCGCCGACAGGAACAGGCCGAGGGTGCGCGGATCGTCCCCGAACCGCTCGGCGTTCACCAGCGGGAACAGGCTGACCGGGAACGACAGCACGGTCGCGGCGAGGTCGGTGACCAGCGCGCCCCGCACCACCCGGTGCCCGGCCAGGAACCGCAGTCCGTCGAGCACCCCGTGCAGCCCGGCCCGCGACGGCTCGCCCTGCGGCGGCAGCGCCGGCAGCCCGCGCGCGCCGTAGAAGGCGAGGCCGAAGCTGAGGGCGTCCAGCAGATAGCAGACGCCGATGCCGAACCAGCCGAGCAGCAGCCCGGCCAGGGCGGGGCCGAGCAGCATCATCGACTGACCGGTCACCTGCTGGAGCGCCAGCCCGGCGGCCACCTGTTCCTTGGGCAGCAGCCGAGGGACGAACACCCCGGCGGCCGGGGCGCCCAGCGCGCCGAAGCCCGACTGCACGGCGACGAGCAGCAGGACGACCGCCGGCGGCACATGCCCGGTGAAGCCCTGCACGGCGAGCAGCAGCGAGCAGACCGCCTGGCCGACGGTCGCCGCGAGGAAGACGCGGCGCCGGTCGGCCCGGTCCACCCACGCCCCGGCGAACAGCCCGAACACCACCAGCGGCAGCGCCTGGGCCAGCCCGACGGCACCGGTCCACGCGGTGCTGCGGGTCTGGTCCCAGACCTGGTACATGACCGTCACCATGGTCATGAACCCGCCGAGCACGGACACGGTCCGGCCGATCAGCAGCCGCCGGAAGACGGGCGAGGTGCGCAGGGGGCGTACGTCGATGAGCGAGCGGGTGAGGCTCATGAGCGGAAGCGGGCGGACGGCCCCGGTGGCTGGATCACCGGGGGAGGGTAACCGGACGCCGACGCCCGGGCCAGCGAATTCCACCCGGGCAGCGGCCCTTCCCGGGTGGAGCGGCGGGGGCTAGGCCGCTTCGCCCAGCAGCCTCAGCAGGTGCTCGCGGCCGGCGCCGAGCAGACCCGGAAGCGGTGCGGCCCCCTCGTACCAGCGCTTCTCGTACTCCCAGCACAGCCAGCCGTCCCAGTGGTGCCGGGACAGCACGTCCACGCACTCGCCGAGGGGCAGCACTCCGGCGCCGAGCGGCAGCGGGGTGGTGTCCTCGGCGGAGGCGATGTCCTTGACCTGGACGTAGCCCAGGTGCGGGGCGAGGGCCGCGTAGGTGTCCGACGGCTGCTCACCGCCCAGCCAGGTGTGCATCACGTCCCACAGCGCGCCCACCTGCCGGTGTCCGACCGGGCCGAGGATCCGGATCGCGTCGGCGCCGGTGCGGTGCGAGTCGTGGGTCTCCAGCAGGATCCGGACGCCCAGGGCGGCGGCGTCCTCGGCGGCGGTGCCGAGCCGCCGGGCGGCGATCGCGTCCGACTCCTCGTGGGGCCGGTCCGGGTCGGCGCCGGGGAAGACCCGGACGAAGGGTGCGCCGAGGTCGTGGGCCAGCCGCAGGAGGTCCCGGATCTCCGCCAGTACGGGCCCGTCGTCGCCCGGAGCGGCGACGCGCGCGTAACCGGCGAGGCCCAGCACCTCGACCCCGGCGTCCCGGAACAGGGCCGCGGTCTCGGCGCGTTGGGCGGGTGCCAGGCCGGGGTGCACCGGTTCCTCGGGATGGGCGCGCAACTCGACACCGTGGTAGCCGTGCGCGGTCGCGAGCGCGAGGACCTCCGGGACGGGCAGGCCGGGGACACCGAGAGTGGAGAACGCCAGCTTCATGGGCAGGGACCCTACTCGCCCCACCGGCCACACGCTCGATCCCCCCGGCGCGAGCCGTCGCTCCCGGCCGACTGGTACCCGGATTGCCGTGCGTCACTCACTCGGGGCGGGCGGTGCGTGCGCCTGGTCTCGCGGGCTGGGCCGCGGCCGGGGAACCACCGGTCCTGGCAGGTGGGGTCGCGAGCGGGGGAGCCGGCGGTCCTGGCCGGTGGGGGCGGGGTGGTGGCGGGGAGGGGCTGGTCCTGGCCGAGGGGGTGGTCGCAGGGAGCCGCGGGTCCCGGCCGGTGGGGTCGTGGCGGGGAGCCGTCGGCCCTTGGTCGACGGGGGAAGGAACGGCTGGTCCTGGCCGGGGGGAGGGGAAGTCAGTCGCCGGTCCTGGCCGAGGGGGTGGTGGCAGTCAGTTGCCGGTCCTGGTCGACTGGTCGGGCTGGGGTCCGGGTTGTCGTGCGTCGCCGGCTCGGGGCGGGCGGTGCGTGCGCCTGGTCCTGGCCGACTGGGGCGTGCCGGAGGGGGC
Source organism: Streptomyces canarius (assembly GCF_014650735.1). NCBI lineage: Bacteria > Bacillati > Actinomycetota > Actinomycetes > Kitasatosporales > Streptomycetaceae > Streptomyces > Streptomyces canarius. The sequence continues at coordinate 115,038 of NZ_BMVN01000007.1, forward strand.
CGCTGGTCCTGGCCGACTGGGGCGTGCCGGAGGGGGCCGCTGGTCCTGGCCGACTGGGGCGTGCCGGAGGGGGCCGCTGGTCCTGGCCGACTGGGGCGTGCCGGAGGGGGCCGCTGGTCCTGGCCGACTGGGGCGTGCCGGAGGGAGCCGCCGGTCCTGGCCGACCGGATCGTGGCAGCAAGCCGTCGGTCCTGGTCGACAGGTCGGCCGGGGTCCGGGATCCCCCGTGTCACTCGCCGGGTGCGGCCCGTGCGCCCGCGGACCGTGACTCACGGAGGCGGTGGGACCCTTCGGCGCTGTCCGGGGACCGTGCGTCACTCGCCCGGTCCGCGCAGCGTCAGCCGCCAGTCCTGGCCGACCAGGTCCTTGCCGAAGGAGCGGTGGGGCCGCTCGGCGACCAGGACGAACCCGTGCCGCTGGTAGAGGCGGCGGGCGCTGCCGAGCACGTCGTTGGTCCACAGCACCAGTTCCCGGTAGCCGGCCCCACGGGCGAAGTCGATCACGGCCCGTACCAGCCGGTCCCCGACGCCGTGCCCGCGCGCCTCGGGCTCCACGAGCAGCAGTCGCAGCCGCGCGGTGCCGGGCGCGTCGTCCCGTACGCACATCACACAGCCCACGGGCCGCCCGGCCAACTCGGCGATCCACACCCGCTCCAGATGCGGATCGTGATCCTCCGCGTAGTCGGCGACGATCCGGGCGACAAGCCCCTCGTACTCGGCGTTCCACCCGTACTCGACCGCGTACAGCGCGCCGTTGCGCTGCACGATCCACCCCAGCTCCCCGGCCCGCGGCTCCCGCACCACCACGTCCGCGGCCCGCTTCTGGCCGCCCAGGACGTCCCGGATGGTCCGCATGGCCTCGGCCAGCCGGGCCCGGTCCGCCGGAGCGACGCCGTCGAGCAGCGCCGCGACGGACTCCCGGGCCCGCTCGTCCAGCAGCGCGGCGGTTTCCCGCCCGTGCGCGGTCAGCGTGATCCGGCGTCGCCGCGGGTCGTCCTGCGACGGCTCCCGCCGGACGAGCCCGTCCTCCTCGAACCGGCTCAGGATCCGGCTCAGGTACCCGGCGTCGAGCCCCAGCCCGCCGCGCACGTCGGCCGCGTCCAGGTACGGCGCGTGCGCGAGTTCGTAGAGCACGCGGGCCTCGGTCAGGGTGTACGGGGCGTACAGGTGGCGCTCGTAGTCGAGGGCGCCGATCACACCGGTGTAGAAGCGGTTGAAAGCGCGGACGTCCTGGACGGTCATGATCGCCCCCGGATGCTTGACCCAGTCAGAGATCCTGCCCCCTGCGAGCCTAGGCCGCCCGCGCTCCCCCGTCCACGCCTACGACCGCCCGGCCGGCCGGTACACGTTCACCTGCGCCCCGGTCTTCGCGGTGGCCGACGACACCAGTTCCCAGCTGCGCAGCCCCCCGTCGGCAGGGAAGACCGACTTCCCGCCGCCGAGCAGCACGGGCATGACGACGAGCCGCAACTCGTCCACGAGCCCCGCCGCGATCAGCGCCCGCACCAGCGTGGGGCTGCCCATCATCGCCAGGTCCCCGCCCTCGGTGGCCCGCAGCTCCCGTACCGTCTCCAGGGCCCGCGCCCCCGGGATCCGCACGGTGTTCTCCCAGCTCAGCTCGGACTCGCCGAGCGTGTCGGACACGACGTACTTCTTCATGGAGTTCAGCCGGTCGGCGAAGGGATCCCCCGCCCGCTCCGGCCACGCGGCGGCCATCGTCAGGTACGTCCGCCGCCCGTACAGCAGCGCCTCGGCCTTCTCCAGCCCCGCGGCGAACGCCCCGCCCACGACCTCCGGGTCGAAGAACGGGTGCGACCACCCACCGTGCGCGAACCCCCCGTCGGTGTCCTCCTCGGGCCCGCCCGGGGCCTGCACTACTCCGTCAAGGCTGATGAACTCGGTGACGACGACACGCATGGATCCGCTCCTCGGCAAGTGTCCGTTGCTTACGACGATGAAGACGCCCGGCACCTCGAAAACTCATCGGTGCCGACCAGGAAACGGCGGCCCGGCCAGCCTCGGGGGCGCGGGGCCGTATGGATGTGCGGCTGCGCCGCGCGGGCGCGCTCGACCACCGCGCACCCGCACTCGGCACACCACCACAGCCCCCACCCCGACGCGGCCCCGGCACCCCGCGCCCTTACTCCCGCGGCGCCCCGGAGGACCCCCGCACCATCAACTCCCCCCGCACCGCGGCGATCCCCCCGGGCGGCGGCTCCTCCCGCCCCATCGCGATGCGCCCGGCCCGCGCTCCCGCCTCCGCCAGCGGCAACCGGACCGTCGTGAGGGACGGCACCGCGTCGATGCTGAACGGCAGGTCGTCGAAGCCGGCCACCGAGACGTCCTCGGGAATCCGCAGCCCGGACTCCCGCAGCGCGGCGCAGGCGCCGAGGGCGACGGAGTCGTTCGCGGCCACGATCGCCGTCAACGAGGGATCGCGGCGCAGCAGTTCCAGGGTGGCCTCGTGACCGGACCGGCGGTCGTAGCGGCCGTGGACCGTCCAGCGCGGGTCCTCCTCGATGCCCGCCGCCGCGAGCGCCGCGCGGTGGCCCTCCAGGCGGTGCCGGGTGGTCGTGCGCTCCTCGGGGCCGGCGATGTAGCCGAGCCGGCGGTGGCCGAGGCCGATGAGGTGGTCGGTCAGCTCGCGGGCGCCGCCCCGGTTGTCGAAGGTCAGCGCGACGGCCTCGGTGTCCGGCGCCGGCGGGCGCCCGCACAGCACCACCCGGGTCCTGGCGTCCGCCAGCTTCCGCAGCTTCGCCGCGACCGCGGCAGCGTGCGGCGCGTCCTCCACGGCCCCGCCGGTCAGCACGACGGCCGCGGCCCGCTGCCGCTGGAGCAGGGTCAGGTACGTCAGCTCGCGCTCGGGGGAGCCGCCGGTGTTGCAGACGACCGCGAGGCGTTCGCCGCCCGCGCGCCCGCCCGGGCCCCCGATCTCCGCCTGGATCGCGCTCGCCATGATCCCGAAGAACGGGTCGGCGATGTCGTTGACGAGGATGCCGACCAGGTCGGAGGTGGCGGCGGCGAGCGCGCTGGCGGGGCCGTTGAGGACGTAGTCCAGCTCGTCCACCGCGCGCAGCACCCGCTCGCGGGTGGACGCGGCGACCGGGTAGTTGCCGTTCAGCACGCGCGACACCGTCGCGGGGGAGACCTGGGCGCGGGCCGCCACGTCCGCCAGGGTCACCGTCATCTCGTCGTCCTCCGGTCACGCGTCATGTGGTACGCCCTCGTAGACAGCCAGGCATCCGTCCTGGTTCCGAGCAGACCCTAAGGCCACGGACCCCGCTTGTTCGCCCCCTCGAACAACCCGAAGCGGACACGGTCTTGTACAGACCACTTCCAGAGGCTAGCTTCTCCCCATGTAGAAAGCGCTTGCTATCCGATGGCTGAACTGCCTCCTCCACCGGCCCACGAAGGGGACTCACGTGACACGCAAGACGGTGCGTATCGCCATGAACGGCGTGACCGGGCGCATGGGCTACCGCCAGCACCTCGTCCGGTCGATCCTCGCCCTGCGCGAGCAGGGCGGCCTCGACCTCGGCGACGGCACCGTGCTCTGGCCCGAACCGGTCCTGCTCGGCCGGCGTGAGCACGCCCTGCGGGAGATCGCCGAGCGGCACGGCCTGGACCAGGTCTCCACCGACGTGGACGCCGTCCTCGCCGACCCGTCCGTCGACGTCTACTTCGACTCCCAGGTCACCTCCGCCCGCGAGGAGGCACTCACGAAGGCGATCGCGGCCGGCAAGCACGTCTACACCGAGAAGCCCACCGCCACCGGCCTCGACGGCGCCCTCGCCCTCGCCCGCCTCGCCCACGACAAGGGCGTCAAGCACGGCGTCGTCCAGGACAAGATCTTCCTGCCGGGTCTGCTGAAGCTGAAGCGCCTCGTCGACGGCGGCTTCTTCGGCCGGATCCTCTCCGTGCGCGGCGAGTTCGGCTACTGGGTCTTCGAGGGCGACTGGCAGCCCGCCCAGCGCCCCTCCTGGAACTACCGCGCCGAGGACGGCGGTGGCATCGTCGTCGACATGTTCCCGCACTGGGAATACGTCCTGCACGAGCTGTTCGGCCGGGTCACCTCCGTCCAGGCCCTCGCCGCCACCCACATCCCCCAGCGCTGGGACGAGAACGGCAAGCCCTACGACGCCACCGCCGACGACGCCGCCTACGGCGTCTTCGAACTCGAAGGCGGCGCCGTCGCCCAGATCAACTCCTCCTGGGCGGTCCGGGTCCACCGCGACGAACTGGTCGAGTTCCAGGTCGACGGCACCGAGGGCTCGGCCGTCGCCGGCCTGCGCAGATGCCGTGTCCAGCACCGCAGCGCCACCCCCAAGCCGGTGTGGAACCCGGACGTCCCCGCCACCGAGGTCTTCCGCGACCAGTGGCAGGAGGTCCCCGACAACGCCGAGTTCGACAACGGCTTCAAGGCCCAGTGGGAGCTGTTCCTCAAACACGTCTACGCCGACGCCCCCTACCACTGGGACCTGCTGGCCGGCGCCCGGGGCGTCCAACTCGCCGAACTGGGCCTGAAGTCCTCCGCCGAGGGCCGCCGCATCGACGTACCGGAGATCTCCCTGTGACCATCCGACTCCCCGCGGCGGACGGCACCCTGCGCGCGTACGAGCCGCGCACCGCACCCCTCTCCGTCGCCCCCGGCGCCCCCTTCAGCTCCCGCACGGTCTTCTCGGCGGCCCATGTCGTCGCCGACCCGTTCGCCGACGTCCCGCCCGACGCGCCCGCCGCGATCGACTGGGACGCCACCCTCGCCTTCCGCCGCCACCTGTGGTCGCACGGGCTCGGTGTCGCCGAGGCGATGGACACCGCCCAGCGCGGGATGGGCCTGGACTGGGCGGGCGCCGCCGAACTGATCCGGCGCAGCGCCGCGGAGGCGCGCGCGGCCGGCGGCCGTATCGCCTGCGGTGCTGGCACGGACCAGCTCGCCGGGGGCACCCCCGCCCGGATCCGGGCCGCGTACGAGGAGCAGCTCGCGGTCGTGGAGGAGGCGGGCGCCCAGGCCGTCCTCATGGCGTCCCGGGCGCTGGCCGCGACGGCGAAGGGCCCCGAGGACTACCTGGAGGTCTACGGCCACCTCCTGCGCCAGGCCGCCGAACCGGTGGTCCTGCACTGGCTCGGCCCGATGTTCGACCCGGCCCTGGAGGGCTACTGGGGCTCGTCCGACCTGGACGCGGCCACCGGCACCTTCCTGGAGGTGATCGCCGCACACCCCGACAAGGTCGACGGCGTCAAGATCTCCCTGCTGGACGCGCGGCGCGAGGTCGGCCTCAGGCGACGGCTGCCGCGGGGCGTGCGCTGCTACACCGGCGACGACTTCCACTACCCGGAGCTGATCGCGGGCGACGACCAGGGCTTCAGCCACGCCCTGCTCGGCATCTTCGACCCGCTGGGCCCGCTCGCGGCCGGGGCGGTACGGGTCCTGGACACGGGCGATGTCCAGGGCTTCCGCGAACTCCTCGACCCCACGGTGGAGTTGTCCCGCCACCTGTTCCAGCCGCCCACCCGCTTCTACAAGACGGGGGTGGTGTTCCTCGCCTGGCTCGCCGGCCACCAGAGCCACTTCGCCATGGTCGGCGGCCTCCAGTCGGCCCGCTCCCTGCCGCACCTCGCCCGCGCCTACGAACTCGCCGACGGCCTCGGCCTGTTCCCGGACCCGAAGCTCGCGGAGGAACGGATGAAGACCCTTCTGTCGCTGTACGGGGTGGACCAGTGAGCACGGCGGAACTCGCGCGCTTCTCCGTCAACCAGATGACGGTCAGGCAGCTGTCCCTCCCGGACCTGGTCGACGCCTGTGTCGCGCTGGGCGTCCCCGGGGTCGGCCTGTGGCGGGAGCCGGTGCGGCGGTACGGCGTGGAGGCCGCGGCCACGCTGGTGGGGGACGCGGGCCTGACGGTGACGACGCTGTGCCGGGGCGGCTTCCTCACGGCGACCGACCCCGTCGAGCGGGCCGAGGCGCTGGGCGACAACCACGCGGCGATCGACGAGGCCGCCACCCTCGGCACCGACACCCTGGTCCTGGTCTCCGGCGGACTCCCCGCCGGCAGCAGGGACCTGCGCGGCGCCCGGGAGCGCATCGCCGACGCGCTGGCCGTCCTCGCCCCCTACGCGGCCGAGCGCGGCGTACGTCTCGCCATCGAGCCGCTGCACCCGATGTACGCGTCCGACCGCTGTGTGGTCTCCACCCTCGCCCAGGCCCTGGACCTCGCCGAACGCTTCCCCGCGCACCAGGTCGGGGTGGCCGTGGACACGTACCACGTCTGGTGGGACGACCAGGCGCCCGCGCAGATCGCCCGCGCGGGCGCGGCGGGCCGCATCCACACGTTCCAGCTCGCCGACTGGACCACCCCCCTGCCCGAGGGCGTCCTCAACGGGCGCGGTCAGCTCGGCGACGGAGCGGTCGACATGCGGGAGTGGAAGAGATGGGTGGAGGCCGCCGGGTACACCGGCCCGATCGAGGTCGAGCTGTTCAACGAGCGGCTGTGGGCGCGGGACGGGCGCGAGGTGCTGGCGGAGACGGCGCAGCGGTTCGTGGAGCACGTGATCCGCTAGCGGACCCCGCGGAGGAATGCGCGGAAGCGGGTGCAACCATTCCGCCGCCTGCCGTGTCGTAACCGTCGTCGGAACCACGGGGGACCCCGGGGGGGGATCGGGTTCCGGCAGGGGAGGGGAACGCCGAGGGGGCGTCCCGGGCCTACGGGCCGGGGAGGCCCCCTCGAAACGTTCCGGCCGTCCCCGCCCTGGGTTCCGGCCGTGTCCGCCCTAGAAGAACACCCCGCAGCGCAGCAGGACGTTCGCGTACGGCCGGGCCTCGCCGGTGCGGACGATCAGCCGGGCTCCGGCCGACAGCTCCTTCAGCCGCTCGTGCGAGACGAGGGCCAGCTCGGGGAAGCGGGCCTGAAGCAGCCCGGCCGCCGCCGGATTGGCCGCCCGCACCTCCTGTGCCGCCGTGGCGCCCTCCACCACCAGCTCGGCCAGCAGGCCGTCCAGCACCTCGGCGAAGGACGGCACACCGGCGCGGAAGGCCAGGTCCACCACCCGGGGGCCGTCGGGTATCGGCATGCCCGCGTCGCAGACCAGCACCCCGTGCCCGTGGCCCAGTTCGGCCAGGGCGCCGGAGAGATGACGATTGAGGATCCCCGCCTTCTTCACAGGGCCTCGACCTCCTCCGCCGTCGGGTACGACTCCTGCGCGCCCCGCCTGGTCACGGCCGCCGCGCCGACGCGGGCCGCGTAGGCCGCCGCGTCCGCCAGGTCCGCACCGGACCCGAGCTTCCAGGCCAGGGCGGCCGTGAACGCGTCCCCGGCACCCGTGGTGTCCACCGCGTCCACCGTCACCGACGGCACCCGGGTCGCCCCCGAGCCGTCGGCCACCAGCGCCCCCTCCGCGCCCAGCGTCACCACCACCGAGCGGGGACCCCTGGCCAGCAGCAGCCGGGCCCAGTCCTCGGGATCGTCGCTCGCGCAGGCGTCCCCGAGGACCACCCGCGCCTCGTGCTCGTTGAGGATCAGCGGGTCACACGCCGCCAGCACCTCCGCGGGCAGCTCGCGCGGCGGCGACGGGTTCAGCACGAAGCGACTGCCCGGCGCCAGGTTCCGTACGACCTCCACGACCGTCTCCAGCGGGATCTCCAGCTGCGCCGACACCACCCGGGAGGCGCGCAGGACGCCCGCCGCCGCCCGGACGTCCGCCGGCAGCAGGCGGGAGTTGGCGCCCGGCGACACCACGATGCTGTTGTCGCCGGACGGGTCGACGGTGATCAGCGCGACCCCCGTCGGGGCCCCGCCCACCAGCACGCCCACCGTGTCGACCCCGGCCGCGCGCAGGGAGTCGAGCAGCAGCCGGCCGTGGCCGTCGTCGCCGACCCGCGCCAGCAGGGCCGTGGCGGCACCGAGCCGGGCCGCGGCGACCGCCTGGTTGGCGCCCTTGCCGCCCGGGTGCACGGCCAGATCGCCGCCGAGCACCGTCTCGCCGGCGGCCGGCCGCCGCTCGACACCGATCACCAGGTCGGCATTGGCCGATCCCACGACCAGAAGGTCGTAGTCGTACATCAGTTGACTCCCCTGAGAGATGACGCCAGGCGGGCCGGCCCCGGAAGTGCCCGGGGCCGCCCGCCCGAATCGCCTGTTGTCAGCCGGTGAAGCCGGCCACGTTGTCCTTCGTGACGACCTTCACCGGCACCTTCACCGTCGGGTCCACCTTGTCGCCCTTGACCGCCTTGAGGGCGTTGTCCACGGCGATCTTCCCCAGCTGCGAGGGCTGCTGGGCGACGGACGCGTACAGCGTGCCGTTCTTGACCGCGGTCAGACCGTCCGGGGTGCCGTCGAAGCCGACCACCTGCACGGACTTGCCGGCCTTGGAGCCGAGCGCCTTGATCGCGCCCAGGGCCATCTCGTCGTTGGCGGCGATGACGCCCTGCACGTCCGGGTGGGCCTGGAGCAGGTTCGACATCACGTCGAGGCCCTTGGTGCGGTCGAAGTCGGCGGGCTGCTGCGCCAGCACCTGGATGCCCGGGTAGGCCTTGAGGCCCTGGGCGAACCCGGCCGCCCGCTCCCGGGCCGCCGACGTGCCCGCCTGGCCCTGGAGGATGACGATCTTGCCCTGGCCGCCCAGCTTCTCGGCGATGGTCTTCGCGGCCAGCTCACCACCGGCGACGTTGTCGGAGGCCACCAGCGTGTCCACGGACGCGTGGTTGACACCGCGGTCCACGGCGATGACCGGGATCTTCGCCTTGTCGGCGGCCTTCACGGAGTTGCTCGCCGCGTCCGAGTCCACCGGGTTGACGATGATCGCACCCAGGCCCGAACTGGTGAAGTTCTGGAGCTGGTTGGCCTGCTGCGAGGCGTCGTTCTGGGCGTCGGTGACGGTCAGGTCCACGCCCAGCTTCTTCGCCTCGGCCTGGGCACCCGACCGGATCTGTACGAAGAAGGGGTTGTTGAGCGTGGACAGGGACAGCCCCATCTTCGGCGTCGTGGACGACGAGGAACCGCTGTGCAGGAAGGAGGTCGCGCCGACGATGGCGACGGTGACCACGGCGGCGAGCGCGTACGTGGCCGCCTGCTTGCCCTTCGGCCCGCCCGTGCCGGCGGCCACCGGGGTCGCCCCGGCCTTGCGGCGCACGGTGTCCAGCAACACCGCCAGCGCGATCACGACACCGATCACGACCTGCTGCCAGAACGCGGAGACCGAGAGCAGGTTGAGGCCGTTGCGGAGCACCGCCAGGATCAGCGCGCCGATCAGCGTGCCGGACGCCTTGCCGGTGCCGCCCGCCAGCGAGGCGCCGCCGATGACGACCGCCGCGATGGCGTCCAGCTCGTAACCGTCGGCGGCCTGCGGCTGCGCCGAGGACAGCCGGGAGGCGAGCACGATGCCCGCCGCGGCGGCGAACAGCCCGGACAGGGCGTAGATCGCGAGCTTCTGCCGCTTCACCCGGAGACCGGACAGCCGCGCGGCCTCCTCGTTGCCGCCGATCGCGTACATGGACCGGCCGATGTACGTCCGACCGAGCACGAACGCGGCGATGAGTCCCATCACCACCATGACCAGCACCGGCACCGGCAGCCAGCCGCCGAGGGTGTCCCCGAGGTGGGAGACCGAGTCCGGGAAGGCGATGGGGGAGCCCTGCGAGATCACCAGGGCGAGACCGCGGCCCACCGACAGCATGGCCAGCGTCGCGATGAACGGCGGCAGCTTGCCGTAGGCGATGAGGAAACCGTTCACCAGACCGGCGACGATGCCGGTGGCGACCGCCATCAGCACCGCGAGCACCACCGGCACCCCGTGGGAGGTGGCGCTCCAGGCCAGCACGGTCGCCGACAACGCGGCCACCGAGCCGACCGACAGGTCGATGCCCGCCGAGACGATCACGAAGGTCACACCGAAGGCGAGGATCGCCGTCACGGCCGCCTGGACGCCGATGTTGAGCAGGTTGTCCGTCGTCAGGAAGTCGCCGGACAGCGCCGACAGGGCGATGACCAGGACGATCAGCGCGGTGAGCGCGCCGTTGTCGAGGAGCAGCCGGCGCAGGCCGCCCGGGGCGCCACTCGCGCCCGCCGGCCTCTTGAGCGTGTCAGTGGCCACGGGTGGCCTCCTTGTCGGTGAGGGGGGTGGAGCCGGTGGCGGAGTCCGAGCCGGCGGTCGGGGTGGAGACGGCGAGCGCCATGACGGCGTCCTGGGTGGCCTCGTCGGCCGGGAGTTCACCGGCGATCCGGCCCTGGGCCATCACCAGCACCCGGTCACTCATGCCGAGCACCTCCGGCAGATCGCTGGAGATCATCAGCACGGCGGCACCGGCGGCCGTCAGCTCGTTGATCAGCTGGTAGATCTCGACCTTGGCGCCGACGTCGATACCGCGCGTCGGCTCGTCCAGGATCAGCACCTTGGTGTCGGCCAGCAGCCACTTGCCGATGACGACCTTCTGCTGGTTGCCGCCGGACAGGGTCCGCACATGCTGCCCGAGGCCCGCCATGCGCACGCCCAGCTGCCCGGCGATCCGCTCGGCGGCGGAGTACTGCGCCTTGCGGTCCACCAGCCCGGCCCGGGTGGCCGACCGGAGGGTCACCAGCCCCAGGTTCTCCGCGACGGAGGCGTCCAGCACCAGTCCCTGGCCCTTGCGGTCCTCCGGCACCAGTCCGATCCCGGCCGCCATCGCGGCGTTCACGTCGTGCCGCTTGAGCTCGGCACCGGAGACCCGCACGACCCCGTGGTCGTACGGATCGGCGCCGAACACCGCCCGGACGACCTCCGTACGGCCGGCCCCCACGAGCCCCGCGATACCGACGACCTCGCCGGCGTGCACCTCGAAGCTCACGTCGTGGAACACGCCGTTGCGGCCCAGTCCCTCGACGGACAGCAGCGCGGCGCCCTGCTCCGGCCGCTGACGCGGGTACTGCTGCTCGATGGAGCGCCCCACCATCAGCCGTACGAGCTCGTCCTCGGGCGTCGAGGCGGGCACCTGCCCGACACTGCGCCCGTCCCGGATGACGGTCACCCGGTCCCCCAGGGCGGCGATCTCCTCCAGGTGGTGGGTGATGAAGACGATCCCCACGCCGTCCTCGCGCAGCGACCGCACGATGGCGAAGAGCTTCTCCACCTCCTCCGAGGTGAGCACGGCGGTCGGCTCGTCCATGATGAGCACGCGCGCGTCCAGGCTGAGCGCCTTGGCGATCTCGACCATCTGGAGCCGTGCGATGCCGAGTTCCCGCACGCGGGCCCGGGGCGAGACGTCGACCCCGACCCGCTCCAGCAGCGTCGCGGCCTCCGCCTCCATCCGCTTCCGGTCGATCATCCCGAACCGGCGCGGCTGCCGGCCCAGGAAGATGTTCTCGGCGACGGTCAGATCGGGAACGAGGTTGAACTCCTGGTAGATGGTGGCGATCCCGAGGCGCTCGGAGTCCTGCGCACCATGGATGCGCACCTCCTCACCGCCTACGAGGATCCGGCCGGCATCGGGGGTGTAGGCACCGGAGAGCATCTTGATGAGGGTGCTCTTGCCGGCGCCGTTCTCACCGAGCAGTACATGGACCTCACCCCGGCGCAGGTCGAAGTCGACGCCGTCGAGCGCGACCACGCCGGGGAAGGTCTTGCGTATGCCCTCGATGCGCAGCAACTCGTCCGGGTTGCTCACGACGTGCTCCTTTGCACTGGGGAGGGGGACTGCGTGGGGGGTGCGGGGGTCTGGGAGGGCACGTGCGTCTCTCCGCAGGAGCGGCGTACGACGAGCCGCGCGGGCAGGGTGACGGAGCGCGGGGTGCGCCCCTCGATCCGGTCGACCAGGGCCCGTACGGCGGCCCGCCCCAGCTCACCGGTCGGCTGGGCGATGGCGGTGACCGGCGGATCGGTGTGCACGAACCACGGGATGTCGTCGAACGCGGCCAGCGCGATGTCGTCGGGCACGCGCAGCCCGCGCGCCCGTACGGCGTCCAGGGCGCCGAGCGCCATCAGGTTGTCGGCGGCGAAGACGACCTCGGGCGGCTCCGGCAGATCGAGGAACCCTTCGGTGACCCGCCGCCCGCTCTCCGCCTGGAAGTCGCCCTGCCCGATGTAGACGTCAGGGAGCGAGAGCCCGTACTCGGCGAGCGCGGCCCGGAACGCCTCCACACGCTCGCTGCCGGTGGTGGTGGCGGCGGGCCCGGCGATGATGGCGAGCCTGCGGTGCCCGAGCCGGCACAGATGGGCGACGAGGTCCCGTACGGCGGCCTGCCCGTCCGCGCGGACGACTGGAACGTCCACGCCCGGGATCCACCGGTCGACGAACACCATCGGCGTTCCCGCCCGGGCGGCATCCAGCATCAAGGGCGAACCGCCGTCGGTGGGGGAGACGAGCAGCCCGTCGATCCGCCGGTCGAGCAGAGTCCGTACGTGATGGTCCTGGAGCTCGGGCCGCTCGTCGGCGTTCCCGATGATCACGCTGTAGCCGAGCGCGCGGGCCTCTTCCTCGACGGAACGGGCCAGCTCGGTGAAGTAAGGATTCAGCACGTCGCTGATGACCAGGCCGAGGGTACGGGTCTGATCCGTCCGGAGGGAGCGGGCGACGGCGTTGGGCCGGTAGCCCAGGGCGTCCACGGCCTCCATCACCCGCGCCCGCGCGTCGGCACTGACGGACGGATGCCCGTTCAGCGCGCGCGACACGGTGGCCACGGACACACCCGCCGCAGCGGCCACATCTTTGATGCTCGCCATCGCCGGCCCCACCTCCTCGTGGACTCGTGGAATCGATTACATCCCTGCCGTAGGGAGGATTGGAATCGATTACACAGGTCGGAGGCAAGGGGTGCCGGGTGGCCGAGACCCAATCGTGACCGGGGGTGCGTGAGGGGGCCGGCCGCCCCGGCGCCGGACGAGCCGCCGGCGGCGGGGCGGACGATCAGACCGCAAGGGTTTTCAGAATACAAACCACTCGACTCACAAACGGGCCACTGAAAAGTGAATGACACAAATGAAAAAACGCACTTCCAATGTTTCCCCTACGCCATGTTCACTCATTTGCCGCGCATCTGGAGGAGAGGGGGCGGCGTTAGCTCGAATATGACGACAGCAAGGTTCCATGGCTTGCCTCACCGCGACGCGAGGAAAGACAGTCTGTCTGCGAGTCGTGTGGCGACGGTGGGAAGGTATATTTACACACCCGGTGTTGCACGCTCGCTGGAGGCGCGTGGCACCTTGCGCGGGGACGGCGTGCGCGTCGAACCCCAGGCCACCGAGTCGCTGCTCCGCGAGTTCCTCACGCTATTGGAAGCGGTTCAGGAGGAACTTAATCAACGATGGACCGACCAGGCAAACTCTGACTGTCGCGCGGATCGCGTGTGACGGGGCGGATTTTCATGAATCACGACTATGCGGGTTCCCCCTTCGCCCGGCGTGAACGGTACGCGGACACACCCCCCTACACGGTGGGTACCGTCTGGCACGGCAGCCCCGTCGACGCCCTGGACTCGGAGCCCCTCCTGGTGCCCCCCGACTCGGGCTGGGACCCGGCCGAGGAACTCGCCTACCTCCTCCAGGAAGCCGTTCCGGCCGAACAGCCGGCCGTGGTCCCGCCCCCTCGCGGCGAACCGTCACCCGACTACGCCGACCCGATGGAGAACCTGGCCCGGATCACCGCACAGCTGCCGCCCCTCCGACGCCCTTCCGCCGGGGCCGGACACCGCAAGAGCCGGGTTCGAAAGATCCACGTCAAATGGATGCAGACCGGCAGCTTCGTGATCGCCGCATTCGTTTCCGTCATCGTGGCGATGGTCAGCGTTTTCGGCGGAATGGCGGCTTACGGGCCACTGCGGAACATCACGTCAGGCACGAGCGGCGAGATGATCGCCTGGTGGCCCATTCTCGTGTACGGCCCCTGGATGGTGGCTTCCCTCTCCATCCTGCGCAGCGCCTTGCACCAGCGCCGGGCCCTGCACTCGTGGTTCATCGTCCTGATGTTCTCATCCGTCGCGATGATGCTGTGCGTGGCCCAGGCCGACCGAACGATCACAGGAATCGCCGGCGCCGCCCTCCCCGCCTGCGCGTCCCTGGCATGCTTCCAGCAACTGGTCCGCCAAATCACCCTGACGCTCCCCCCACGCCAGGACAAACCCCGCCACCGCCGCTAGCCCCAGCAGCTCCTCCCGGAAGACAGGCAGATCCGTTCCACCCCCGCCCCACCCCACCTGCGCCTTCCCGGTAGGCCCCGGTACAGATCTGCCAATCACCCCCCCAGCCGCGAGCCGCCGAGCTCACCCGGCGTGCGGGCGAGACGCGTCCGCGCCCCTCCCCATCCACCGTTCGCCGTTGGGCCGGCCCGGCGTGCGAGAGGGGCGCCCCCGCGCCCCCCTGCCGTAAGTCGCCGCACCCGCCCGGCGTGTGGGCGAGACGCGGATGCGCACCCCCCACCGGCCGTAAGCCGCCGAGCCACCCGGCGTGCTGGCGAGGCACGTATGCGTATCCCCCCGGGCCGTAAGTCGCCGCACCCGCCCGGCGTGTGGGCGAGACGCGGATGCGCACCCCCCACCGGCCGTAAGCCGCCGAGCCACCCGGCGTGCTGGCGAGGTACGTATGCGTATCCCCCCGGGCCGTAAGTCGCCGAGCCCGCCCGGCGTGTGGGCGAGAGGTGGTCGCGCCCCTCCCCATCCACCGTTCGCCGTTGGGCCGGCCCGGCGTGCGAGGGGCGCCCCCGCGCCCCCCGGGCCGTAAGTCGCCGAGCCCACCCGACGTGTGGGCGAGACGCGGATGCGCACCCCACCGGCCGTAAGTCGCTGAGCCCACCCGGCGTGCTGCCGAGACGCGACCGCGCACCCCTGCCGACGATGCGGACGTAACCGACCCGAGGGCCCGGTGCCGGGCTAGGCCACCGCTTCTGCGGGCCGCTCGCTCGCTTCTCCCTCGTGCTGGAGCGGGCTGGGTCAAGGGTGGGCCGAAGGCGACGCGCAGCGCTCTTCACTCGGCTCGCGGAAGCACGGCACTGGCCCGGAAGCGAGCGAGCGACCCAAGGGCTACTTGCTCACTCCTCGGTGAACAACTCCGTGGCGTCCGCCGCGTGAACGGCTCGTTGGGCCCAGGTTTCCAGCCGGTCGAGGTCTGTGCAGGCGTTCACCCGTTCGCGGACGGCTTCCGGTACGGGGACGCCACGCCATTCCAGGATGTGCATCACCATCTCGGCCTTGGCCTCCGCTCGGCCTTCCTCCAGGCCCTGCTCCCGCCCTTCTTCCCGTACCTGTTCGGCCAGGGGGTGTCGCCAGAAGTACTGGATCGCCGTCATCAAATCCCTCCACATCTGCTTCGCCTGGGGGTCGGCCAGGCATGAGTCGACGAACTGCACGAAGACCGCGGCACTGTCGGGGTCGATGGTCCGCAGGGCGGATGCCAGGGATTCCAGTATGGCCGCCGCCCCCGGCCCACGCCCGTGTGTCATCGCCGAGAGCACCGCAAGAGGGACGTCCCGCTCGGCCTGCCGCTCGTCCGCGATCACCGGCACGTTGTCCGGACCCAGCACCAGCGGACGCACCGTCAGCGAGTCCCACCCCGAGAACCCGAACCGGATCGGACGCGAGGCCCACTTCGCCGTCGCACTGCTCTGCGTGATCACGATCAGTACCGGCTCGCACCGGTACTTCTCGTACAGGTACGACAGGTAGTACGGCCAGCTTCCCCGCTTACGCTCGTCCACCTTCCCCTGCGACTCCACCACCAGCAGATACGTGCCCTGATCCGTCTCCGCCCGCAGCAACGTGTCCACTCGGCGCTCGACCGGCTCGATCTCCGTCAGGTCCACGTTCAGCGCCGCGATCTCCCGCGGCTCCGGGAACGGCACATCCAGCACCCGCTGTAACGCCCGCGTCAGCAACGCCGGATCCTTCTGGAAGATCCGGTGCAACGCCTCATGCGACGAGCCGACCATCAGCTCTCCTTTCATACGACGTGATCAACGAGCCGGCTCGCCACGGGTTCGCCCCACGCGTACTTCCCCCGGTCCCCGAACCACGCCGACGGCTGCCACCCCAGCACTGCGCACAGGCCGTCACCAGCCCCGTCAGGCCGTGCAACGCCAGGATCACGCGCGGGGTGCGGCGGCCGTCAGTCGCGGCTGGCGGTCGAGCTGCGCAGGCATCTGCGATGCAGCAGGCCTGCTCGGCGAGACCGCTCCGGTCATCCGTCAGATCGCGTCCGGCCTCGCGGGCGTGAGCGAGAAGCAGTTGCGCCCCATCGCGTACGCATCAGGGTCAGTGACCGCAACACTTTCCGGGCTTTTTCAAGACCCTCATCCGGGCGGCGACCCTCGCCTTCCCAAAACCCTTCGCACCTCCTCGCCCCGCCCGGTACGGTCTCGGCGTGTTCCCGCCGCGCCGCCGGGCTGAGCCCATCCGGTTCGCGTGGCCGCACCGGTCGCCCCACGCTGAGAGCAGGTTCCTTCCATGGCATGTCGTATCAGTGAGCTCGTGCTCGGTTGCCGCGAACCCGAGGTGCTGGCGCGGTTCTGGTGCGAGGTCCTGGACTTCGTGGTGCTGGGACGCGAAGAGGACGGCAGCATCGAGATCGGGCCGCGGGAAGGGTTCGGCGGCGCGCAGCCGACGCTCTTCCTGAGCCGCAGGGCCGAGCCGGAGCCGGGGAAGCCGCGGCTGCACATCGACGTCAACGCCACCGACCGTGATCAGGACGCCGAACTCGAACGCCTCTTGAAGCTCGGGGCGCGCCCGGCCGACATCGGTCAGACCGGCGAGGAGTCCTGGCACGTTCTCGCCGACCCCGAGGGCAATGAGTTCTGCCTGCTCAAGGCCCGCATCAACCCCCTCTGAGCGCGGCGAAGAGGTCCGGGAGAGCCCCGCGTCGGGATGGCTCTTCGACGTCGACCTCGGCCGCGACCACCGACCGGGAGCCGTCGGCGTCCCGCTCGTACAGCGTGACCGCGTCGCCGTCGTCCCGGCCGGAGACGAGGCAGTCCACCCCGTGGGGTTCGTCGAATTCGGCCGCGTCGGCGAGTGCGGGCGCCGTGGAGCCGACGCGTTCCCCGAGCCGTTCGCCGCCGCCATCGGTGGCAGCCATCACGGAGCCGGTCACGTGTCCTGGCTCCCGTCGATACGAGGATCAGGGTGCGGGGCGCCCGCCACTCCAGTGGCCGAAGAGGCCGGCTCGCCGGTGTGCGGAGTGCGCCGGTCCGGCGCCTCGAATCCCGGCGCTCGTGGGCGAGTTGGCCGTTCAGAGCCAGAACACGGCGGCAAGGGCGATCAACGTGCCCAGGGCGACGACGCCGCCGAGGATGCCGAAGGCCATGGCGATCTTCACGCTCGTGGGCCGGACCTCCTGCCAGCCCAGCTCCCGGGCCGCGCCACGGATCAGGCGGTGGCCCTCGGCGGAGGAGAAGGAGTACTCCGGTGTACCGCCCGGGCTCCACGTCCTGGTGACGTACACGCTCCGGCCGACGGACACGGTCCTGCCCAGCCGCACCCCGCCCGGGCCCGCCTCGTACTCGACGGTGCGGACGACGTCGGTCAGCGTGAAGCGCTTCTCCCGCGGGCGGAGCGCGACCCGGTAGGTGTGGACCTGACCGACGCGGTGCCGGGTCAGGAGCTCCCGCCACTGCGGGGTACGGACGTCGACGGTCAGGTCGAAGCCCTGCGCCGTCCCCTGCATGCGGTACGGCGTTCCCGCGGTGGCCGCCTCGACGCGGTCCCGCAACTCCCGGGCGGCGGCCCCGTTCCCCTCGGCGTCGGTCATGGGCGGGGACGGTACCAGTGGGCCGCTGTCAGACCTCACCGGTACCGTCGGATCATGGCTCAACAGGCGGGGACCCAGACCGGCGAACGGCGTCTTGCCGTGGTCGAAGGCGTGCTGGAGCGGATCACGTACGCCAACGAGGAGAACGGGTACACGGTGGCCCGGGTCGACACCGGCAGAGGCGCCGCGGATCTCCTCACGGTGGTCGGCGCGCTCCTCGGCGCCCAGGTCGGTGAATCCCTCCGGATGGAGGGCCGCTGGGGGTCGCACCCGCAGTACGGCAGACAGTTCCACGTGGAGAACTACACGACCGTGCTGCCGGCCACCGTCCAGGGCATCCGGCGCTATCTGGGGTCCGGGCTGGTCAAGGGCATCGGGCCGGTCTTCGCCGACCGCATCACCCAGCACTTCGGCGTCGACACCCTGAGGATCATCGAGGAGGAGCCCAAGCGCCTCGTCGAGGTCCCCGGCCTCGGCCCCAAACGCACCAAGAAGATCGCCGACGCCTGGGACGAGCAGAAGGCCATCAAGGAGGTCATGCTCTTCCTCCAGACCGTCGAGGTGTCCACCTCCATCGCCGTGCGGATCTACAAGAAGTACGGCGACGCGTCGATCTCCGTCGTGAAGGAACGCCCCTACCAGCTCGCCGCCGACGTCTGGGGCATCGGCTTCCTCACCGCCGACAAGATCGCCCAGTCGGTCGGGATCCCGCACGACAGTCCCGAGCGCGTGAAGGCCGGCTTGCAGTACGCGCTGTCGCAGTCCGCCGACCAGGGGCACTGCTTCCTGCCGGAGGAGCGGCTGATCGCCGATGCCGTGAAGCTGCTCCAGGTGGACACCGGGCTGGTCATCGAGTGCCTGGGCGAGCTGGGCCGGGTACCGGAGGACGGAGGCGATCCGGGGGTCGTCCGGGAGAAGGTGCCCGGGCCCGAGGGCGGCGGCGACGAGCCCGTCAGCGCCGTGTACCTCGTCCCCTTCCACCGCGCCGAACTCTCCCTCTCCGCCCAGCTGCTGCGGCTCCTGCGCACGGACCAGGACCGGATGCCGGGGTTCCGGGACGTGGACTGGGGCAAGGCGCTCGGGTGGCTGGGATCCCGTACCGGCGCCGACCTCGCGCCCGAGCAGGAGGCGGCGGTGAAGCTCGCGCTGACCGAGAAGGTCGCCGTCCTCACCGGCGGCCCCGGCTGCGGCAAGTCGTTCACCGTGCGCTCGATCGTGGAGCTGGCCCGGGCCCGGCGTGCCAAGGTGCTGCTCGCCGCCCCGACCGGACGGGCCGCCAAGCGGCTGGCCGAGCTGACCGGGGCCGAGGCCTCCACCGTGCACCGGCTGCTGGAGCTGAAGCCCGGCGGGGACGCCGCCTACGACCGGGACCGGCCGCTCGACGCCGACCTGGTGGTCGTGGACGAGGCATCCATGCTGGACCTGCTGCTCGCCAACAAGCTCGTGAAGGCCGTACCGCCGGGGGCCCATCTGCTCTTCGTGGGGGACGTGGACCAGTTGCCCAGCGTGGGCGCGGGGGAGGTCCTCCGCGATCTGCTCGCCGACGGCAGTCCCGTCCCGGCCGTCCGGCTCACCCGGGTCTTCCGGCAGGCCCAGCAGTCCGGTGTCGTCACCAACGCGCACCGCATCAACGCGG
Source organism: Streptomyces canarius (assembly GCF_014650735.1). Taxonomy (NCBI): domain Bacteria; kingdom Bacillati; phylum Actinomycetota; class Actinomycetes; order Kitasatosporales; family Streptomycetaceae; genus Streptomyces; species Streptomyces canarius. The sequence continues at coordinate 134,370 of NZ_BMVN01000007.1, forward strand.
GGCAGCATCCGCTCACCGACGGGCTGAAGGACTTCTTCCTCTTCGTGGAGGACGACACGGAGGCCGCCGGCCGGCTCACCGTGGACGTGGCCGCGCGGCGGATTCCGGCCAAGTTCGGGCTGGACCCCCGCCGGGACGTGCAGGTGCTCGCGCCGATGCACCGGGGGCCGGCCGGTGCGGGCACGCTCAACGGGCTGCTCCAGCAGGCCATCACGCCCGGACGGCCCGATCTGCCGGAGAAGCGGTTCGGCGGCCGGGTCTTCCGCGTCGGCGACAAGGTCACCCAGATTCGCAACAATTACGAGAAAGGGAAGAACGGTGTCTTCAACGGCACCGTGGGTGTCGTCACCTCGCTCGACCCGGTGGAGCAGCGCCTGACCGTGCTGACGGACGAGGACGAGGAGGTTCCGTACGAATTCGACGAACTGGACGAACTGGCCCACGCGTACGCGGTGACCATCCACCGCTCGCAGGGCAGTGAATATCCCGCCGTGGTGATTCCCGTCACCACGGGAGCATGGATGATGCTCCAGCGGAACCTGCTCTACACGGCGGTCACCCGGGCCCGTCAACTGGTCGTTCTCGTCGGTTCGCGCAAGGCGATCGGGCAGGCGGTGCGCACGGTGTCGGCCGGGCGGCGGTGCACGGCCCTGGACTACAGACTGGGGGCCTGAGCCTCCGGCAGCGGGCCCCGAAGTCACGGGCGGTGGCCCCGAAGTCACGGTGGCGGCACGGAATCCGGGCCCGCGGCGAAAATGATCGATCAAACGAGTCGTGAAGGTCACAGAGCACTTCCGGTTACCCCTTCGAGGGGGCAGGATGAGCAGGTTGACGGCACTGAGTGCCGCCAATAGGCCCAATGGTCGACCCCGAGTGCACTCTCCTGAGCCAAATGGGGGATGGTAGAGACAGTCAGGGCACCTCGAAGATGAGGCACTACGTCGGTGAGGGAAGACGTGAGCGACAACTCTGTAGTACTGCGGTACGGCGACGGCGAGTACACCTACCCGGTGGTCGACAGCACCGTCGGTGACAAGGGCTTCGACATCGGGAAGCTCCGCGCCCAGACCGGTCTGGTGACTCTGGACAGCGGCTACGGCAACACCGCCGCCTACAAATCCGCGATCACCTACCTCGACGGCGAGGCGGGCATCCTCCGCTACCGCGGCTACCCCATCGAGCAGCTTGCCGAGCGCTCCACCTTCCTTGAGGTGGCGTACCTGCTGATCAACGGCGAGCTGCCCACCGTCGACCAGCTGACGGCGTTCCAGAGCGACATCACGCGGCACACGCTGCTGCACGAGGACGTCAAGAACTTCTACAAGGGCTTCCCGCGCGACGCCCACCCGATGGCCATGCTGTCCTCGGTCGTCTCGGCGCTGTCCACCTTCTACCAGGACAGCCACAACCCGTTCGACGAGAAGCAGCGCGACCTCTCCACGATCCGGCTGCTCGCCAAGCTCCCGACGATCGCGGCGTACGCCTACAAGAAGTCGATCGGCCACCCGTTCGTCTACCCGCGCAACGACCTCGGTTACGTCGAGAACTTCCTGCGCATGACCTTCTCCGTGCCGGCGCAGGAGTTCGAGCTCGACCCGGTCGTCGTCGCCGCGCTGGACAAGCTGCTGATCCTGCACGCCGACCACGAGCAGAACTGTTCGACCTCCACGGTCCGCCTGGTCGGCTCCTCGCAGGCCAACATGTTCGCGTCGATCTCGGCCGGCATCAGCGCCCTGTGGGGCCCGCTGCACGGCGGTGCCAACCAGTCCGTGCTGGAGATGCTGGAGGGCATCCGCGACTCGGGCTCCGACGTCGACACCTTCATCCGCAAGGTGAAGAACAAGGAGGACGGCGTCCGCCTGATGGGCTTCGGCCACCGGGTCTACAAGAACTTCGACCCCCGTGCCAAGATCATCAAGGCCGCCGCGCACGACGTGCTCTCCGCGCTGGGCAAGGAGGACGAGCTCCTCGACATCGCCCTCAAGCTGGAGGAGCACGCGCTGTCCGACGACTACTTCGTCGAGCGCAAGCTGTACCCGAACGTGGACTTCTACACCGGTCTGATCTACCGCGCCATGGGCTTCCCGACCGAGATGTTCACGGTCCTGTTCGCCCTCGGCCGCCTGCCGGGCTGGATCGCCCAGTGGACCGAGATGATCAAGGAGCCGGGCTCCCGCATCGGCCGCCCGCGCCAGATCTACACGGGCGTGGTGGAGCGCGACTTCGTGCCGGTCGAGGAGCGCTGAGTTCTTCTCGGCGGGTGCCTGGGGTGCGGTGAGCCTCCAGGTACCCGGCGGTCGCGTCGTAGCCGCAGGGGCCGGAGGGTCGTAGCGGTACAGGCGGAAAAAGCGGAAGGCGCCCTGGGACGCCGGTCCCCCCACGGGCCGACGACCAGGGCGCCTTCCCATGTCCCGGTGCGGATTCCCCCCACGGGATCCGGCCGGGCGCTCGGAGAGGACAGCGCCTGAATCGCTGTCTGTGAGCAGAACGAGCAAAACTCGGTCTGCTCCAGTGGTGCGGTGCGATCTGCCGGGACAACGCACGCCGGAAGGGCCGCTCAAAGCTTCCCGGTGTGCGTGCCCCGGCAACGCATCTCTGAGGAAGTCCCCCAAGACATCCCCAGATGCCAGTCAGCGCCCCCCAAGACGCTGGGCTGACATCGCCAACTTAGACCCTCGAACCCCTTCGATGGTTACGTTCGCATCACTGTGATCTGTGTCTCTTGCATATGTCCCTTAGGTGCGCAAGAGCCCCGATACGGCGATCGGGGCTCAAGCGTAAGGAAGATGCGAGAGCCTTGTGTAGAGCTTATGTGAGGCTCGCGCCGGACTCCAGGGGGGCCGGGACATCCGCCCCGGCAATCGCCCCCGCCCTACCGGAAGGTCCGCAGCCGCAGGCTGTTGGTCACCACGAACACCGAGGAGAAGGCCATCGCCGCCCCCGCGATCATCGGGTTGAGCAGCCCCGCGGCGGCCAGCGGCAGCGCGGCGACGTTGTAGCCGAAGGCCCACACCAGGTTGCCCTTGATGGTGGCCAGCGTCCGCCGGGACAGCCGGATCGCGTCCGCGGCCACCCGCAGGTCCCCGCGCACCAGCGTCAGGTCGCCGGCCTCGATCGCCGCGTCCGTGCCGGTGCCCATGGCCAGACCCAGGTCCGCCGTGGCGAGCGCGGCGGCGTCGTTCACGCCGTCGCCGACCATGGCCACGGCTCGCCCCTCGCGCTGGAGCCGGCGTACGACGTCCACCTTGTCCTCGGGCAGCACCTCGGCGAAGACGTGCGCGGAGTCGATGCCGACCGTGCGCGCGACCGCCTCGGCGACGGTCCGGTTGTCCCCGGTGAGCAGCACCGGCGTCAGCCCCAGCGCCCGCAGCTCGCGGATCGCCTCGGCGCTGGTCGGCTTGACCGCGTCGGCGACGGCGAGGACCCCGCGGGCCCGCCCGTCCCAGCCCGCCACGACGGCCGTACGGCCCTCCTGCTCGGCCTCGCGGGCCGCGCGGGCCAGCTCCTGCGGGAGGTCGTCGTAGAGGCGCCCCACGGCCACCTCGCGGCCGTCCACGCGCCCGCGCACGCCCCGACCGGGCACGTTCTCGAAGTGTTCGACCGGCGGGAGCGCTCCGGCGCGTTCCTCGGCGCCGGCGGCGACGGCACGGGCCACGGGGTGCTCGGAGGCGTGCTCCAGGGCGCCCGCGAGCCGCAGCAGCTCCTTCTCGTCCTCGCCCTCGGCGGCGTACACGGCCTGGAGGCTCATCCGGCCGGTGGTGACCGTGCCGGTCTTGTCCAGGACGACCGTGTCCACGCGGCGGGTGGACTCCAGCACCTCGGGGCCCTTGATCAGGATGCCGAGCTGGGCACCGCGCCCCGTGCCGACCATCAGCGCGGTCGGCGTGGCCAGGCCCAGCGCGCAGGGGCAGGCGATGATCAGGACGGCCACGGCGGCGGTGAACGCGGCCACCGTGTCGCCGGTGACGCCCAGCCAGACTCCGAACGTGCCGAGCGCGATGAGGATGACCACGGGGACGAAGACGGCGGAGATCCGGTCGGCGAGCCGCTGCACCTCGGCCTTGCCGTTCTGCGCGTCCTCGACCAGCTTCGCCATCCGGGCGAGCTGGGTGTCCGCGCCGACCCGGGTGGCCTCCACGACCAGCCGGCCGCCCGCGTTGACCGTGGCGCCGGTGACCCGGTCGCCGGGGCCGACGTCCACCGGCACGGACTCGCCGGTCAGCATGGAGGCGTCCACCGCGGAGACGCCCTCCACGACCGTGCCGTCGGTGGCGATCTTCTCGCCGGGCCGGACGACGAACCGGTCGCCGACGGCCAGGGACGACACCGGTATCCGTACCTCGCGGCCCTCCCGCAGCACCGCCACGTCCTTGGCGCCCAGCTCCATCAGGGCCTTCAGGGCGGCGCCCGCGCGGCGCTTGGAGCGGGCCTCCAGATAGCGGCCGAGCAGGATCAGCGCGACGACCCCGGCGGCCACCTCCAGGTAGATCGTGGAGGCGCCGTCCATACGGGAGACGGTGAGACGGAACTCGTCGTGCATACCGGGCATGCCGGCGTCGCCGAAGAACAGGGCCCACAGCGACCAGCCGAACGCGGCCAGCGTGCCGACCGAGACGAGGGTGTCCATGGTGGCGGCGCCGTGCCGGAGGTTGGTCCAGGCGGCCCGGTGGAAGGGAGCGCCGCCCCAGACGACGACCGGCGCGGCGAGGGTGAGCGAGAGCCACTGCCAGTTGTCGAACTGGAGCGCCGGGATCATCGAGAGCAGGACCACGGGGGCGGCGAGCAGCACGGAGACGAGCAGGCGGTGGCGCAGGGCGCCCAGTTCGGCGTCCGGTGCGGGGGTTCCCGGTTCCGTTTCGGGCGCGGGCCGGGGCGGCGGCGGTTCCTCGGCGGTGTAGCCGGTCTTCTCCACGGTGGCGATCAGGTCGGCGACCCGGACGCCGTCGGCGAAGGTGACCTTGGCCTTCTCGGTGGCGAAGTTGACGGTGGCGCTGACGCCGTCCATCCGGTTGAGCTTCTTCTCCACCCGGGCGGCGCAGGAGGCGCAGGTCATCCCCCCGATGAGCAGCTCGGTCTCGGAGGTGCTGCCCGTGGCTTCGGCTGTCTTCGCGGCTTGTGCGGTGGTGCTGGTCATGTCCGGACTCCAGACATCGGACCGGGCCGTACGGATCCAGTATCAGCTGGTCGGCACGGCCCGGGTCGGGGAAACGGAGGGTTTTCCTCAGGCCTGGCCGGCCAGCTCGAAACCGGCCTCGTCCACGGCGGCGCGCACGGCCTCCTCGTCCAGCGGGGCCTCGGAGACGACGGTCACCTCGCCGGTCGACGCGACGGCCTTCACCGAGCTGACACCCGGGATCTGGGAGATCTCGCCGGAGACGGAGCCCTCGCAGTGGCCACAGCTCATGCCGGTCACCTGGTAGACGGTGGTGACGGGGCCCGTGGTGTCGGTCTGAGCGGTCATGTCGTTACTCCTCGTCGAGGCATGTGGGGCCAGTGGGGTCCACGGAGGCCGTGGAGGCCGCGGAGGAACCCCATCTCTTCTCAGACTATACCCCTAGGGGGTATGACTTCACCGGGGTCCCGCGCCCGGGTTCGCGGTGTCGCGTGTCAGATGCGGCCGAGCCGGTCACCCACCAGGGGTTCCAGGTAGCGGATCAGGACGTCCTTGGTCTCCCGGATGTACGCGGCGCGCTCGGCGCCCTGGTGGGCCAGGACCAGCTCCAGGCCGGCCTTGTAGATGCCGAGGCAGACGCGGGCCGTGCGGGTGACGTCGGCCGGGTCGGCGCCGGGCGCGAGCGAGCCGAGCAGGGCCTCGATCCGGCCGATCACCGTCGTGTGCAGCTGGTCGTGCGCCTCGGCCATCCGGCCCGGGACGTCGGATCCGTGCATCAGCGCGAAGAAGGCCGGATGGTCGGTGTTGAAGGCCATGAAGCGGTCGACGGCCGAGCCGATCGCCTCCTCCAGCGGCGTGGCGGTGTCGACGGGGGCCAGTGCCTCGCCGTACGCCTCCCGCATCTCGTGCATCAGCCGGTCGCCCAGCTCGATCGCGATCGCTTCCTTGTTCGGGAAGAACTGGTAGAGCGTGCCGGGCGAGACGCCCGCCGCACGGGCGATGGCGTTGGTGCTGGCGGCGGTGTAGCCGGTGGTGCAGAAGACCTGGGCGGCGGCTTCGAGCAGCTGGGCGATACGGCGTTCACCGCGGGCCTGGCGGCGGCGCGGCGTCTGCTCTTTCTCCGAGGCGCCGGCCTCCGAGGTGCGGGCCTTGGAGGTGCCGGCCTCCGGGGTGCCGTCCTTCTGTGCGGCCTCCGAGGTGCCGTTCTTCTGCGTGGTGTCGGGCACGCGTCATCCCCAGCTCTCCGAACGCGATTGACAAACGCGAGTGGTCGCTCGCATTCTGATGAAACGCGAGCGATCTCTCGTGTTTGCCAGTCTAGGCAATGGCTGGACCATGCCGCCGTGCTCGCACACGTCAGCGCTGGTCACGGTGAAGGGGACACCGCACGATGACCGATGTCAACGAGGCGCCGCGGTCCGGGGCCCAACCGTCCCGGGCCGGTGGCTGGACCCGATTCGTCACCGCCCGGCCACGCCTGTCGCTCCTGGTCGCCCTCGTGCTCACCGCGCTCGCCGTGCTGGCCGGCAGCGGGGTCGCGGACCGCCTCGGCAGCGGCGGCTGGGAGGACCCGGCCGCCGAGTCGACGTACGCGACCAAGGCGCTGGAGCGCGCGTTCCCCGCCTCCGAGCCGAACCTGCTGCTCCTGGTCGACGCGGGCCGCGCCTCGGTGGACGACCCGGCGGTGGCCGCCGAGGCCCGCACCCTGGCCGCGCGGCTCGCGGGGGAGCCGGGCGTCACCGGCGTCGGCTCCTACTGGCAGGCCGCGCCCGCGCAGGCCCCGGCCCTGCGCGCCGAGGACGGTCACGAGGCGCTGATCGCCGCCCGCGTCACCGGCGACGAGAGCGCGATGGGCCGCACCCTGGACCGCATCGCCCCGCACTACCGGGGCACGCACGGCCCGGTCGAGGTGAGGATCGGCGGCATCGTCGCGGTGCGGCACGAGATGCAGACGGTCATCAAGGAGGACCTCACCCGCGCCGAACTGATCGCCCTGCCGATCACGCTGGTGCTGCTGGTCATGGTCTTCGGCAGCGCGGTGGCGGCCCTGCTCCCGCTGGGCATCGGCATCGTCGCCATCCTCGGGACGAACGCGGTGCTGCGCGGCCTGACCACCTTCACCGACGTCTCCGTCTTCGCGCTGAACCTCACCACGGCGCTGGGGCTCGGCCTCGCCATCGACTACGCCCTGTTCATCGTCCGCCGCTACCGCGAGGAACTGTCCACCGGCGCCGACCCGTCGGCCGCCGTGGGCACGACCCTGCGCACGGCCGGCCGCACCGTGCTCTTCTCCGCCCTGACCGTCGCGGTCTCCCTGGCCGCCATGATGCTCTTCCCGCAGTACTTCCTGCGGTCCTTCGCCTACGCCGGCATCGCCGTGGTCCTCCTCGCGGCGGCGGCTGCCCTGATCCTGCTCCCGGCCGCGCTGGTCCTGCTCGGCCACCGGGTCAACTCCCTGGACCTGCGCCGCCTCTTCCGCCGGGACCGCGCGTCGAAGCCGGCAGGGGGAGGCGCCGCCTGGTCGCGTACGGCGGGCCTGGTCATGCGCCGCGCCCCCCTCTTCGCCCTGGGCACCACCGCCCTGCTCGTGCTGCTCGGACTGCCCTTCCTGGGGGTCGAGTTCGGTACGGCCGACGACCGGCAGCTGCCCTCGACCGCCGAGTCCCACGTGGTGCAGCAGCACCTGCGCGAGGGCTTCCCCGGCAGCCCCGGCGGCGGCCTGGAAGTCCTCGCCGAGGGCCGGGCCACCGACGCCCAGTACGCCGCCTACAAGCAGCGGATGGCCGCCCTGCCCGAGGTGGTCCGCGTCGACGGCCCCCTGGTCAAGGGCGACACCGCCTACTTCACGGTCCAGCCCGCGGGAGAGGCCGTGGGCGACCCGGCCCAACGGCTGGTCGGCGACCTGCGCGCGCTGGACGCCCCCTTCGCCACCAAGGTGACCGGCACCGCCGCCGTCCTGGTGGACACCAAGCACGCGATAGCGGAGCGCCTGCCCTGGGCGGCCGTGTTCATCGCCGTCGTCACGCTCCTGCTGGTCTTCCTCCTCACCGGCAGCGTGCTGATACCCCTCCAGGCCGTGGTGCTCAACGCGCTCAGCCTGACGGCGATGTTCGGCGCGGTCGTCTGGGTCTTCCAGGACGGCCACCTGTCCGGCCCGCTCGGCTTCACCAGCCCCGGCTCCATCGAGACCACCCTGCCCGTGCTGATGTTCTGCGTGGCCTTCGGCCTCTCCATGGACTACGGCGTCTTCCTGCTCTCGCGCATCAAGGAGGAGTACGACCGCACGGGCGACCACGAGGGAGCGGTCCGCCTCGGCCTCCAGCGCACGGGCGGCCTGATCACGGCGGCGGCGGTCATCCTGGCCGTGGTCATGGTGGCGATCGGCACCTCCCGGGTGACCAACACCAAGATGCTCGGCCTCGGCATCGCGCTCGCGGTCCTGATGGACGCGATGGTGGTCCGCGGCCTCCTGGTCCCGGCCGTCATGCGGCTCACGGGCAGGGCGACCTGGTGGGCGCCGGCGTGGCTGCGGCGCTTCCACGACCGGTTCGGCATGAGCGAGGGCGAGCGGGAAGCGCCCGGTAGCGGCGCGGGGAGCGGCCTCACCGGCCACGACGAACCGGAACTGGTGACCCACCCCGGCGGCCCCCGGAGCGTCTAGCCTTCGCGCAGGTTCCCGAAAGGAGCATGCATGCGAGCCGTGATGTTCGAGGAGTACGGAAAGCCGGCCGAGGTGCGGGACGTACCCGACCCGGAGCCCGCGGAACACGGTGTGGTCGTCCGTGTCGAGGCCACCGGCCTCTGCCGCAGCGACTGGCACGGCTGGATGGGGCACGACCCGGACATCACGCTGCCGCACGTGCCGGGGCATGAACTCGCCGGTGTGGTCGAGGCGGTGGGCGCGCGGGTGACCGGCTGGCGGCCCGGCGACCGGGTCACCGTGCCGTTCGTCTGCGCCTGCGGCAGCTGCCCGTCCTGTGCGGCGGGCGACCAGCAGGTGTGCGAGCGGCAGACCCAGCCCGGGTTCCACCACTGGGGCTCCTTCGCCGAGTACGTCGCGCTCGACCACGCCGACGTCAATCTCGTCGCGTTGCCGGACGACATGACGTACGCCACCGCCGCCGCGCTCGGCTGCCGCTTCGCCACCGCGTTCCGGGCCGTGGTGCAGCAGGGCCGGGTGGCGGCCGGGGAGTGGGTCGCGGTGCACGGCTGCGGCGGGGTCGGCCTGTCGGCGGTGATGATCGCGGCGGCCTCGGGGGCCCGGGTGGTCGCGGTCGACGTGTCACCCCGAGCGCTGGAGCTGGCGCGCACGTTCGGAGCCGCCGAGTGCCTGGACGCGACCGGGGTGTCCGACCCGGCCGCCGTCGTCCGGGAGCTGACCGGCGGCGGTGCCCACCTCTCCCTCGACGCCCTCGGCTCGCCGGCCACCTGCGCGGCCTCCGTGAACGGTCTGCGCCGCCGCGGCCGGCACGTCCAGGTCGGCCTGCTGCCCTCGCCCGACGGCACCACCCCGGTCCCGCTGGCCCGCGCGACGGCCCTGGAGCTGGAACTCCTCGGCAGCCACGGCATGGCCGCCCACACCTATCCCGGCATGCTGCACCTGGTCCGCGCCGGCGTGCTGCGTCCGGATCTCCTGGTGACCCGGACGATCACGCTCGACGCGGCTCCGGCGGCCCTCGCGGCGATGGACACGGCGCCGGGCGCGGGCGTCACGGTCATCGAGCCCTGGAGCTGAGAGCCCAGCGCCCGCCACCGCTCCCGCCCGGCTTCCCCGCCGCCCGGCACCGTGCCGCGAGAGCGCGTCAGTCCTCTCTGCGACCGCGGTTGCCGGGACGGGAGGCGACCCAGGCGCGGACGGTGTCGGCGTACCAGTAGGGCTTGCCGCCCTCGACGTGGTCGGGCGGGGGCAGCAGCCCGTGCTTGCGGTAGGACCGTACGGTGTCCGGCTGCACCCGGATGTGCGCCGCGATCTCCTTGTAGGACCAGAGCCTTCGATCGGCCATGCGTTGCACCTCCCCGCGCGCACCGCGGCGGCGACCGGGAAGGGCCACCGGGGGGACCGGGCGCTGCGCTGATCACAAACCTGCGCCTGGTGAACGACGCTGAGTGACCAGCCGAGCCTCCCTGTCGACCGGGTGTGACCGAGAACCCGCGTACACGTGACATGTGTGACAGGAGCGAGGTCTTTGTGACACAGCAGCCACATAGGGAGCCCGCGTGACGCCGTCCCGGACGGAGACTAGTCCGAATGTCTGGACAAAACATTGACATGGCTCGGCATGCGGGACTAGAAAGCCGGGGAGAGCCATGACGAAGGGAAGCCGATGGCCTACGACCTCATCACCATGGGGCGGATCGGAGTGGACCTCTATCCGCTCCAGACCGGTGTCCCGCTCGCCCAGGTGTCGTCCTTCGGCAAGTTCCTCGGCGGATCGGCGACGAACGTGGTGGTGGCCGCGGCCCGCCTCGGCCGGCACACCGCCGTGATCACCCGTACCGGCGACGACCCGTTCGGCACCTACCTCCACGAGGCGCTGCGCGGCTTCGGCGTCGACGACCGCTGGGTCACACCCGTCCCCGGCCTGCCGACCCCCGTGACCTTCTGCGAGGTCTTCCCGCCGGACGACTTCCCGCTCTACTTCTACCGGCAGCCCAAGGCCCCCGACCTGGAGATCGACGCCCACGAGCTGGACCTGGACGCCCTTCGCGAGGCCCGGATCTTCTGGGTCACCGGCACCGGCCTGAGCGAGGAGCCGAGCCGTACGGCGACCCTCGCGGCCCTCGCCCACCGGGCCAAGGCGGGCATCACCGTCTTTGATCTCGACTGGCGTCCCATGTTCTGGTCGGACCCCGGCACCGCCCGCCCCTTCTACGCCGAGGCCCTGCGCCACGCCACCGTCGCCGTCGGCAACCTGGACGAGGTGGAGGTCGCGACCGGAGTGCGCGAGCCGCATGCCGCCGCCCGTGCCCTGCTGGACGCCGGGGTCGAGCTGGCCGTCGTCAAGCAGGGACCCAAGGGGGTCCTCGCCGTCAACCAGAAGGGTGAGTCGGCCGAGGTCCCGCCCCTGCCCGTCACCGTCCTGAACGGACTCGGCGCCGGGGACGCCTTCGGGGGCTCCCTCTGCCACGGCCTGCTGGCCGGCTGGGACCTGGAGACGATCATGCGGCACGCCAACGCGGCCGGTGCCATCGTCGCCTCCCGCCTGGAGTGCTCCTCCGCGATGCCGACCCCGGACGAGGTGGCCGCCGCGCTCGACGCCGGAGCGGTGCTGTGAGGGCCGGCCGCGTCACCGGCACGCACCCCGACGACGGCTCGGGCACCGGCTCCACCGCGTCCGCTCCCCGCGAAGGCTCCCCGACCCCTCCCCGCGAAGGCGCCGTGCCCCCACGCTCCGACGCCCTCGCGTCCGCTCCCCGTGAAGGCACCGCACCCTCCCGTCCCGACGTCCCCGCGGCCTCCCCCCGCCAAGGCGCCGCAGGCACCCGTGTCGACGTGGGCGAACTCGTCCGGATCCGTACCCGGCACCCCGAGGCGATCGCGGAGGCCGCTGCCCGTCGGGCTCGCAGGCCCCTGCTGAACGACAGCGGACGGCTGATGATCGTCGCCGCCGACCACCCGGCCCGTGGCGCGCTCGGCGTCGGCGACCGCAAGCTCGCCATGGCCAACCGGGCCGACCTGCTCGAACGCCTCTGCCTCGCGCTGTCCCGGCCCGGCGTCGACGGCGTCCTCGCCACCGCCGACATCCTGGACGACCTGCTCCTCCTCGGCGCCCTGGACCACAAGGTCGTCATGGGCTCCATGAACCGCGGCGGTCTGCAAGGGGCCAGCTTCGAGCTGGACGACCGGTTCACCGGCCACCGCCCGCAGGACATCGAGCGCCTCGGCTTCGACGCGGGCAAGCTGCTGCTGCGCGTCGACTACAGCGACCCCGGCTCCCTGACCACCCTGGAGTCCACCGCCCGCGTCATCGACGCCATGGCCGAGCGCCGGCTGCCGGTGTTCGTGGAGCCGTTCATCAGCCGCCGTACCCCCGGGGGAAAGGTGACGAACGACCTGTCCGCCGAAGCGGTCACCCGGTCCATCGCCATCGCCTCCGGCCTCGGCGGTTCCTCCGCCTACACCTGGCTGAAGGTGCCGGTCACCGAGAACCCCGACGACATGGCCCGGGTGATGGAGACCTCCACCCTGCCCGCCGTGCTGCTCGGCGGGGACATCGGCGACTCGCCCGAGGACCAGGTCTCCGCGTACGAGAAGTGGCGCGGCGCGCTCCAACTCCCCACCGTGCGCGGCCTGGTGGTCGGTCGCTCGTTGCTGTACCCGGCGGACGGCGATGTGGCCGCCGCCGTGGACACCGCCGTAGGACTGCTGTGAGGGCCGCATGACCAGCACCGACCTGCATCTGCCCCGGGGTGCCACCGCGAACTCCCGGTACGCCGTCGACATCGATCCGAAGGTGGCCGGCTGGACGCACAGCAGCCTGCGTGTCGTCGAGCTGGCGCCCGGTGGCAGCCATACGTTCACCACTGGGGACAGTGAGTGGATCGTGCTTCCGCTGGAAGGCGGATGTACCGTACATATGGAGCACGACGAGTTCCAACTCCTGGGCCGGGAAAGCGTGTTCGCGGATGTCTCCGACTTCGCGTACGTGCCCCGGGACGCCCAGGTCCTGATCGCCTCCGGCGCGGGAGGCCGCTTCGCCCTGGCAGGAGCGAAGTGCGAGCGACGACTCCCCGCCCGCTACGGCCCCGCGCCGGAGGTCCCCGTCGAGGAGCGCGGCAGCGGCTCCTGCGCCCGCCGGGTGCGCAATTTCGCCTCCGCCGACTCCTTCGCGTGCGACAAGCTGATCGCCGTGGAGGTGATCACGCCGGGCGGCCACTGGTCCTCGTACCCGCCGCACAAGCACGACGAGCACCGGCCGGGCGAGGAGTCCGAGCTGGAGGAGATCTACTACTTCGAGATCGACGGCCCGAACGGGCTCGGCTACCAGCGGGTGTTCCCCTCGCGGGAGGGCGGCGCCGACGTCCTCGCCGAAGTCCGCTCCGGCGACGCCGTCCTCGTCCCCGACGGCTGGCACGGCCCGTCCATCGCCCAGCCCGGACATGACATGTACTACCTGAACGTCATGGCGGGCCCGGGCGAGACCCGGGAATGGCGGATCTGTTTCCACCCCGACCACGTAGAAAGCACAGGGGGCTACCGATGACGATCCGGCTGACCGTCGCCCAGGCGCTCGTCCGCTTCCTCGCCGCCCAGTACACCGAGCGGGACGGCCTCAGGCAGCGGCTGATCGGCGCCACCTGGGGCATCTTCGGACACGGCAACGTCGCCGGCCTCGGCCAGGCCCTGGTCGAGTACGCGGACGTGATGCCGTATCACCAGGGCCGCAACGAACAGTCCATGGTGCACGCGGCGGTCGGCTACGCCCGCCAGTCGAACCGCCTGTCCACGCACGCGGTCACGACGTCGATCGGCCCCGGCGCCACGAACCTCGTCACCGGCGCCGCCCTCGCGACCATCAACCACCTCCCGGTGCTGCTCCTGCCCGGCGACGTCTTCGCCACCCGCCCCGCCGACCCGGTCCTCCAGCAGCTGGAGCTGCCGTACGCGGGCGATGTGTCGGTCAACGACACCCTGCGCCCGGTGTCGAAGTACTTCGACCGCGTCACCCGCCCGGAGGCCCTGATCCCGAGCGCCCTCCAGGCCATGCGGGTCCTCACCGACCCCGTGGAGACCGGCGCGGTCACGCTCGCCCTGCCGCAGGACGTGCAGGCGGAGGCATTCGACTGGCCGGAGGAGTTCTTCTCGACGCGCGTGTGGACCGTACGGCGGCCTGGCGCGGACCCGACCGAGCTGGCGGAGGCGGTCCGGGCGATCCGCTCCGCCGCACGGCCCCTCGTCATCGCCGGCGGCGGGGTCCACCACAGCCGCGCGGAGGAGGCCCTCGCCGAGTTCGCGGCGGCGACCCGCATCCCGGTCGCCTCCACCCAGGCCGGCAAGGGCTCACTGCGGTACGACCATCCGCAGGACGTCGGCGGTGTCGGCCACACCGGCACCGCGACCGCCGACGAGCTGGCCCGCACCGCGGACCTCGTCATCGGCGTCGGCACCCGGTACACCGACTTCACCACCGCCTCCGGCACCCTCTTCGAGAACCCGGCCGTCCGCTTCCTGAACCTCAACATCGCGCCCTTCGACGGCCACAAGCTGGCCGGGCTGTCGCTGATCGCGGACGCCCGCAGCGGTCTGGGCGAGCTGACCGAGGCACTGGTCATGCACGGCCACGGCGTCGCCGACTCCTACGTCAGCGAGTACACCGAGGACAAGGAACGCTGGGAGCAGCGCGTCGACGCCTGCTTCGAGGCCGAGGAGCTCGACGCACGGCCGACCCAGCCGCAGGTCATCGGCGCCCTGGACGCGCTGGTGGACGAGTCGGACGTCATCATCAACGCGGCCGGCTCGCTCCCGGGCGACCTGCACAAGCTGTGGCGGGCGCGGTCGTGCGACCAGTACCACCTGGAGTACGGCTACTCCTGCATGGGCTACGAGATCCCGGCCGCCCTCGGGGTGAAGCTCGCCGCGCCCGAGCGGAACGTGTGGGCGCTGGTCGGCGACGGCACCTATCTGATGATGCCGACGGAGATCGTGACCGCCGTGCAGGAGGGCATCGCGATCAAGGTCCTGCTGGTGCAGAACCACGGGTACGCCTCGATCGGCGGGCTCTCGGACTCGGTGGGCGGCGAGCGGTTCGGCACGGCCTACCGCTACACCGCCGAGGACGGCACCTTCACCGGCGCCCCGCTCCCCGTCGACCTCGCCGCCAACGCGGCCAGCCTCGGCATGCGGGTGCTGCGCGCGAAGACCGTACGGGACCTGCGCGCGGCGCTCGCGGAGGCGCGCGCGGCCGACACACCCACATGTGTCTACGTGGAGACGGAAACGTCCGACACTGTGTCGGGGGCGCCTCCGGCGCAGGCCTGGTGGGATGTTCCTGTGGCCGAGACCGCGACCCGCCCCGCCGCGGTCAAGGCACGTGAGCTGTACGAACGGCACGTCTCGACCCGACGCCGCCATCTGTGAGAAGGAGTCTCCGGACATGACGAAGATCGTCAACCACTGGATCGGCGGGAAGACCGTCGAAGGCGCGTCGGGTGCGTACGGGCCGGTCACCGACCCGGCGACCGGCGCGGTCACCACGAAGGTCGCGTTCGCGTCGGTCGAGGAGGTGGACGCGGCCGTCGCGGCGGCCAAGGACGCCTACCTGACCTGGGGCCAGTCCTCCCTGGCTCAGCGCACGTCCGTCCTCTTCAAGTTCCGGGCGCTGCTCGACGCGCACCGGGACGAGATCGCCGAGCTGATCACCGCCGAGCACGGCAAGGTGCACTCGGACGCGCTGGGCGAGGTGGCACGCGGCCTGGAGATCGTCGACCTGGCCTGTGGCATCAACGTCCAGTTGAAGGGCGAGCTGTCCACGCAGGTCGCGAGCCGGGTGGACGTGGCCTCGATCCGCCAGCCGCTCGGTGTCGTCGTCGGCATCACGCCGTTCAACTTCCCGGCGATGGTCCCGATGTGGATGTTCCCGATCGCCATCGCGTGCGGCAACACCTTCGTGCTGAAGCCGAGCGAGAAGGACCCGTCGGCGTCGGTCCGCCTCGCCGAGCTGCTGGCCGAGGCCGGTCTGCCCGACGGTGTCTTCAACGTCGTGCACGGCGACAAGGTGGCCGTGGACCGTCTGCTGGAGCACCCGGACGTCAAGGCCGTCTCCTTCGTCGGCTCGACCCCGATCGCCCGCTACATCCACACCACCGCCTCCGCGAACGGCAAGCGCGTGCAGGCGCTGGGCGGCGCCAAGAACCACATGCTGGTCCTGCCCGATGCCGACCTGGACGCGGCGGCCGACGCGGCCGTGAGCGCGGCCTACGGCTCCGCGGGCGAGCGCTGCATGGCCATCTCGGCGGTCGTGGCGGTGGGCGCCGTCGGCGACACGCTGGTGGAGAAGATCCGCGAGCGCGCCGAGAAGATCAAGATCGGTCCGGGCAACGACCCGACGTCCGAGATGGGCCCGCTGATCACGAAGGCGCACCGGGACAAGGTGGCCTCGTACGTGGAGGGCGCCGCCGCCGAGGGCGCCGAGGTGGTGCTGGACGGCACCGGTTACACCGTCGAGGGCTTCGAGGACGGCCACTGGATCGGCATCTCGCTGCTGGACAAGGTGCCGACCAGCGCGAAGGCGTACCAGGACGAGATCTTCGGCCCGGTGCTGTGCGTGCTGCGCGCCGAGACCTACGAGGAGGGCGTGGCGCTCATCAACGCCTCGCCGTTCGGCAACGGCACCGCGATCTTCACCCGGGACGGCGGCGCCGCCCGCCGCTTCCAGCTGGAGATCGAGGCCGGCATGGTCGGCGTCAACGTGCCGATCCCGGTGCCGGTGGGCTACCACTCCTTCGGCGGCTGGAAGGACTCGCTCTTCGGCGACCACCACATCTACGGCAACGACGGCACGCACTTCTACACCCGCGGCAAGGTCGTCACCACCCGCTGGCCCGACCCGGCCGACGCCCCGGCGGGCGTGGACCTGGGCTTCCCCCGCAACCACTGAGCCGGACGGCACGGTGCCCCGCCCCTCGCGCGAGAGGGCGGGGCACCGGCGCGTTCAGCCCTGCTGGTTCCGCTGCTTCTTGATCATGTCGGTGAGGTCGGCGACGCGCCCGGCGGGCGGGGCCTGCACGGTGGCGGTCCTGCCGAACTTGTCGAAGTCCATGCTGATGGTCATGACGCCGATCTTCTCCTTGAGCCGGACCGGCAGGTCGTCGGAGCCGACCCACACGTCCATGAGGATCGACTCCGCGCCGGTCACCTTGCTCAGGGGGCTGCCCTCGCCGTAGACGTCCTTGAGCTTGCCCATGTGGGCGCTGTCGATGACGCCGCGGTAGTGCGTGGTGTGCTTCCCGTTCACGGTCTGCGTGCCGAGGTCCTGGACGTCCTTGGCGTACTTCAGGCCCTTCATGGAGGCGGAGGGGCTGCCGTTGTCCCCGCTGAGGGCCTCGGCGCCCTTCTTCCCGAAGAGGACCGAGCCGTCGATCTTGATCCAGTCCTTGCCCTGGTACGGGCCGGAGGCGAAGCGGTCGACGTCGTAGTAGTAGACGCCGTCGACGAACAGGACGTGCGTCGTGGGGGAGTGGTTCATGGCCTGCATGTTCGCGGCCCTGGTGTCCATCTCCACGTCGAAGGCGTATCCGCCGCCCCAGGAGTACGTGCCCTTCATGGAGATCGGGCCGCTGGTGCCGGTGTCGGTCGTCATCCGCACCTCGGCCGAGCCCAGCCGCTCCGTCCGGTCCGTCGCCCTCGTCAGTGCCGCCATCGCCTGATCGGCCTTGTCGACCGCCTTGACGGCCGTCCTGGCGCTCTCCGTGCCGCAGCCGGAGACCGCCACCAGCGCTGCCGCCGTGCAGGCCACCCAGGCGGCGGTGTGCCTCTTCCTCATGTCCCCACCCCAAGCTGTGCGTCTGTTGTGCGCGGCGCACTCTATCGGCCACCACTGACATGGACGCGACCGGATAACCCGTCCGGATACCGGACGGCTGACATTTTTTTGAAACCTTGGCTGCGGTTCCCGTTCAGGCCGGACGAAACGGGTGGCGAAGGGGTTACGAGCAGATGACCTTCAAAAGCAAGGTCACATCAGTCATGGGCTTGATGGATGCACCTATGGGGCGTCATAGCCTGGGAAAGTGGTGCGGCACACACCCGTCCGGAGGTGCGGATTCCGAAGGTAAACGGCCATTGACGTGGTGGTTTTCGCCGGGGTTCTCTATGCAGCGCCGGGAGCGGACGAGACGAACGTACGACGATCCGCCGGAGGCGATAGCGCTCCCGACCCCCACCCCAGCCGCTCACGTCGAACGGAACCGCCGTATGACCGACACGCTCCAGAAGTCCGTGGTAGACACCGCGACGGCCCCCGCACCCGGGCTGAAGCGTTCCATCGGTGTCGTCGGCGGCACCCTGCTGACGCTGTCCTGCGTCACGCCCGCCTCCACGCTCTTCGTCGTCGTCCCCGACCTGTTCGGTTCCCTCGGCACCGCCACCGCCCTGACGATCGCCATCGGCTCGCTCCTCTGTATCGCCGTGGCGTTCTGCTACTCCGAGCTGGGCACCCTGATCCCCAGCGCGGGCGGCGAGTACGCCATGGTCTCCACGATGGCCGGACGGCTCGCGGGCTGGCTGGTCTTCGTGCTCTCCCTGCTGGTCGTGATGATCGTGCCCCCCGTGATCGCGATGGGCACCGCGGACTACCTCGCCCCCCTCGTCCACCTGGACCCGTCCATGACGGGCGCCGGAGTGATGCTGCTGGCCACCCTCGCCGGTCTGCTGGACCTGCGTGCCAACGCCTGGATCACCGGCATCTTCCTGGTCCTGGAGGTCATCGCCGCCGGGGTCGTCGCCCTGCTGGGCTTCTCGCACAGCCACCGCGGGGTGGGCAGCCTGGTCTCGATGCAGGTGGCCGGCGCGAACGGCCACACCGACACCGTGACGGCCATGCTGGTGGTCTCCGGCCTCGCCATCGCCCTCTTCGTCACCCAGGGCTTCTCCACCGCCGTCTACCTCTCCGAGGAACTGGAGAACCCGCGCCGCAACGTCGCCCGGACGGTCCTCGCCACCCTCGCCATCTCCACCGTGGTCATCCTGGTGCCGGTCGCCGCCATCACCATGGGCGCCTCCGACCTCAAGGAACTGACCGGCGGCGACATCAGCTCCATGGTCACCGCCTGGTCCAACTCCGCGGTCGGCACCTTCGTCAGCCTCTGCGTGGCCCTCGCGATCATCAACGCGGGCATCGTCATGGTCATCCAGAACTCCCGCGTCCTGTTCGCCTCGGCCCGCGACAAGGCCTGGCCCGGCCCGGTCAACACCGTCTTCTCCAAGCTCGGCCGCTTCGGCTCCCCCTGGGTCGCCACCCTCGCGGTCGGCGTCCCCGGAGCGGTGCTCTGCTTCGTCAACCTCGACACCCTGTACGGCGTCACCGGCGTCTCGGTGACCGGCATGTACCTGCTCGTCGCGGTCGCCGCCCTGCTCGCCCGCCGCGGCTCCCACAAGCACACCCCGGCCTGGCGGATGCCGCTGTGGCCCGCGGTGCCGGTCCTGCTCATCGCCGTCCTGGCCTACATCCTGACCCAGCAGGAGACGAGCTACCTGCTGTGGACCGGCGGCATCACCGCGGCGGCGACCCTCTACTGGGCCCTGTACCTGCGCCCGCGCCGCGACACCCACTGGCTGGTGTCGATCCCGGAGGACGCGCAGGTTTGATCACCCGCCCCCGAAGGGGCGCGGGGAACTGCACGACGCATCAGCGGTCGTGGTACGGAAGCGACCGAGCCGCCGCCCGTACCACGACCGCGGTAGGGCACAGCACCCCCGTACTCCCGGAGGAGGGGCACCCGCTCACCCCCAGGTCGGCAGCGGTTGTCAGCACCGCCCCGTACCGTTGACGCATGGATCTTCGACTGCCCGCCCTGCTACGGCGGCCCCGTCGGCTCCTGGCCGCCGGGGCCGCCGTCGTGGTGCTCGCCGGCGCCGGGACGTGGACGGCGGCCGTCGCCTCCGACGACCCGCGGGCCGTGCGCCGCAGCGACCAGGTCATGGCGGTCGACGGGGTGCGCCTGGACACCTCGTACTTCACCCCGGCCGGCGCCGGCCGGCACCCCGCCGTCCTGCTCGCGCACGGCTTCGGCGGCAGCAAGGACGACATGCGTCGGCAGGCCGAGGACCTCGCCCGGGACGGGTACGCGGTCCTGACCTGGTCCGCGCGCGGATTCGGCGGCTCGACCGGGAAGATCGGCCTGAACGACCCGAAGGGCGAGGTCGCCGACGTCTCCCGGCTCATCGACTGGCTGGCCGGACAGCCCCAGGTGCGGCTCGACAAGCCCGGCGACCCGCGCGTGGGCGTGGCCGGCGGCTCCTACGGCGGCGCGATCTCCCTGCTCGCCGCCGGGTACGACCACCGGGTCGACGCCATCGCCCCGGCCATCACCTACTGGAACCTCGCGGACGCCCTCTTCCCGGACGACGTGTTCAAGAAGCTGTGGGCGGGCGTCTTCGTCAACACCGGCGGGGGCTGCGCGAAGTTCGAGCCCTCCCTGTGCCGGATGTACGACCGGGTCGCCGAGTCCGGCACCCCGGACCCGGCCGCCCGCAAGCTGCTGGAGGAACGCTCACCGTCGGCGGTCGGCGACCGCATCAAGGTGCCCACGCTGCTGGTGCAGGGGCAGACGGACTCCCTGTTCCCGCTGGGCCAGGCCGACGCCGCCGAGAAGGCGATCCGCGCGAACGGCGCCCCCGTCGACGTCGACTGGATCGCCGGCGGGCACGACGGCGGCGACATGGAGACCAGCCGGGTCGAGACACGCGTGCGCGCGTGGTTCGACCGCTACCTGAAGGGCGACAAGGGCACCGACACCGGCCCGGCCTTCCGCATCACCCGCACCGGCGGCGTCGACTCCGCCGACGGCACCGCCCGGCTGCGCGGCGCGAGCGCCGCCGCCTATCCCGGCCTGCGCGACCATCCGCGCACCATCGCCCTCACCGGCGGCACGCAGCGCGTCGCCAACCCGGCCGGCGCCAGCCCGCCCGGCGTCTCCGCGCTGCCCGGCCTCGGCGGCTCCGGCGGCCTCGCCCAGCTCTCCGCGCTCGGCGTCGGCGTCTCCCTGGACTTCCCCGGCCAGTACGCCCGGTTCGACTCGGCGCCGCTCACCCGCGACCTGCGCATCACCGGCACCCCGACCGCCACCGTGCACATCACCTCCACCCGCGACGACGCCGTCCTGTTCGGCAAGGTCTACGACGTCGGCCCCGACGGCACCCGGCAGGTGCTGCCCGCCCAGCTCGTCGCCCCCTTCCGGGTGACCGGCGCCAGGACGGGCAAGGACGTCACCGTCACGCTCCCGGCGATCGACCACGAGGTGCAGAAGGGCCACCGGCTCCGCCTGGTCCTCGCCTCCACCGACCTCGGCTACGCCTCCCCGGCCGCCCCGGCCACCTACACCGTCTCCCTGAAGGGAGGCCTGAGCGTGCCGACGGCCCCCTCCGTCACCACCGCCGCCGCGCCCCTGCCGGCCTGGGTCTGGTGGCTGCCCGTGGCCGGCGCGGTCGCCGCCCTCGCCCTGCTGCTCACCACCCGCCGCCGGACGGCCGCCCCCGCGCCCGACCCCGCGCTGGCCGAGGTCCCGCTGGTGATCACTGACCTGAGCAAGCGGTACGCCGGGTCCACCGACCGGTACGCCGTCCGGGACCTCTCCTTCCGGGTGGAGAAGGGCCAGGTCCTCGGCCTGCTCGGACCGAACGGCGCGGGCAAGACCACCACCCTGCGCATGCTGATGGGCCTCATCCGGCCGGACGCCGGCGAGATCCGCGTCTTCGGCCACGCCGTCCGGCCCGGCGCGTCGGTGCTCTCCCGGGTCGGCGCGTTCGTGGAGGGCGCCGGCTTCCTGCCCCACCTGTCCGGCCGGGAGAACCTGGAGCTGTACTGGCGGGCCACCGGCCGCCCGCCCGAGGACGCCCACCTGGACGAGGCCCTGGAGATCGCCGGGCTCGGCGACGCGCTCGCCCGCGCGGTCCGCACGTACTCGCAGGGCATGCGGCAGCGCCTCGCCATCGCCCAGGCCATGCTGGGCCTGCCCGACCTGCTCATCCTCGACGAGCCCACCAACGGCCTGGACCCGCCCCAGATCCGCGAGATGCGCGAGGTGATGATCCGCTATGCGGCCGGCGGCCGTACGGTGATCGTCTCCAGCCATCTCCTCGCCGAGGTGGAGCAGTCCTGCACCCACCTGGTGGTGATGGACCGCGGCCGGCTGGTGCAGGCGGGCCCGGTCCGGGAGATCGTCGGCTCCGGCGACACCCTGCTGGTCGGCACCGCCGTACCGGTGCAGGAGCCCGTGGTGGAGAAGGTGGGCGCGCTGGACGGCGTCGCCTCCGCCGTGCGCACCGACGACGGGCTGCTGATCCGGCTGGAACCCGGCGGCACCGCCGAGCGGCTGGTCGTGGAGCTGGTACGGCTGGAGGTGCCGGTCGCCTCCGTCGGCCCGCACCGCCGCCTGGAAGACGCCTTCCTCACCCTGATCGGAGGTTCCGCATGAGCACGCTCACCGAGGTCGCCTCCGGCTATCAGGCGGGGCGCACCCTGCCGCTGCGGGTCGAGCTGGTCCGCCAGCTCAAGCGGCGCCGCACGCTGGTCATGGGGGCCGTCCTGGCCGTACTGCCGTTCGTGCTGCTGATCGCCTTCGCGATCGGCGGCGACCCGGGCGGCCGGAACAACCAGGTCACCCTGATGGACACGGCCACCGCCTCCGGCGCCAACTTCGCCGCCGTGAACCTGTTCGTCTCGGCGGGCTTCCTGCTGGTGATCCCGGTCGCCCTGTTCTGCGGGGACACGGTCGCCTCGGAGGCGAGCTGGTCGTCGCTGCGCTATCTGCTCGCCGCGCCGGTGCCCCGGGCCCGGCTGCTGTGGTCCAAGCTCGTGGTGGCGCTCGGGATGAGCCTCACCGCGATGGTGCTGCTGCCGCTCGTGGCGCTCGCCGCCGGCACGGCCGCCTACGGCTGGGGCCCGCTTCAGATACCGACCGGCGGCGCGCTCGACACGGGGACGGCGGCCCAGCGGCTCCTGGTGGCCGTGGCGTACATCTTCGTGTCCCAGCTGGTCACCGCCGGGCTGGCGTTCTGGCTGTCCACCAGGACGGACGCCCCGCTCGGCGCGGTCGGCGGCGCGGTCGGCCTGACCATCGTGGGCAACGTCCTGGACGCCGTCACCGCCCTCGGCCACTGGCGTGACTTCCTGCCCGCGCACTGGCAGTTCGCGTGGGCCGACGCCGTCCAGCCCCGCCCCGAGTGGTCCGGCATGATCCAGGGCACCGCGCTCTCCATAACGTACGCCCTGGTGCTGTTCGCCCTGGCCTTCCGGGGTTTCGCCCGCAAGGACGTCGTCTCCTAGGTCACCGGCGCGTCACCCGCCGGTCACGACGGGCCGCCGCCGTGGCCGGTTCGAGATCCATCCGCAACTCCCCGGGGCGCACGTTCCGGGCCCCCGCCCCGTCACAGTCGGCAGCGGACGCACACGTCCGGCGCCAACGGGCAGACGGGGAGGACCAGATGGAGCGGTACGGGGACCACCGGGCACGGCGGGCGCTGCTCGCGCTCACGGCCGCGGGCGGGCTGCTGCTGACGGCGTGCAGCGCGGGCGGCGCCGCGCCGACGGCCGGCGAGAAGGCCCGCGACGGCGGGTCCGGCGTGGTCCGGCAGGACGCCGGCGGCCGGCTGTCCACCTTCGCGCTGGACGTCGACACCGCCTCCTACACCTACGCCCGCCGCACCCTCGCCGACGGCCGCAGGCCCGATCCCGGGACCGTCCGCCCGGAGGAGTTCGTCAACAGCTTCCGCCAGGACTACCGGCGGCCCGACGGCAACGGCTTCACGGTTACCGTCGACGGCGCCCGCACCGGCGAGCCGGACTGGTCCCTGGTCCGGGTCGGCCTCGCCACCCGGCCCGCCGCGCCGGACGCGCACCGCCCGCCCGCCGCGCTCACCTTCGTCATCGACACATCCGGCTCCATGGGTGAACCCGGCCGCCTGGACCTCGCCCAGCACGCCCTGACCACCCTGACGGACCGGCTGCGCGACGACGACTCCGTCGCCCTCGTCACCTTCAGCGGGGACGCCGAGACCGTGCTGCCGATGACCCGGCTCGGCGGCCACCGCGGCGCGGTACGCGACGCCGTCGAGAGCCTGGAGCCGCAGAACTCCACCAACCTCGGCGCGGGCGTCGAGGAGGGCTACGCCACCGCCGTGGAGGGCGCCCGCAAGGGGGCCACCAACCGGGTCGTCCTCGTCTCCGACGCCCTCGCCAACACGGGCGAGACCAGCGCGGACGCGATCCTCCGCCGGATCGACGACGCCCGCCGCGAACACGGCGTCACCCTCTTCGGCGTCGGTGTCGGCAGCACCTACGGCGACTCCCTCATGGAGCGCCTCGCCGACCGGGGCGACGGCCACACCGTGTACGTCTCCGATCCCGGCGAGGCCGACAAGGTCTTCGCCGGGCAGCTCCCGCAGAACATCGAGCTGACCGCCCGGGACGCCAAGGCCCAGGTCGCCTTCGACCCGCACACCGTCACCGGCTTCCGCCTCATCGGCTACGACGACCGCAAGGTCGCCGACCAGGACTTCCGCGACGACCGGGTCGACGGCGGCGAGGTCGGCCCCGGGCACACCGTCACCGCCCTGTACGCCGTCCACACCCGGCACGGCGCCCGTGGTCACCTCGCCACCGCCACCGTCCGCTGGCTCGACCCGGAGACCCGCGACCCGCACGAGGCGTCGGGCGCCCTGGAGACCGGGGCCCTGGCCGGCTCGGTCTGGCGGGCGAGCCCCCGCTTCCAGGTCACCGCGGTCGCCGCGTACTTCGCCGACGCCCTGCGCACCGGCTCCGCGGACCGCCCGGCCCTCCCCGGCGCCCCCGGCCTGACCGGCCTCGCCCGCAGGGCCGCCGGGCTGGCCCGCACCACCGAGGACGCCGACGTACGCGGCCTCGCCGACGCCATCCGCGAGGCGAGCGGCACGGACCCCGTGGAGTGAACGTGGAGCGACGCCCGCGGGCCCCATTGACCTTTCCTTACTTGTGAGTAAGTTGACCCATCAGCCAGAACCTTGGGCAGGCCACGCACCGCCACCGGGAGCCGTCATGGGCGTACGCAGGGATCTGAAACGGGCACGGCAGCGCACCGGTCTCGTGGACCGCGCCGCGGTGGAGATCGTCCGCGACCCCCTGGGCGCGGTCCGCGAGGTGCGCGCCGCGCCCCTGGCACCCCCGCTCACCACCGGTTCCCTGGCCGACCTGCCGTTCACGCACGCGGCCGAGACCCCCGACGCGGTGCTGCTGCGCCGCCGCGACCGCGACGGTGCCTGGCACCCGGTGACGGCGTCCGCCTTCGCCGCCGAGGTCGCCGCCGTCGCCAAGGGGCTCGTCGCCGCCGGGCTCGAACCCGGCGGCCGGGTCGCGGTGATGTCCCGCACCCGCTACGAATGGACCGTCCTGGACTTCGCGATCTGGGCGGCCGGCGGCCAGTCCGTGCCGGTCTACCCGACCTCCTCCGCCGAGCAGGTCGAGTGGATCGTCCGCGACTCCGGCGCCCGGTTCGCCGTCACCGAGACCATCGCGAACGCCGCCACCGTCACCACCGGCACCGCCGGCCACGCGCACCCCCCGCGCCTGTGGCGACTCGACGCCGACGCCCTCACCGACCTCACCGTCCTCGGCCGGGACCTCCCCGACGACGAACTCGCCAAGCGGCGCGGGGCACTCGGCCCCGACACCATCGCCACCCTCTGCTACACCTCCGGCACCACCGGACGCCCCAAGGGGTGCGTCCTCACCCACGCCAACCTGCACGCCGAGGCCGCGGGCACCGTCGGGTTGCTGCACCCGGTCTTCCAGGCGGTCACCGGTCAGGCCGCGTCCACCCTGCTCTTCCTGCCGCTCGCCCACATCCTCGGCCGCACCCTCCAGCTCGCCTGTCTGCTGGCCCGCATCGAGACCGGCCACTTCCCGAGCGTGAAGCCCGACGAACTGCGGCCCGCGCTCAAGGAGTTCCGGCCCACCTTCCTGGTCGGGGTGCCGTACCTCTTCGAGAAGATCCACGACACCGGGCGGGCCACCGCGGAGAAACTCGGCCGGGCCGCCTCCTTCGACCGTGCCGAACGCGTCGCCGTCCGCTTCGGCGAGGCCCACCTGCGGAAGTTCCTCGGCACCGGCAAGGGCCCAGGGCCGGGCCTGTACGCCGCCTGGGCGCTGTACGACCTGCTGGTCTACCGCCGCATCCGCAAGGAGCTGGGCGGCCGGACGCGGTACGCCATCAGCGGCGGCTCCCCGCTGGACCGCGACCTCAACCTGTTCTTCCTCGCGGCCGGCATCGTCGTCTACGAGGGCTACGGCCTGACCGAGACCAGCGCCGCCGCCACGATCGTGCCCCCGCTCAGCCCCCGCCCCGGCACGGTCGGCCGGCCGGTGCCGGGCGTCTGCGTCCGGCTCGCCGACGACGGGGAGGTGCTGATCAAGGGCGGGGTGGTCTTCGCGTCGTACTGGAACAATCCGGCCGCCACGGACGCCGCACTGCGCGACGGCTGGTTCGCGACCGGTGACCTCGGCGCGCTGGACGACGACGGCTACCTCAGCATCACCGGGCGCAAGAAGGACATCCTCATCACCTCCGGCGGCAAGAACGTCTCCCCGGCCGTCCTGGAGGACCGGCTGCGCAGCCGCTCACCCGTCGGCCAGTGCCTGGTCGTCGGCGACAACCGGCCCTTCGTCGCCGCGCTGATCACCCTCGACCCGGAGGCGGTCGCCCACTGGCTGTCCGTACGGAAGCTGCCACCGGACACCCCGCTGTCCACGCTGGTGCGCGACGAGCGGCTGCGCGCCGAGGTGCAGAAGGCGGTCGACCACGCCAACGAAGCGGTCTCCCGCGCCGAGTCGATCCGGGCGTTCGCGCTGGTCGAGGGCGAGTTCACCGAGGAGAACGGGCTGCTGACCCCGTCGCTGAAGGTGAAGCGGCACGCGGTGACGGCCGCGTACGCGGAGCAGATCGAGGCGCTGTACCGGCGCTGACACACCCGACGGGTGCCACGGACACGCCGAAGCGGGCCGCCGAGGGCTCGGCGACCCGCTCCAAGGACCGGGATCAGTGACCGGATTCGGAGTTCTCGGACAGGATCGACACGTCCTCCAGCAGGTGCGCCAGCGCGCCGTCGCGCTTGACGTTCGAGGAGTTCTCGGTGCACTGCTGCTGCATGTGGTCCGAGAGGATCGGGATGTCCTGAACGTTGACACCGATGAGGGCGCCGACGCCGACCGGAATGTCGTTCAGGGCGATGCACGGCTTGTTGAAAGAGCCCTGGATCAGGGCGATCTGCGGGCTCATGTTCCCGTACGTGGCCGAGTTGCCGTAGCTCTGCCAGGCACCGTTGCCATTGGCGGCGGTCGGGCCGCTGTCGTTCCCGAGCGCCAGCGCCTGCGGTGCCG
The DNA here is from genome assembly GCF_014650735.1 of Streptomyces canarius. Classification (NCBI taxonomy): domain Bacteria; kingdom Bacillati; phylum Actinomycetota; class Actinomycetes; order Kitasatosporales; family Streptomycetaceae; genus Streptomyces; species Streptomyces canarius. The sequence goes on from NZ_BMVN01000007.1 coordinate 161,550, forward strand.
CGGCGGCGGAGGCGCCCATGGCGGAAGCGGCGACGGCCGCAGTGGCAACAATCTTCTTGATCACTGGCCAGTCCTTTCTGAGGAAACCCCGTCCACCGGAGCGCACTGGTCAACTCCGCTGACCCATCCTGGTTTCTCCCGTTCACCCCGACGGCCGATGCGGTGGGCTGGTGGTGTGCTTTTCGGATTGATGACCTCTCGTCACCCCCCAGGCAATCGCGCTCCAACCGAGTGAATCAGCGGAACCATTCCTGATGCACCGGGTTGATGAGGCCGTAGGGCATGCGTCGCTACGAGGAAAGGAACGCGAAGTGCTCAAGAAGGCAATGGTCGCCGCCGCGACCGCCGCTTCTGTCGTGGGAATGGCGGTGGCGGCCGCGCCGCAGGCGCTTGCCATCGGCAACGACGACGGACCGACCGTCGCGAATGGCAACGGCGCCGCGTCGTCGTGGGGCAACTCGGCGACCAAGGGCGACATGAGCCCGCAGCTCTCGCTGGTGCAGGGTTCGCTCAACAAGCCGTGTGTCGGCGTCCAGGACGTCGACGTCGCGGTCGACGCCCTCATCGGCGTCACCGCCCAGGACATCCCGATCCTGTCGGACCACCTGCAACAGCAGTGCAACGACAACTCCACCAACGCCAAGCGCGACGGTGCGGTCTCGCACGTCCTGGAGGACCTGTCGGTCCTCTCGGCCAACGGCGAAAGCTGAGCCGAAAGGGCAGGGCCCGGGTCGTCCGCTGCGTTGTCCGCGGACTTCCCGGGCCTTTTTCCACGTATTTCGGCGAGGGAGGGCGAAGGGAAACGTGTGAGAGAGCGGGTGCGATCGAGTGATTGTCGTGCGGTCCGCGTTCCGCGGTGTCCTGTTGTGTCAATCTCTCGTTCCGTGCCGCGACCGTTCACGTCGTGCTCACACGGTTCTGGTCGTCATTGGGGCATGACCCCAGAGAAGGGAACGTTCATGAAGAAGACCGCTGCTGCCGTTGCGGGCGCCATCCTGGCCCTGAGCCTGGCCGGACCCGCCTTCGCCGACTCCGAGTCCAATGGCGCCGCCGCGAACTCCCCGGGCCTCCTGTCCGGAAACGTCGTCCAGGTCCCGATCCACATTCCGATCAACCTCTGCGGCAACACGATCAGCGTCATCGGTCTGCTGAACCCGGCGGCAGGCAACACCTGCATCAACGGCGACATTCACTGACGACGCGGCACACCGCACCAGCCCCTGGCTGCGCGCTGGCCGGCCCCGGACCGCCGATCCGTCGATTCCGCGCTCCGGGGCCGGCCTTCCCATTTCTTCGAGCAGGAAAGACCACGAGATTGCGACAGACACTCAGCAAGGGCATGGCCGTGGCCGCCGCCGCGACCGGCGTGCTGTCCTTGTACGGCGGCTCCGCACTCGCCGACTCCGGCGCGCACGGTGCCGCACAGGGCTCCCCCGGGGTGCTGTCCGGGAACACCATCCAGATCCCCGTGAACATCCCGGTCAACGTCTGCGGCAACTCCGTCGACGCCGCCGCCGCGCTGAACCCGGCGTTCGCCAACTCCTGCGCCACGCACGGCCGACGGAGCGAAAGCGCCGACGAGGAGCACGCCGACTCCGGGAACGGCGGTTCGCAGAACTCGGGTCACGGTGGTTCGGGGAACACGGGGTACGGCGACTCGGGCGACTCCGGGTACGGCAGCTCGGACGGCCACCACTCCACGCCTCCCTCCGGCGGCGGCCACTCCGCGCCTCCGTACGGTGACGGCCACTCCGCGCCTCCGTATGGTGGTGCCAAGGCGACCCCGCCCCCCTATGGTGGCGAGGAGACGACCCCGCCTCCGTACGGCGGTGGCGAGACGACCCCGCCTCCGTATGGCGGCGGCCACTCCGCCCCTCCGTATGGTGGCGGCAAGACGACCCCGCCTCCCTATGGCGGTGGCCAGACGACTCCGCCTCCGTACGGCGGTGAGGAGACCACCCGGCCTCCCTACGGCGGTGAGGAGAGCACGCCTCCCTACGGCGGCGAGGAGGGCACGCCCCCCGGTGGCGGCCACGCCACGCCGCCTGGTGGGGAGTACCCCGAGGAGCCGCCCGTGCTCGCGCACACCGGTGGTGACGGCCCGGCCATGATCGCGACCTCGGCCGCGAGCGCCGCCCTGATCGCGGCCGGTGCCGTCCTGTACCGGCGAGGCCGGTCCGCCTCCCGTCGCTAGCGCACCGGGTGCCGGACCGAGGGCCCGGCACCCGACCGCGCCCGGCCCCCACGCCACCCGCCGTACCGGCGCGATCCCGGCCCGCCCCCCACGCACGCCCAGCCGGCCGGGCCGTATGTGACTGTGCGTCAGGTGCCGGATGGCGCGGGGCGGACTTCGAAGGGCAGTGGGGAAAGGAGCGGGCATGGCTCCGCGACAGCGCAGGGCCCGGTCCAGTCGGCCGGCCGCCGTCCTCGCGGCGGCGATCGTCGCGTCGGTCACCCTGGCGGCCGGCCCCGGGCTGAGCACGGGCCCCGGGACGGCGCGGGCCGCCGTCCCGCCCACCCCGCTCCCGACGGCCCTGGCGACTCCGACGGCCGCCTCCACCCCGCCCGTTCCACCGGCCCCCGCACCGGTGACACCGCCCGTCCCGCTCCCCGCCACCCCGTCGCAGAGTCCGGTGCCTCCCGCGTCCGGTCGGGCCGTCGCGGACTTCGGGGTGTTCCTCGACTCCGGGCCGCGCGGTGTCGCGCGCATGGCCGAGGTGAGTCAGTGGCTCGGCGGGACCGAGTTGAAGGTCGCCCACACCTATCTGCCCGGCGACCGCTGGCGGGACATCGAGGGAGCGCCCGGCTTCCTGGACGTATGGGCGCGGTGGCGGCACGAGAAGGCGGACCGGACACTCGTCCTCAACGTGCCGATGCAGGAGCGCAACGAGGAGGACCTCTCGGACGTCCAGGTGCGGTGGCTGCTGCGGCAGGCCGCGGACGGCGCGTTCGACCACCACTTCAGGGCCCTCGCCCAGCGGCTGGTGGAACTGGAGGTGCCGGACACGGTGATCGTGCTCGGCTGGGAGATGAACGGCACCACCTACACCCACCGCTGCGGACCGGACCCCGAGGCATGGAAGACGTACTGGAACAGGATCGTCGCCACCATGCGCTCGGTGCCGGGACAGAAGTTCCGGTTCGACTTCGCGCCGAGCCGCGGCCGGGACGCCGTACCGTGGACGGAGTGCTACCCCGGGGACGCCACGGTCGACATCATCGGCATGGACTCCTACGACCAGCCGAGCGGGCTGTCCTTCGACGACCAGGTCACCGAGCCGTACGGCCTCCAGCAGCACGTGGATTTCGCGAAGGCCCACGGCAAGGCGATCTCCTATCCGGAGTGGGGGCTCTTCCGCAATGGTGACAACGCCGAGTACATGCGGCGCATGCTCGACTGGATCGACGCGCACAAGCCGCTGTACAACACGCTGACCGACTACTGCCCGCACGGCGTGTGGCAGTGCTCGGCCAATCCCCGCTCGTCCCGGATCTACCGGGCCGCCCTGTACGGCCGCACCGAGCAGCCCGCCCCGCTGCCCACGCCGCCCCCGGCCCCCACGCCGGCGCCCACCACCGAGCCCCCGGCCGACTGCTCGCCGCTGGGCCTGGGCGACTGGGCCGGGTACTGGCTCGGCCCAGACCTCTGCTTCCCCTTCGACTCCTGGTCGCGGACCCGCTAAGCCCGCTCCCGCCACCGCTGCAACGCCTCCCGGCCCCGCTGCCGGACGGTCGCGTCGCACAGCGCGGCGGTCAGCAGCGGTGCGGTGCGCCGCCGGGCCATGAGCAGCCGCCGGTTGACGACCCGCTCGGGCCGCCAGTGGTGCTTGTACGGCTCGTCGCCGCGCAGCAGGCTCAGCGTGCCCCGCCGGCCGCCACCCGTGTGCTCGGTGCAGGCGTCCAGCAGTATCACCGCCACGTCCGCCTTCCGCTGCCGCAGGCCCGGATGCGCGCCGTAGAGGTAGCCGCCGGCCAGGCTGCCCGAGAGCAGGGTCAGGTCGACGGCCACCACCTCCTCGCCGAGCCGGAACTCGGTGACCACCGCGTCCCCCGAGCGCACCATCGGACACACCGCGCGCACCAGGTGCTCGCGGAACCGGGGCCGCAGATGCTCGCTCGTCACCTTCCGCCCCTGCCACTGCATCCGGTGCAGCTCCAGCAGCCGGTCGAGCGCCGCGTCGACCTCTTCCGGGCCCACCGTCCGCCGCTGCACGCCCAGCGCGGTCAGCCGGCGCAGCTTGGCCCGCACCCGCTGCGCCGACTTCTTCGACGGCAGCCGGGCGATCAGCTCCTCCATGGACACGGCGGGCAGTTCCAGGCACGGCGAGTCGCGGAGCGTGCGGCGCGGCCCGCGCCAGCGGTCGTAGACCCCTTCCACCGCACCTCCCGGGCGCACCTCCCGGAAGTCGACCAGCGCCGTGCGCGCCGCGTCAATGAGCGCCTCGGTGAGCGCGCCGGCCGCCCGCCCGTCGTCGCCGTCGTCCAGCAGCACGTCCGTGTAGTCGGAGATCGTCCCGCCGAGCGGCACCAGCGCGGGCAGCGGCCGGCGGACCAGCATCAGCGGCGCGACGGCCACCAGCTCCCGGCCCGCGCGCACCACGAGCAGCCGGAGCCGCCCGCGCCGGCCGTACGACCGCCACCACGAGTACAGCCAGGCATGGCTCTGGAACGGGGTCGCGGCGGCGCACCGCGCGTGCAGCCGCCCCCAGGCGGGGCCCAGGGCCGCGAAGGCGTCCTCGTCGGTGACGAGTTCGGTGACCAGTTCCGGGTGACGGGTGGGACGCGCGAGGCCCGCCGGGTAGGTGGCGGTCACAGCTGGCCGTGCGCGTCGGCGGCCAGGGCCGGACCGGGCACCGAGGCCGGGCGGAGCGTCTCCTCCTGCCGCCGCCTCGGGCGGACCAGCAGTGCGAGGGCGCCGAGCAGTCCGCCCGCGCTCGCCCCGACGAGTCCGGTCACCCCGGCGGACGCCGAGGTGGGCGCGCTGGGCGTCACCGCGCGGGAGAACTGCACGAGTTCGACGTGCGTGTCGGCCTCGGCGGCGTCGGCGTGCCGGGTGAGCGCGCGGGCCACCGCGTTGGCCATGTCGGCGGCCCGCGCCGGGCGGTCGGAGGTGGCGGACACGGCGACCATGGGCGCGTCCGGCGAGGTCGCGGCGCGCACGCTGTCGCGCAGGGTGGCCGCCGGCACCCCGGCCCACACCTGGGCGTCGCCGAGCACCGCCACCTGGGTGGCGACCCGGCCGTAGGCCTGCGCGAAGCCGAGCGCGGTGGCGGTGTCGGACCGCTCGGTGGGGACGGCGACGACATAGCTGGTCGCCGTGTACTCCGGGGCCCTGAGCACGCCGTACCCGCCGCCCAGCAGCCCGCCCGCGAGGACACCGGCCGCCACCAGCGACCAGGGCGGCAGCGCACGGAGACGGGAGGGACGCAGGGGGCGGCGGTGGACGCGGTTGTCGGTCATGACGGGATGACTCCCTCGGGGGATCGGGACGGGGGGACCGTGCGGGCGAGCGCCGCCGTGTAGACGTCCATCAGCCGGGCGGCGCTGCGGGTGATGCAGTAGTGGCGGGCCGCCTCGGGGGCGGTACGCGGGCCGGGCCCGGCGGCGCGGACCTCGGCGAGCGCGCGGGCGTAGGCGCCGGCGTCGCACGGGACCCGCACCGCGTCCGGGGCGGCCCCGGGCGGCAGGTCCTCTAGGGCGGGGCAGGAGGTGTAGCGCACCGGCAGCCCGGCCGCCAGCGCCTCCACGACCGCGAGGCCGAACGCCTCCTCGGGGGAGGGCGCGGCGAGCACGTCCATCGCCGCCGCCAGCGCGGGCAGAGCGGGCCCGGACGAGCCGTCGGGCAGGTACGGCCGCTCCCCGGCGAACAGCACCCGCCCGGCGACCCCCGCCTCCCGCGCGGCCCGCCGCAGCGCGGGCTCCTCCGGGCCGCCGCCGACCAGCAGCAGCCGGCAGTCGGCGGGCAGCCGGGCGAGGGCGCGGATCAGCAGGTCGAAGCGTTTGCCGGGGATGAGCCGGCCGACGCCGCCGATGACGAACGCGTCGGCGGGCAGCCCGAGCCGGTCGCGGGTGCGCCGGCGGGCGTCCGGGTCGAAGGCGAACCGCGCCAGGTCGATGCCGTTGGGCACGACCGCGATGCGCGGCCCGGGCACCCCCCAGCGGGCGAGCCGGGCGGCGACCGTGGGGGAGACGGCGACGGTGGACCGGCCCAGCCGCTCGCCCAGCAGGTACAGCGCGCGGACCCCCGCGGTGAGCGGACGGCCCTCCAGCTGCGAGTCGCCGAGGGAGTGTTCGGTGGCGACGACCGCGCGGACCCCGGCCAGCCGGGCGGCGATCCGGCCGTACAGGCAGGCCCGGTAGAGATGGGTGTGCACGAGGTCGTACCGGCCGCGCCGGATGTGCCGGGCCAGCCGGGGCAGCGCGGCCAGGTCGCGGTTCCCGGCCATGCCCAGGTGGGTCACCCGGACCCCGTCGGCCGCCAGCCCGTCGGCCACCGGCCCGGGGTTGGTCAGGGTCACCACCTCGCACGCGACCGGCAGGTGCCGCAGCAGCAGCCGCAGTTGCTGCTCGGCGCCGCCCACGCCGAGCCCGGTGATGATGTGCAGGGCCTTCACCGCAGCCCCTCGACGGGCCGCCGGCGCAGCCGGTGCAGCCGGTACTTCAGGAACAGGCGCACGGCGGTGTCGTTCTGCCCGATGTACACGCGCGGCAGGACGTGCGGCCCGGTGAGCTCACCGGGGTCGATGGCGCAGGCGTAGGCGTAACCGGCCTCCCGTACGGCCTCCACGGCACGCCCGTCGACCGTGCCGTACGGATAGCAGAAGCCGGTGACCGGGGTGCCGGTCAGTTCCTCCAGCACCGCCCGGCTCTCGGCGGTCTCGGCCTTCAGCAGGGCGTCGTCGGCCCGGGTGAGGTCTACGTGGGTGAGGCCGTGCGAGCCGATCTCCATGCCCGCGGCGGCGGCCCGCCGGATGCCGTCGGCGGTCAGCAGCGGCTTGCGCGGGCCGAGGGGGTCCCAGGCGTTGTCGCCGCCGAGCCGGCCGGGCAGCACGAACAGGGTCGCCGTGCACCCCCAACGGATCAGCAGCGGCAGGGCGTTGCCGAGGAAGTCGGCGTACCCGTCGTCGAAGGTGAGCGCCACCAGGTCCCGTCCCTCGCCCCGGGCCCGGGCGGCGAGCAGTTCGGCGACCGACACCCCGCGCAGCCCCCGCCGGCGCAGCCAGCGCAACTGCCGCTCCAGCCGGTCCGGGCCGACCGTGAGGCGGTACGGGTCGTCGGAGCAGTCGCCGACCGAGTGGTACATGGCGATCCACGGGACCGGGCCGGGGGCGAGGTGCCGAGTGGGGGCCGGGGACTCAACGAAGGGCGGCATGGGCGAGCTTTCGGGTGAGGGTGCGTACGGAACGGAGTGCGGGGGCGAAGCCCTGGGCGCCCAGCGCCCAGCCGAGCAGGACGAACACGACGGTCACCGTGGCTCCGCCGGCGGCCAGCCCGGCGAGCGGGCCCGCCGGTATGCTCCCCACGAATCCGCCGGCCACGGTGGCCACCGTCGCCGCCCGCAGCGGCCGGCTCAGCTCGCGCAGCACCGGCCCGGTCCGGATGGGCACGCTGCGGCGCCGCATCCCGGCGAGGAGCAGGACGGCGGTGAGGGTGATGCCCGTGGCGTTCGCGGCGGCGATCCCGGTGACCCCCCAGGGCCCCAGCGTCCAGGCACCGGTCCAGGAGGTCGCGACGATGCCCGCGGCCATGGCGGCCACCGGGTACCAGGCGGCGCGGCCCGCCGAGAAGTAGGAGCGGACCAGGACGCCGGTCAGCGTCTGGCCGAGCAGACCGAGCGCGTAGACCCGCATCACACCGGCGGTCGCCGCGGTGTCCCGGGCCGTGAACGCGCCGCGCTGGAACAACAGCCCGATCAGTTGCGGGGCACAGGCCACGACGGCCGCCGTGCCGAGCAGCACCAGACAGCCGGCCAGCGCCAGATCCCGCTCCACCCGGTCCCGGGCCCGCTCCGTGTCGCCGTCGGCCAGCGCCCGCGCCACCACCGGGAAGGTGACCGTGCACAGCATCATCGACAACGTCATCGGGATCTGCGCGACCTTCTGCGCGTAGTTCAGGTGCGAGATGGCCCCGGCGGGCAGTTCGGAGGCGAGGAACCGTTCGATCAGCACCTGCGACTGCCGGCACAGCGCGAACAGCAGCACGGTGGCCAGCAGCGGCACCGCCAGCGGCTGCGCGACGGCGGCGGCCCCGGCGTCCGTTCCGCCGGTCCGGCGGCGACGCAACTGCCGTACCAGGGGCGGGAGCTGGACCAGCACCATCAGACAGCCGCCCGCCGCCACCCCGAACGCGGCCGACCGCACGCCCCACCGGCCACCGAGCGCGTACATCGCCGTGATGATGCCGACGTTGTACGCGAGGTAGATCGCGGCCGGTGCCAGGAAGCGGCGGTGGGCCCTGAGGGCGGCGCTGGAGTACCCGGCGAGGCCGAAGCTCAGCACACAGGTCGCGGTGAGCCGGGTGCAGTCCACGGCGAGAGCGGGGTCGGGCAGTCCCGGCGCGAGCACGGCGACGAACTGCGGCGCGGCCACCGCGAGCAGCGCCCCGACCGCCGTGAATCCCAGGGCCAGCCGGGGCAGGGTGCCGGCCACCAGCGACCGCACCGGATCCCCCGGCGCGCCCTGCGCGCGGCGGGCCAGGGCCATGCTGAACGCCGGGATCAGCGCGAAGGCCAGCCCGTCCTCGATCAGCAGCGTGGCCGCGAACTCCGGCACCGTCCAGGCGACCAGGAAGGCGTCCGTGTCCCGCCCGGCTCCGAACAGCCGGGCCAGCGACTGGTCCCGCACCAGCCCGAGCAGCGCCGCCGCCATGGAGAGCGAGGCGGTGACGAGAGTGGCCTGAGCGAGGAAACGCCGCGTGGGCGGCGCGTGTTCGGCAGGATCGGCAGGAAGGGACACCGGGGGGTGGAACGGCCCCGCCACCGTGGCCGCCTCGGCCGGCCGGGCGATGGGCAGGCTCACTCCCTGGCCACCACCTGCCGGTCCCACACCGAACGCCGGCCGGGACGGCGCGGACGGCCCGGGTTGCGGGTTCGTGCCGAGCGTCGGCTGGGGCGGCTCGGGTTCGGGATCCGCGCCGAGCGTTGGCCGGGGTGGGCCGAGGTGCGGGTTCGTGCCGAGCGTTGGCTGGGGTGGGCCGAGGTGCGGGTTCGTGTCGGGTGTTGGCTGGGGCGGCTCGGGTTGCGGGTTCGTGTCGAGCGTTGGCTGGGGTGGGCCGAGGTGCGGGTTCGTGTCGGGTGTTGGCCGGGGTGGGCCGGGTTCTGGTTCCGTGCTGCGTTTCGGCCGGACCGGGCCGGGTTCCGGTCGTGCGCCGGGTGCCGGCCGGCCGGGTGCGTGCGCCTGCGGTCCGAGGCCGAGCACCGGTCGCCGGGGCGCGCTGGGTTCAGGGTCCGCGTGGAGCGCCGGTCGCCGGGACGCGTGGGCCTCTGGTTCCGGGTCGGGCGTCGGCCGGGGCGCGTTGGCTTCCGGTTCCGTGTCGAGCGTCGAGCGGAAGGGCGCGCCGGGTTCCGGGGCCGGCGTTCCGTCGGTTCTGGGCGGCATCATCGCGGCGGCCTCCGGGAGCGCGGCCGAGCGCGGAACGCGGCGGACGTGGGGGGCGTACAGGGCGCCGGCGCCGTCATCGCAGTACCGCCTCCCCGGGCCGGCTGCCCCGTCCGGCCGGTACGGCGGTGCGCTCCGCGGAGCCCACCTGGTCACCGCCGATCAGCGCCCACCAGGCGATCAGGCCGAAGCACACCGCCGTCAGCACGGTCGACGGGCCGCCGATGTCGGCGTACGCGAAGTCCACGAGCTGCCACACCAGCAACCCGCAGGCGACCAGCGCGCAGTCCAGGCCCCGGCCGCCGGACGCGCGGGTCCGGCACAGGCCGCGCAGCGCGCACACCAGCAGGGCGATCCAGCCGCCCGCGAGACACAGCAGCCCGATCAGGCCCTGTTCGCTGAGGACCAGCAGGTACATGTTGTGCGGCGACAGCAGCGGCTGCCGGCGGAACGCGGCTCCCGCGCCCTCGGTGTCGCTGCCCGAGGACAGCGCGAGCGAGGCGTACCCGTCGCGGTACTCGGGGAAGCCCTTCAGGCCGACGCCGGTCAGCGGGCGGTCGCGCCACATGGCGCCGGCCGCGGCCCACATCGTGTACCGGTCGGTGACCGACTGGTCGGGCGCGTCGGTGACCCGCGTGATGCTGTCGACCCGTTCCTGGAGCATCGCCGTACCCACCCCCAGCCCGCCCACCAGCACCACGCACGCGGCCACCGCCGCCGCGCCCACCTTCAGCGCCCGGCGCGGCCCGGACAGCACCAGTTGCACGGTGAGCGTGACCACGGTCGCGATCCAGGCGCCCCGGCTGAAGGACAGGGCGAGCGGCACCGACAGGGCCAGCGCGCAGCACACGGCGAGCGTCCGCTCCCGCGCCGAGGTCCGGCCGAGCGCCAGACCCACCGCGCACACCAGCCCGAACGACACCACCGTGGCCATGCCCATCACGTCCGACACCCCGAAGGTGCCGACCGCGCGGATGTCCTGGCCCTGGTAGGAGGCGCCGGTGCCGGTGGCGTACTGGTGCGTGCCGACCGCCCCCTGCCAGGCCCCGAGCGCCACGAACGACCAGGCCAGCAGCCGGAGGCCGGCCCGGTCACGGACGAGGAGCACGACGGCGGCCGGGACCAGGACGAAGACCTGGAGGTAACGGCCGAGGCCGGTGAGCCCGGCGCCCGGCGAGAGCGCGTGCAGCGCGGCCAGCGCCAGACCGGGAACCGGCAGGCCGAGGAGGACCGCCGCGGTCCGGGTGAGCGGGCGGCGGCGCGCGCGCAGCAGCCGTACCCCGCAGAAGACGACGACCAGCGCGGACACCGCGTCGGCGGGACCCGCGCCGCCCTCCTCACCGGGGGCGACGGGCAGCGCGAGCAGCGCGACGACGGCCACCACTGGCAGCACCGGCAGCACCGGGGACAGCCGAGCGGGGTGCCGGAGCGGCAGGGGGAGGACCATCGGTCAGCTCCCCGTGGACCGCACCAGCGCGGCGGCGGTGCGCAGCAGGATGCAGACGTCCTGCCACAGCGACCAGTTGTCGATGTAGGCGTTGTCGAAACGGGCCCGGTCCTCGATCGAGGTGTCACCGCGCAGTCCGTTGATCTGGGCGAGCCCGGTGATGCCGGTCCGCATGCGGTGGCGGGCCGCGTACCCCGGGTAGGTCTGGCTGAACCGGGCGACGAAGTACGGCCGTTCGGGGCGCGGGCCGACCAGGCTCATGTCGCCGAGGAAGACGTTCCACAGCTGGAGCAGCTCGTCCAGCGACGCCTGCCGCAGGAACCGGCAGAACGGGTTCATCCTCCGCTCGCCGGCCACGCTCCACCGGGTGGCCGCCTCGTGCTCGTCGACCGGGCGGTGGGTGCGGAACTTCAGCAGCGTGAAGGGACGGCCGTTCTCGCCGATGCGCTCCTGCCGGAACACCACCCCGGGCCCGTCGGTGAGCCGCAGCACCACCGCGCACACCAGCAGCAGCGGGCTGACCAGCACCAGCAGCGCCCCGGACACCGCGATGTCCAGCAGCCGCTTGGCCACGCTCGTCCGCCGCCGCGCGCCCAGGTCCAGGCGGCGCACGGCGAACCCGGCGAGCCGGTCGCGCATCTCGTACGCCGGACTGTCCACGTCCACCTCCCACAGCGTGCAGCCGGACTCGGTGAGCGCCCGCAGCAGCGGCCCCTTCTCCGTGCGCACGGCCGGGTGGACGGTGAGGACGACCCGGACCCCGTTCTGGATGAGCGCCCGCTCCACCTCCTCACCGGTGGTGAGCACCGGCAGCCCGCCGGTGCCGTCCGGGTGTTCCGCGACCACGCCCACCGGCCGCACCCCGCAGCCCGGCCGGCGGAGCAGTGCGGCGGCCACCCGCTGCGCGGTCGCCGCGGGCCCGATCACCAGGGCGGGACGCGGGTGGCGGCGCAGTCCGACCCGGCGCCGCCAGTACACCGCGCCCCGGCCCGCACCGGCCGCCGCCGTGTGCAGCGCGCAGCCCAGCAGCAGGGTCCGGACGGTGAGGGCGCGCTCGGGGTCGTACGCGGCGAGCAGCGCGGCGAGGCCCAGCCAGGCCACCGCGATCCGCCCGCACACCACGGGGAGTTCGTCGAGCACACCGGGCACCGGCCGCGCGGGGTGCGGGCGCAGCAGCAGCGCGCCGGACACCAGCGCGGCGACGAGCACCGGCCGGCGGGCGGCCTCGTCCAGCGCGACCGCGCCCACCAGCGCGGCGAGCAGGTCGGCGGCGAGCAGCGGCAGCGGGGAGGCGGGCCGCGCGGGTGGGCGCCGCACCGGGAACCGGAAGCCGTCGGCGGTGCGGGCCGGCAACACCGAGACGGGCGAGAATCCGTGGTCCCATGGCTGCGAGCCGGGGGAGGGAACGGTGCTTTCCGCAGTCACGAGTGGATGGACTCCCTGCACTCGGAGGACACGAGCTGGGCTGCTTCACCGGCCCCGGATGGGCCGGCGGGACCGGGGCCCGGAGAGGCGGGGCCGGGTCCGGTGTCGGCGGTGCCGGGGGCTGGGGTGGCGGTGCCGGGAGGTGGGGCGGCGGGGTCGCGGCCTGCGTCGGCGGTGTTGGAGCCGGTGTCGGCGGTGCCGGGGTCCGTGTGGGTGGTGTCGGAGTCCGTGTCGGCGGTGCCGGGGCTCGGGGCCGCTGCGTCGGAGCCCGCATCGGTGCTGCCGAGGCTGCTGCCGGGGGTGTCGGTGGTGCCGGGGGCTGGGGCGGCGGGGTCGCGGCCTGTGTCAGCGGTGTTGGAGCCGGTGCCGGTGGTGTCGGAGTCCGTGTCGGCGGTGCCGAGGAGTTCGTCGTAGAGGGACGCGATCCGTTCGGCGGTGTGCCGTACGTCGTGCGCGGAGAGGATGTGCCGGCGGCCCTGGTCGCCGAGCCCCGCGCGCAGCGGTGGGTCGCACAGCAGCGCGGTGATCGCGCCGGCCAGCGCCGCGGGGTCCTCCGGCGGTACCAGGCAGTGCGCGGCGAGTGCCGGCGGCAGGCTCTCGCGGGCGCCGTCGACGTCGGTGACGACGACGGGGGTGCCGCAGCCCAGCGCCTCCAGCGGGGCGAGCGCCATGCCTTCCCAGCGCGAGGGGAGCACCACCAGGTCGGCGGCCCGGTACCAGGGCACGGGGTCGGCCACGGCACCGGTGAACTGCACCGAGGGGGGCGCCTGTTGGCGTAAGCCCTCCCGGTCCGGGCCGTCACCGACCAGCACCAGCCTCGCCCGGGGCAGCACGCCGAGGACGTCCTGCCAGGCGCGCAGCAGGACGTCCTGACCCTTCTGCCGGCAGAGGCGGCCCACACAGACGACGAGGGGGCGGTCTTCGGCGTCGACGGGGCGACCGTGGCCGTCCGTCACGGGAGTCGAGGGAGTGCCGCCGGCCGGAGCCGGTGCGAAACGGGTCGTGTCGATGCCGTTCGGGATGACCACGTACGCCGCGCGTACCCCGGCGCGCAGACCTGTCGCACGCTCCGCCTCGCTGACGCACACCACCCGGTCCGCCCAGCGCGCCCCCCACCGCTCCCAGCGCAGGGCGAGCCCCGCGGTGAGGCCGCCGACCGCCTCGAAGGACCAGGCGTGCGGCTGGAACACGGTCGGGACACGCCCGCGGACGGCGAGCCGCGCGGCCAGGCCGGCCTTCGCACTGTGTGCGTGCACCAGTTCGGGCCGTACCTCGTCGATCAGGCGTACGAGCCGCCGTACCTCGCCCCGCAGAGTGGGACCCGGGGACCGGCTCGCCCGCCAGTTCCGGACGTCGGCGCCCAGTTCCCGCAGGTCGGCGGCGAGTGCGCCGCCCGGGCAGGCCACCGTGACCCGCAGGCCCGCCGCGAGCTGGGCGCGGGCCAGGTCGAGCACGACCCGGGCGGCGCCGCCGTCGACGGGTTGCGTGAGGTGCAGGACCCGGGGTCGAAGGCCGGGTGCTGGATGGTGCATTCGCGGGTTCCTCGCTCACGGGGGCGCTCTGGGGACTGCGGTCGTGAACGCGCCTGTTACCTCCGGGCGTTCGCAGCGGCGAAGAGCACGCCGGCCCGTGCCGCGTCCGCGTGGGAAACGAGCCGGATGCCCGGCTGGTCACCACCCCGTCGCGGAGCCCGGCCGAGATCGCACCCGTCGCCGCCGTGGCCGAGCGTGTCGGCGTAGGCCGGAACCCGCCGGGCGGGCACGTCACCCGGTGCGATGACCGTGGAGTCGGGTACGTCGTCCGCAGGAGCAGCGGGGTCGTGCCGTGCGACGGGCGTACGCCGGGGGCCGGGGGAGAGCGTGAGCGTCTCGCGGGAGGGGAGGGCGGCGGAGGCGCCCGCCGTCGTACGCAGCAGCGGACCCGGGAACTTGCGCATGACGGCGGAGCCCTTTCACACGTGCTGGAGAGGGTCGCAACTCTAGCGGCTAACCGGACTAATCATCAGAAACTGCTCAAGTGTGTCGGAGTTGTGAAGGCGTGTCGTTCGCACGTCACTCCATTGGCGGCACAACCCCGGGGAGCGCCAGGCGTTGACACAACGCCGGGCATCCCGCCCGGATGTTTGTGTCGATCCCAAGGAGCACCTCTCCATGTCGCGTATCGCGAAGGGCCTGGTCCTGACCTCCGCCGCCGTCGCGGCCGTCGCCGGCGGTGCCGGCGTGGCCTCCGCCGATGCCGGTGCGGGCGCACTCGCCGCCGGCTCGCCCGGTGTGCTGTCGGGCAACGCCGTTCAGGTCCCGATCCACGTGCCGGTCAACGTGTGCGGTAACACGGTGGACGTCATCGCGCTGCTGAACCCGGCGTTCGGCAGCACCTGCGTCAGCGACTGACGTCAGGGCGCAACCCTTCGGCCGGCCGCCCGTCCCGCTCGTCCGTCGCGGGGTGGACGGCCGGTTTTGTGGCCCCCAGACGGGTCACAGCACGTAGGTGAGCGGTTGCGGTGGGCGATCGGTGAATCGACGGTGGGGTCAGGTCCCACTGTTCACCGAAAGGAACACCATGCGTGATCTGCCTGCCCGGCGTCTCGCGTCCACCGTCCTCTGCGCGTCCGTCCTGGTCGGGATCACCGGCCCGATCGCGGTCGCCGCCGACACGGCCCGGGAGCATGACCGTGCCGCCTCCCGGGCGCCCGTCTCGGCAGCGCAGAAGGACACACTGCTCGCCCAGGTCAGAGCGCTGGGCAACGCGGACTCCGCACTCGGTCCGGTCGTCGATCTGCTCAACCGGTCGCTGGAGCGGGGCAAGCTCCCCGCCGACGAGGCCAGGCGACTGGGCGAGGCGGCGAAGGCGGCCGTCGCCAAGGCCGCCACCGACCCGAAACCGGCCACCCCGATGACAGCGGCGGTCCACCCGGCAGCCGTCCAGCCCACGGCGGCGACACCCGCGAAGCCTGCGGCGGCGACGCCTACGACGCCCGCGAAGCCTGCGGCTCAGACGACGCCCACGACAGCGGCGAAGCCGGCCACCGAACCGACGGCCACTCCTACGACGGCGGCGAAACCTACGGCGGCCACGCCTACGACGGCGGCGAAACCTACGGCGGCCACGCCCGCGAACACGGCGAAGCCCGCGGCACCTACGGCTCCCGCGGCGTCCACGGCACCGGCGAAGCCGACGGCGGCTACGCCCACGGCGTCTGCGTCTTCGGCGTCTTCGGCGGCTTCCGCGAAGCCCACGGCGTCCGCGTCTCCGGCGAGTTCCGCCAAGCCCGCGGCCCCCTCGGCGCCCGCCAAGCCGGCAGCGGCCACCACGTCCGCGGCCCCCGCCAAGCCCGCGGCCCCCGCGTCCCCGGCGACCTCGGCCAAGCCCGCCGCGCCCACCGCCCCGGCCTCTTCGACGACCTCGGCCAAGCCCGCGGCAGCCACCGTACCCGTGACTTCCTCCACGTCATCGACGAAGCCCGCCGCCCCCACGTCCCCCGCCGCCCCCACGGCATCGGCCTCTTCGACGGCTGCCGCCAAGCCCGCGGTCCCCACCGCCCCGGCCGCGTCCTCGACTTCGTCGGCGTCCGCCAAGCCGTCCGCGCCCACGGCCTCCGCCGCGCCCACCGCCCCCGCGTCTCCCGCGACCTCCGCCAAGCCCGCCGCGCCCACCGCCGCCGCCGTACCGAGCACCCCGGTCAAGCCCGCGGCCTCCACGGCACCCACCACCCCCGCGGCCTCCACCGCTCCCACCACCCCCGCGTCGCCGGTCGCTCACGCGGCCCCCGCCGTCCCGGTGGCCCTGGCCGCGCGGGCGGCCACGTGGCACGGCGGCATCGCCAAGCTGCCCTCCTCCCGCGACCTGACCAGTGACGCGCTCTCCTCCCTCCAGGCCGCGATCGACAACCTGGTGAAGGCGGTCACCGAGCAGCTCGACCAGATCCTGTCGTCCGCCGGCGACGTGGTGTCCGGCCTGGTCGACCTGCTGGGGACGACCCTCCTCGGCAAGGACGCGCCCGCCCCCGGCGTGGAATCCCTGCCCTCCCTGCCCAGCCTCCCCGTGGAGTCGAGCCAGCCGACGGCCGGCTGACGCTGACGTGGGGAATTACCTGGACCCTGGGACCGTACGGCAATTTCATATGTCTTCTCGGTGCGGGGTTTCCGCCCCGGCCGGACATCGTTAGGCAGGGCGTCAGAATTCCCGGGGTGACGTGAGTTGCCGAAGAAAGGAACACGATGAAGTCCCTGAAGGCCGCCGTCGTTGTCGCCGGTTCCGTGGCCCTTGCCGGCGTCGCCGCACCCGCGTTCGCCTACGACGCCCGGCACCTGCCGCCGATGAGCCTCAACGGCGCGCTCGCCGAGCTGGCCGAGAAGCCGCCCGCCGTGCGGGATCTGATGCCGTTGCAGCACCAGTCGGACGCGCTGAACACGGAGAACAAGGACTCCGTGCTCAGCAGCGTGAAGGGCGCCACCACCACCCTCAACCAGCGGGGGCTGCTCGGCGGCCTGCCCCTGCGACGCTGACGCCCGCGCGCCCGTCAGGGCCGGTACCGCACCCGTGCGGACCGGCCCTGACGCGTGCCGGGGACCCCGTCCCCCGATCGTGTGGAGCGACCCCGGGCGCTGCTCCGGAAGGGTGAGAAGCCGCCGGGTGACGCCCCGGCCCGTCGATATGGTCGCGCGGTGACCTCAGTATCCAGCGAAATCCGCCCCTTCCGCGCCGCCGACCTCGGCACGCTCGCCCTGCTCGCCTGGATGGCCAGGAACGAGGAGGGCGACGGCAGGACGCCGTGTCTCCTCGCCTGCTCGCTGGGCGACGGCCCGGACGGCCCGGAGGCCGCGTCCGCCGCCGTGGCCCGGCTCCTCGACGAGATGGGCCTGCCCGTGGGCGGCGACCCGGTCGACGGCACCACCCGGCCGAGCCTGAAGGTCAGCATGCTGGTCGTCGCGGGCCAGATCGTCGTGCAGATGCCGCACGTCACCACCCAGGTCACCCCGCCGGCGGAGTGGCTGAAGGCGGTCGGGAAACTCGGTTACACCTACTTCATGTTCACGACGCGCGTCTGCCCCACGACGGGCCCCCGCCGGCCGGTCGAGGGCGCGGAGCTGGCCGCGTTCGCGGGATCCCCGGAAACGACGAACGCCGCCGCGCACGCCTATCTGCCGGCCCGCAGCCTGCGCGTCTGATGCCCCACGAGGCCGGCAGCCCAGCCGCGGTGCCGCCCTGCCGGCCTCGTGGAACATCACCCTGAGGAGCGCGCAGGCGTCGGTCTTCGGCTTCCCCGACCCAATGCTGGGCCTGGCGGCCTACGGCGTCGTCGCCCGCGTCGGCATGAGCCTGCCGGCCGACGCCCGCTTCCCCGGCTGGTATTGGCTGCTGTTCGAGGCCGGATGCCTGTTCGGCGCCGGGTTCGTGTCCTGGTTGCAGTTCGAGTCGCCGTGCTGACCCGCTGGTGGGACTTCTGGACGAGCTGACCGAGGAGCCGACCGATGGGCTGACTATTACGGCACTCGGGCGAATTGCGAAATGAAGGCGTTTTCCACTCGTTACGCGGTACGGACGTCGAACACCCCGCATCCTGAAAGGGACCGTACCTGACATGAAGCCGACCACCCGAGGAACCCTTGCCGCCGTCGTCACGGGCGTCGCGGCCGCCGTGGGGGCCGCCGCCCCGGCCGCGGCGGCCGGTACGGTCCCCGTCCCCGTGCCCCTGGGCGGTGTCTCGACGGCGCTCGGCATGGAGGTGCCGAGGCTCGGCGCCGAGCTGCCGCTGCCGAAGCCGGGCGCCCCCGACGGACCCCGGTACGTCACCGGCCGGCTCCTCCCCGACCGGACCGTGCCCCAGCTGCCGGTGACCAGTGGGCTGCCCGGCCTGGACGCCAGGGCTCCGCTGCCGCACCTCCTGGGCGACGGCTTCGACCACCTCGACGCCGACGCGCCCGCCGGCGACCTGCGGGCCCTCGCCCCCGGCCTGTCCCTCGACGCCCCCTTGACCGCGCCCGACGGGAACAACTTCGGCCTCCCCGGCGCCAAGCTGCCCCAGGCCGGTGTCCTCGCCCCGGTCCTCCAGACCGTCGCCGGCGGCAACCTGGGCACGGGCCCGGGACTGTAGCCGGGCACGGCCGTACCCGCCGTACGGCTCTGTTTCAGTGACCCCGCGCGCCCTCGGCCGGTTAGCCGGTACGGAATCTGATCCCGGACGAGGAGTGGGCATGGTCGTCGGTGTCGGCGCGGTGGCGGTCGGTGCGGAGCAGCAGGCCGGAACGGGAGCGGCGAGACCGTCCCGCAGGGAGGTGGCGCGGAGGCTGCTGGCCTCCACGGCGGCGCTGGGACTGGCCCCGGTCGTCGCCGCCTCCCGCCCCGCGCCGTCGGCCGGTGGGTCCGGCGGCAGCTCCTTCGACGAGACCTATCGGGGCCGCCGTATCCAGGGCGTCCTGGTACCGGCCGCGGGGCCCGAGGCGGACGGGGGCGAGTGGCGGATCACCGTCGACGGACGCCCGCTGCACCTGATGCGCCGGGCCGACGGCACCTGGCTCAGCATGGTCGACCACTACACGTCGTACCGGACACCGCTGGAGGCGACCCGGGCGGCCGTGGACGAGATCGGCCCGGGCCGGGAGCTGCGCGACCTCGCGCCGGGCCGGCTCACCGGTGGACAGCCGGGAGGGCACGCGCACACGGGGGGACAGCATGGCGTACGTGCGTAAGAACGTCAGCACGCTCACCGCGAGCGAGCGACGACGGTTCGTGAACGCGCTGCTCACGCTCAAACGGCGCGGCCAGTACGACGAGTTCGTGCGCCTGCACATCGACTTCTACACCACCGACGGCGAGAACGGCCTGCGCACGGCCCACATGGCGCCGTCCTTCCTGCCCTGGCACCGCAGGTTCCTGCTGGACCTGGAACGGGCGCTGCGCCGGATCGACTCGTCGGTGACGGTGCCGTACTGGGACTGGACCCGGGACCGTACGACGACCTCCGTGCCGTGGACGAAGGACCTGCTCGGCGGGAACGGGCGGCGCTCCGACCGGCAGGTGACGACCGGTCCGTTCGCCTATGCGGCGGGCCACTGGACCCTCAGGGAGGGCGTCACCGACGGCAAGTTCCTCACCCGGGACCTCGGCCGCTCGGCCGCCCCGCTCCAGCTTCCCACCCGGAGCGAGCTGGAGTGGGCGCTGGACGACCCCGTCTACGACGCCCGGCCCTGGGACTCCACCGTCCGCAAGGGCTTCCGCAACAAGCTGGAGGGCTGGGGGGCCGGCAGCGGCAGCGGCTCCTGGAAGAACCACAACCGGGTGCACCGCTGGGTCGGCGGCGCCATGCTCGGCGGCGCGTCCGTCAACGACCCGGTGTTCTGGCTGCACCACGCCTTCCTCGACCTCCAGTGGTACCGCTGGCAGCGGGCCCACCGCAGCCACCGCTACCTCCCGGCCGAGCCGCCCGGCGCCGCCGACGACCAGCACCAGCGGATCGTCGCCCGGCACGAGAAGCTGCCGCCGTGGGACGAGACACCGGACCAGTTGGAGGACGTGAGCCGGATCTACCGGTACGCCTGAGCGGCACGTGTCCGCACGCGGAAAGGACCCCGGCGCTCGGAGTGCCGGGGTCCTTTCCTGTGGTGGTGCCTGTCGTGTTGCGTGTGGCGCCTGTCGTGCTGTCGTGCCGGTCGGCTCAGTTGCCGTAGCCGTTGCCGTAGCCGTCGTGACCCGGGCCGGGCTTGGCGGGCTTGGCGGGCTTGCCCTTGTCGCTGTGGTTGACGCAGGCGTTGCCGAAGACCGGGTTCAGCACACCGACGACGTCGACGGTGTTTCCGCACACGTTGACCGGGATGTGCACCGGAACCTGGACCACGTTGCCGGACACCACGCCGGGCGAACCGGCGGCGCCGCCCTGAGCGCCCGCGTCGGCCAGGGCCAGTCCGGCGCCGCTGACCACCACGGCACCGGTGCCGAGAGCGACAGCGGCTGCCTTCGCGATGCGAGACATCACGTTCTCCTTTTTGTAGCTCGGAAAGCGCAGCGGCAAGCCCGCCGCCGCACTTCCCGTTCAACGGCGCCGCACGGGGCTGGTCACGGTGATCAGCGGCGGATCACCCTTTCAACGGCAGGGTGCTGTCGCTTCGACGGCAGGGTGCTGCCGCGCGGGGCCGGGGTTTATTCACGGGCGTCGGCCGGGGTCCGCCCCTACCCTCCGGGTATGGACACGGACAACGTTCCCGACAGCGGTCCCGGCGACGGTCCGGACGCCGGTGAGCGGTCGCGGCAGCTGATCGGTCTGCTCGCCGAGGAGAACAGGTTGCGGGCCTTCGCGGCGGTGGCGCTGGGCGCGCGGAGCACCCGGCAGGTCGCCGAGACGGCGGGCCTCACGCCCAAGGACACGGCCCTCGCCCTGCTCAGACTGCGCGAGCAGGGAGCCGTGACGGACGGACCGCAGGACGGCCTGGCCGTCGCCCACGACCTCCTGCGCGAACTGGCCCGCCCGCGGCGAACGGAGGGTTCCGCGCGCCCGGCCGCGGGCGATGTGGTGAGCACCTTCGTCCGGGACGGCCGTCTGCTGCGGCTGCCGGCCCAGTGGACCCGTAAGCAGCAGGTGCTGCGGCACATCGCGGAGCGGACCTTCGAGCCGGGGGTCGCCTACCCGGAGCGGGTCGTGAACGAGCGCCTGCGGGCCTGGTGCGAGGGCACCGACGAGATCGACCATGTGACGCTCCGGCGGTACCTCGTGGACCTGCGCGAACTACGCCGGAGCGAGGGCGTCTACGAACGCGTGCGACCCCGGCCCGCCTGACCGCTGTGGCCCTCAGGGCAGGCGTCGTACGGGGGAGCCCGCCAGATAGGCCTGGATGTCCTCCACGGCCTGGCCGTAGTACGTCGTGTAGTTGGCGTGGGAGACGTAGCCGAGGTGGGGCGTGGCGAGGAGGCGCGGCGCGGTACGCATCGGATGACCGGCCGGCAGCGGCTCGATGTCGAAGACGTCGACTCCGGCGCCGGCGATACGGCCTTCGTGCAGCGCGGCCAGCAGCGCGTCCTGGTCGACGATCGCGGCGCGGGAGGTGTTGACGAGGTAGGCGGTCGGTTTCATCAGGGCGAGTTCGGCGGCGCCGACGAGACCGCGGGTACGGTCGCCGAGGGCGAGGTGGACGGACACGAAGTCGCTGTCGCGGAGCAATTCCTCCTTGGACTCGGCGAGTTGGAGGCCCACCTCCTCGGCGCGCTCCTTGGTGAGGTTCTGGCTCCACGCGCTGACGCGCATGCCGAAGGCGAGGCCGACCTGGGCGACACGGCCGCCGATCTTCCCCAGCCCGAGCAGGCCCAGCCGGCGGCCGTGCAGATCGGCGCCGACGGTGGACTGCCAGGGCCCGTTGCCGCGCAGCGCGTTGTTCTCCTGGACGATCCCACGGGCGAGACCGAGCAGCAGCGCCCAGGTCAGCTCGACCGGCGGGGTGCTGGAACTCGCCGTACCGCACACGGTGACCCCGTGCGCCTCGGCGGCGGCGTAGTCGATGACGCTGTTGCGCATCCCGGAGGCGATGAGCAGTTTCAGCCGGGGGAGGCGGGCGATCAACGAGCCGGGGAAGGGGACGCGTTCGCGCAACGTCACGACGATGTCGTACTCGGCGAGCGCCGCGGCGACGGCGTCCTCTCCGTCGAGGTGCTCGCGCAGCGCGACGACCTCCACCTGCTCCTCGATCACCGACCAGTCGGCCAACCGGGTCGCCACACCCTGGAAGTCATCCAGCACCACACAGCGAAGCCGCACGCGATCTCCCTCCCGCGCGGCGACTCTAGCGCGCGCCTGCACACCCCTCCCAGCTGATCCCGCTGCACCCGACGCCCACTCTCACTTCCCCCTTCCTGCTCAGCCACGCCACACACCCCCACTGCATGAGGCCGCCCACACCGAGGGCCACGAGAACGGCTCCCCAGTCGATGACATGGGGAAGGCCGGGAAAGAACGCGAAGAACGCCAGGGCTCCCACGAGCCCCACCACAAACGCACCCCCACCGACCCACCGCCGGCGCACATCCTCCGCTTGCCCCCGCCCGGGGCCCCGCTCCTGCTCACTCATGACCGACTCACTTGGTGATGTGGTGACACTGGCTGACGCGTCGCACGCCGTTGACATAGAGGGCACACGCCCTGCCATAACGAGGAAGCGTCTGGGGAGCGTTGTTCCGCATGGGGTCGATCTTGCACTCACTGTGCGTCTTGCCCCGCGAGGTGCGGTAGGTGCGGTTGTTGGTGTCGGCGTAGGTGAAGTCGATGCGCCAGTTGCAGAAGCCGCTGCTGAGGGCCGCGACGAAGGCGCAGTCGACGCCGGCGTTCTGGTACGTGATCTTCCTGCCGCTGCCGCGGATGATGTGCGTGAACATGCAACCCGTCGGCACCTTCACGGTCATACCGCCCACGCTGTACACGAAGGTACGCACGGGCGTCGAGCCCATGGCGCCGGCGTGCGCGCTCGTCGGCGCGGCGAGGGCGAGGGATGCTGCGGCGGCCAGCGTCGTGACGACACGCCTGAGGTACTGCACGGCCAAGATCGGTCCCCTTCTGATGATCGCCCGATGAACATCCGGGGCAACCGGGGCCGAGCGTGACCCGTTGCGGGGTGGCGGTCGGCTTCAGCAAAGTGAGGGAACTTGGCAGCGCCGGGGTGACCAGCAAAAACGTTCCCTGTGGTCCAGGCCGGTCCGGGGTTCACTCAGGAACACGCGTCCGTGACTTCTGCCTGACGGACCTCGCTGCTTCCCGCCTCGGTGCAGGCCACCGTGTCGACGTGGTGGGAGGCGCCGAGTACACCCCAGGCGTTGGCGACCAGATGGAGGGCGAGACCGGCGCCCCCGGCGGGACCCGAAGCTGCGGCCGAGCGCTTGGAAAAGCGAGCGGACGTCGTTGGCGTGGGCCGCCGACACCTCGCCAGTGCCGCACTGGATCGCCGAGTGCCGTCGCCGCCCGGTGTCTTGCCGTCAGCGCTGCCGTCACTGCCGCCGACCGCAGCCCCCTGGGCACCGCTCAGATACGCCCGCCGGTCAGACGGGTGATCGGACCGTGCGTGCGGCGCCCCGCGCGGTGACCCGCCAGGTATGACGTGGCACCCAACGCCGACAAGCCCGCACCTACACCGGCGGCGAGGAGCTTTCGGTGGGCGATCACCGTCCACGCCGTCCTGGCGAAGGCCACGGCGTGTCCCGAGGCGGCGATGACGGCCTGACGGCCGGCTTGGACACGCTCGGCCGCGCTGTGCACGACCGCGGTGCTCGTCCCGGCCACACGCCCGGCACCGTCCACCGCTGCTGACGTCGCGTCACCGCCCTTCTCGGCCGCCTTGTCCGCCGCCTGCGACGCGGGAGCGGTCGCCTTCGCCGTGGCCCGCCGGGCCTTGGCAGACGTACTCCGCTTGGATACGGAACTCTGATTCGTGCCGCTGTTCGACTGACTCATGGACTTCGCCTTGCCGCTCGCGTCAGTGGCAAACTCACGGCTGACACCAACGCTCTTCTCCCGAGGCAACGCGAGAGCGCCGGGCCAGGGGCTGGTGGGAGAACCGTAGCCACGTGCGCGGAGAGCGTGCCCCTGCCCGAGCCCGACACCACCGCCGGGAACCAGCGGACCGGCACGGAGAGATCCATGCCTGCGAAGCGGCTCAAACGACGCCACCCCGCCCGCCCGGGTGGCCAAGTGCCGGGGCTGGCTGATCTTCCTCGGGCCGAGAACATCGACACGTACTCGGCACGGCCACCCGCGCCCGGCGACAGCCGGAATGCCCCGGAGCCGCCCTTGATCATCAAGGGGGCGCCCGGGGCTTCGTCGCACCCGCTGACAACCGCTCTGACCAGCGAAAAGCCCTCCCGAGCGGGAGGGCGGATACTGGCGCCCCCGGCAGGACTCGAACCTGCGGCCAAGCGCTTAGAAGGCGCCTGCTCTATCCACTGAGCTACGGGGGCCGGTGGGGTGGCCTCGTGCCTGGTGCCCTGGTGGGGGCTGACCCGTGACGTTGCCGGGGTCAAGGATAGGGCTCCCGGTTCCTTGACCCTGTCGCTTCGCCTCCGTGGCTCGATGTGGAGGTTCGGTGAAGCGGTCCTGATAATCGCAGGCAGGTACGAATCGTGCATCGTTTTTGGCGCCCGACGCCCCGGGTGTTGTGCACTCGTTATGCCTGGACTGTGTGCGTGTCCCGGTCATCCCTTCCGTCCGTTCCGTCCGTCGGCGCGCAGACATGTCCATATGCTTCAGAATTCCCCTAAAATTGGGCATTCTTCGCATGTGGTGACCTTGGACGTACGGCCTCAGCTGCTCGACACACTCTCCGCACTGCGCGACCGTGTCGCCGCCGCACGCTTTCCGCTGCCCCTCGCGGGGGCGCCACGCGCGCGTGCCAACCGCGACGAACTCCTCGCGCAACTCGACGACTATCTGGTACCCCGCCTACGGGAGCCCGAGGCGCCGCTGCTGGCCGTCATCGGCGGCTCCACCGGCGCGGGCAAGTCCACGCTCGTGAACTCCCTGGTCGGCCGACGGGTGAGCGAGGCCGGTGTGCTGCGGCCGACCACCCGCACACCGGTCCTTGTCTGCCATCCGGAGGATCATCACTGGTTCAGCGGCATGCGCGTGCTTCCCCAGCTCACCCGCGTGTGGGTGCCCCACCAGGACCCCGCCGACGAGCTTCTGCTCACCGACGAGGGCCCCGCGCGCGTGCTGCGCGTCGAGACCGCCGACACCCTCCCCCGCGGGCTCGCCCTCCTCGACGCCCCCGACGTCGACTCGCTGATCGCCGAGAACCGCGTCCTCGCCGCCGAACTGATCTGCGCCGCCGACATCTGGATCATGGTCACGACCGCCGCCCGCTACGCCGACGCCGTCCCCTGGCACCTGCTGCGCACCGCCAAGGAGTACGACGCGACCCTCGTCACCGTCCTGGACCGGGTACCCCACCAGGTCGTCTCCGAGGTCTCCCGGCAGTACGCGGCCCTGCTCACCAAGGCCGGACTCGGCGACGTACCCCGCTTCACCGTGCCCGAGCTGCCCGAATCCGCCTGGGGCGCCGGACTGCTGCCCGCCACCGCCGTGGCACCCCTGAAGAGCTGGCTCGTCCACCACGCCCAGGACCCCGCCGCCCGCCACCACGTCATGGCCCGTACGGCCTACGGCCTCCTCGACTCGCTCAAGTCCCGCCTGCCCGAGCTGGCCGGCGCCGCCGCCTCCCAGTACGCGGCGGCCCACCGGCTCACCTCCGCCGTCGAGACCGCCTACGACAAGGAGCACGCGCGCGTGCGGGCCCGTCTCCAGTCCGGCGCCGTACTCGCCGGGGACGCCCTCAAACGCTGGCGCGCCTTCCCCCTGGACTGCACCGCCGGGGAACTCCTGGACGCCCTCGTGGACAGCCTGGCCGCCCTGCTGCTGTGCGCCGTGACCGCCGCCGACGAGCGCGTCGACGATGCCTGGCGGCGCGAACCCGCCGCCGACGCCCCGGGGCTCACCGCCCGGGACGCCTCCCTGGAGAGCTCCGAGCACCGCATCGGGCTCGCGGCCCGCCGCTGGCGGCGCGAGCTGGAGGAGTACGCCGAGGAGGAGGTACGCGTGCTGGAGCGCACCGGCGCACCCGACCCGGAGGTCGTCGCCGCCCTCGTCGCCACGGCCGTGCTCGGCGGGCGCCGGGCGCGTACCGCGGGCGAGGGGCTCGCCGAGCGGCTCGGCGCCCACGGCGTGCTGCGGCTGCGCGACCGGGCCGGACGGCTGCTCATCGAACACGTGGACCGCGTCATGCACCGCGAACGCGAGCGGCGCCTCGCTCCGCTCGACGCCCTGGACGTCCATCCCGAGCCCCAGGCCGAACTCATCGCCGCGCTGTCCGTACTGCAGAAGGAGAGGTGACCGGTGACCGCCGTCACTGACCACGACCACACGGATCACACCGAGCACATGAGGCGCACGGACCACCTCGGCAGCGACAGCGGCGACACGGGGTCCAGGGAGCACGGCGGTCACCCCGGCTCGGGCCCCATGGACGGTGTCGAGCGCGCGGGTGGCCTCCCGGAAGCGCGTCCGAGCCTCGTCAAGGGCAAGCGCGGGGACGACGGCCCCGGCGCCGATCGCCCCGCGGACGCGCCGCGGCCTGCCACCATCGGCCGCTCGGGGAAGGGAGACGGCGACGGGGACGGGAGCGCGGGGAAGGGGGCGGAGAGCGCCGGGGGCAACGACGACGGCTCGGACGGGGGCGACGGCCCGGGCCCGGACTCCGGCGGCGGGCGCCCCGCGCGCGTGAAGGACGAGAACGCCGACCGCGACGCCGAACGGGACGGCGTCACTGCGCGGGTCCGCGACTCCGAACGGGTCCGCGACTCCGAGCGGGACGGTGACGGCGCGCGGGACGGGGACGGCGACCGCGAACGTAACGGCGCACGCGACCGCACCCCCGATCGTGAGCGCCCCGCGCGCGGGCACAGCGCCGAGGACGGCGACGTATCCGGCGTCTCCGTACCCCGGCCACAGCCCCACTCGCCGAAGCCCCGCCTCGCAGCCGAGACCACGCCCCCCAAGACCACCACCACGGCCGACTCCGGCACCGGCACCGGCGCGGCCGCCGGCACCGGTGCCGACGCCAGGCCCGACTCCTCCGGCGCCTGGGACGACGGTCTCATCGCGCGGCGCGTCACCGACGCCAGCGCCGCCGCCCTCGCCACCGAGCGCGCCTCCGCCGCGGAACCCGCGCACCGCGGGCCAGGCAGCCACACCCCGGCCCCGCTGGCGTACGACGGCCCGCTGCGCTCCCGCCTGGACGCCCTGCGCGAACTCGTCGGGCTCTCCCGCACCCGACTGGACAACCGCACCCTCGCCGAGGCCGGCCGCGTCCTGGACGAGGCCGCCGCGCGCCGCAAACTCTCCGGGCGGCACACCGTCGTCGCCCTCGCCGGAGCGACCGGCAGCGGCAAGTCCCAGCTGTTCAACGCGCTCGCCGGCGTACCCATCTCGGAGACCGGTGTACGACGTCCGACCACGGCCGCACCCATCGCGTGCAGCTGGAGCGACGGCGCGGCCGGCCTCATCGACCGGCTCGGCATCCCGGGCCGGCTGCGCCGCCGCCCGCTGCACGGCCCCGACACCGAGGGGCAACTGCGCGGGCTGGTCCTGGTCGACCTGCCCGACCACGACTCGGCCGCCGTACAGCACCGCGAACAGGTGGACCGGATCCTGAAACTGGTCGACGCGGTCATCTGGGTGGTGGACCCGGAGAAGTACGCCGACGCCGTCCTGCACGAGCGGTACCTGCGGCCGATGGCCGGCCACGCCGAGATCATGTTCATCGTCCTCAACCAGGTGGACCGGCTGCCCGGAGACGCCGCCGACCAGGTCCTGGACGACCTGCGACGGCTGCTGGACGAGGACGGCATCGCACTCGGCGAGCACGGCGAACCGGGAGCCACCGTGCTCGCGCTGTCCGCGCTCACCGGCGAGGGCGTCGGCGACCTGCGCGAGGCGCTCGGCCAGTTCGTGGCGGAGCGCGGCGCCGCGGCCCGCCGGGTGGCGGCCGATGTCGACACCGCCGCGGCCGAGCTGCGACCCGTCTACGCCACCGGACGACGGGTCGGCCTCAGCGAGGAGGCGCGCGAGGAGTTCGCCGCACGGCTCGCGGACGCGGTCGGCGCCACCGCGGCGGGCGAGGCCGCCGAGCGCGCCTGGCTGCGCAACGCCAACCGCGCCTGCGGCACGCCCTGGCTGCGGCTGTGGCGCTGGTACCAGGGCCGTGGCGATTCCACGACGGGCCGCCACGCGGTGCGCGCCCAGGCAGACGAGGAGGCCACGGCCCGGCAGAGCGTCGAACAGGCGGTGCGTACGGTGTCCGACCGGGCCTCGGCCGGGCTGCCCGCTCCCTGGGCCCAGGCGGTGCGCGAAGCGGCCGTACGCGGCTCCCACGGACTGTCCGAGGCGCTGGACGACCTGGCGGCCCGGGCCGGACTGCCGCCGGGCCGCCCGCCCCGGCCGGGCTGGTGGCCGGTGGCCGTACTGGTCCAGGCGGCGATGACCCTGCTCCAGATCGCGGGCGGCGCGTGGCTCGTGGGACAGATCGCCGGGGTGATGGCGCCCAACCTGGGTGTTCCGGTGCTGCTGATGGTGTGCGGGATCATCGGCGGGCCGCTGGTGGAGTGGGCCTGCCGGATGGCGGCGCGGGGGCCCGCACGACGTTACGGCCAGGAAGCGGAACGCCGGCTACGAGAGGCGGCGGCTAGCTGCGGCCGGGCCCGGGTGCTCGATCCGGTGGCGGCGGAACTGCTGCGGTACCGGGAGGTGCGCGAGCAGTACGGAAGGGTCGTGCGGACCGGGAGCGGGGTGAGGTGAGGCGGGGTGGGGTGAGGTTAGGTGCCTGGTCAGTGCGGGGAGAGGTGGCCGGCGGGGGGTGGGTGACGGGGGCGGCGGACGGTCGTCATCCGTGCCGGTTGTGAGCCGCGCCGTTCGTGACCCGCGCCGATCGTCACTCATGCCGGTCGTGAGTTGCGCCGGTCGTGAGCCGCGCCGTTCGTCACCCGCGCCGGCTGTCCCCCGTGCGGGTGGCGGGGTTTTCCACAGGGGGGTGGTCGTCCACAGCGCTCAGCGGGCTCGGCCCGGCGGAGGCAGTCTGAGGTCACGGCGATCGCACGGCGGGTCCGGCCAGGAGAAGCGGCGGGCGGTGCGGGCGGTCGTCGTGAGGTGCCGGCGCGTACGGCAGAGGTGCGCGCTGGTACGGCAGACGCAGCCGTACGGGACGGGCCCGTACGCGTGCCCGCCCGGCCGGAAAGGGCCGGGCGAGGGAGGGGAGCGATCGAAGTGAACGAGACCAACGTCTGTGTGGTGGGGAACGTGGCGACCAGGCCGGCCTACCGCGAGTTGGCGACGGGACCGTCGGCCCGGTTCCGGCTCGCGGTGACCGCCCGCTACTGGGACCGGGAGAAGAACGTCTGGACGGACGGGCACACCAACTTCTTCACGGTGTGGGCCAACCGGCAGCTCGCGGTCAACGTGGCCGCGTGCGTGGAGGTGGGCCAGCCGGTCGTCGTCCAGGGCCGGCTCAAGGTGCGCACGGAGGTGCAGGGACAGCAGCAGTGGGCGTCCGCCGACATCGACGCCGTGGCGATCGGCCACGACCTGTCGCGCGGTATGGCCTTCTTCCAGCGCGCGGTCAAACCGGAGGCGCCACCGACGGCGGCCCGCCCGGAGCCGAACTGGGAGACACCGCGGCCGACGGAACCGCAGGACGGACAGCCGGAACAGCGCGGCCAGGAGCAGCAGCACATGCAGGAACAGGGCGTGGAGGAAGGGGGACTCGCGCCACATGAGCAGGAGGCGGTGGCGGTGACGTGACGTCAGGAAGACATCGCAGAACGCGTCTTGTCGCTGATCGGTCCCCCCCGTGCTGTGCGTACCGGCTGAACGCACTGTACGAACCGATGGATTTGTCGATACCGCCAGCTCGTGGACGGTCCCGGCGATAACGATTACGGATCGGATCGGCCATCGGATGATCCGACCGGCGGGTGAGGCTCCGGCTGATCCATAGGATGCCGGGCGTGCCCCTTGGGGCTGCCGATTCTGCTGGTGGGACCGTCCCCCACGTCCAACGGGTCCTGCTCGAAGGGGAATTCTGTGCTTGCTGCGCTCTCTGGGTTCTGCCGGTCCACGGGAACGGCCCGCATGGCCGCCGCCACCACGGTGACCGGCCTCATGGCGGCCGGCGTGCTGTCCGGCGCCGGTACGGCCGTGGCCGAGGACACACCGCAGACCCAGGGCGGCGCGACGGCCACGATCAACGGTCTGAAGACCTACGGCGAGGCCGTGATCCACGAGGACGGCGGCGACCAGCGGGTGTCCGCGGGCCTGTTCGAGATGTCCGTGGACGGCGGCGGCACCTTGCAGACGTACTGCGTCGACCTCCACAACCCCACCCAGCGGGACGCCAGATACCAGGAAACGCCCTGGAGCGGCACCTCGCTGGGCACCAACAAGGACGCGGGCCGGATCCGCTGGATCCTTCAGAACTCCTACCCCCAGGTCAACGACCTCGCCGCACTCGCGCGGCACGCGGGAGCGAGCGGGCTGACCGAGCAGGACGCGGCGGCCGGCACCCAGGTGGCCATCTGGCGCTACTCCGACGGCGCGAAGGTCGACGCCGTGGACCCACAGGCCGAGAAGCTCGCCGACTACCTGGAGAAGAGCGCCCGGAACGTCGCCGAGCCGCAGGCCTCGCTCACCCTGGACCCGCCCGCGGTCTCCGGCCGGCCGGGCGACCTGCTCGGGCCGGTGACCGTACACACCAACGCGGGCGCGGTCACGGTGAACCCGCCGGCGGACGCGGCCACCAGCGGAGTGCGGATCATCGACAAGACCGGCAAGGTGATCACCTCGGCCAAGAACGGCAGCCAGTTGTTCTTCGACGTCCCCGAGGACGCGGCGGACGGAACGGCCCAGCTGAACGTGCAGGCGTCGACGACCGTGCCGGTGGGCCGGGCCTTCGCCTCCGAGAATCGCAGCCAGACCCAGATCCTGGCCGGCTCCAGCGAGTCCACGGTCTCCGCGACCGCGACGGCCGGCTGGGCGGAGAAGGGCGCCATACCGGCGGTCTCGGCCCACAAGAACTGCGCCAAGGGCGGTGTGGACATCACCACGGCCAACAAGGGTGACGAGCCGTTCACCTTCCGCCTGATGGGCACCGAGCACACGATCCCCGCGGGCGCGTCCCGCACGGTGACCGTGCCGCTCCAGGAGGACCAGGCCTACGACTTCACGATCACCGGCCCCCATGGCTTCAGCCACCGCTTCACCGGCGTCCTGGACTGCAAGACCCAGGGCACGATCACGACGGAGACGGCCCAGCTCCACACCGAGCCCAGCCCGGTCACGGTGGGCGGCGACACCGCCGACACCACCAACCTGGCCGCGACCGGCGGTTCGATGATCACTCCCATGATCGCGGGCGTGGCCATCGGGCTGGTGGTGATCGGCGGCGTGGTCCTGATCGTGCTGCGCAAGAGGGAGTCGGCCCACGGCGGGTGACCCCCTGGGCGACGCTCGTCAGCAGCTGAGCGGCGCCGAGCCGACGGCCACGTCGTCGAACCACAGGGTGTCGTCACCGGTGCCGTAGCTCTCCCAGCCGAGCCGCAGAGCCGTCGGCCGGGGCGGCGTGGTCCGGGAGAGCCACTGCTGGTCGACGTCCTGGGTCGGCACTCCGTCGGCGTGCAGCCCGGGCACCTGCTCATTGCCGACCCAGGTGTCCAGCTTGGGCGCGGAAGTGTCGACCGCGAACCGCAGGCACTGCCAACTGCCCGTCGGGAGCGGCCTGCTCAGCGCCACCCCGGCCGGACTCTGCGCGGGCAGCGTGGCGTCGTCGCTCTCCCGGTTCCACTGGAGGGCGCCGTTCTGGCCACCGACCCGCAGCGCCCGGCCGCCCTGGGAGGAGTCCGGCAGGGACACGAAGGTGACGTGGGAGGAGGGGAGCGGGGTGGTGTGCCGGATCCAGAGACGGACGTACAGCACCGGTCCGACCGACGACAGGTCGGCGGTGGCGGCGACGAAGGCGTGGTTGCAGTAGCCGGCTCGCCCGTCCACCCGCACTGACCTGGTGCCACTGTGCGCGACGGCCGTGTCGACGGTGGCCGTGCCCGTGCCCTGGCAGTCGGGCGCGGTGAGGTGCCAGTCGCCGGACGGCGAGGTGCCGGCCTGGTCCTCGAAGCCGGTGCAGAGGACTGCGCCACCGCAGTCGGCGGGCGGGTCTGTGGGAGGAGGGGTGCCCGGCGTGGTGGGTGGTGTGGTCGGCGGGACGGAGCCGTCACCGGCGCAGGGCGCGCCGTTGAGGCTGAAGTCGGTGGGCGCGGGGTCGGCGGACTGCCAGGTCCCCTGTATGCCGAAGTCGGTGCCGGCGCCGCTGGCCAGGGCGGCGTTCCAATCCGTGCTGACGGCGGTCACGGAGTGGCCGGTCTGGGTGACGGTGGCGTTCCAGGCCGAGGTGATGTGCTGGTCGCCGCCGTAGGTCCAGGCCAGGCGCCAGCTGTTCAGCGCGGGGCCGAGGTTGGTGACACGGATGTGGGCGGTGTAGCCGCCGGTCCACTGGTTGACGGTGTAGTCGACGCGGCACCCGGGCGCTGTGCCGGCGCCGCTGGCGGGCACCGCGACCAGGAGCGACACCGCCGAGGCGAGGGCGGCCGTGGCTGCGAGAGCGGTCGTGGCCGCGGTCCAGGGCCGGCGCAGCCATCGCGTGCATCGCGCGAGCAGGGCGGGCATGTGCGGCTCCAAGCGGGAGGGGTGGGGAGGGGGAGGGGGGAGGCCCCCTCCGCGGTTACGGGAGCGCTCCCAACCGAGCTGGACGCGACCCGGTCTCAGTTCGCCCGGGTCGCGTCCATCGGGTGGGGACGGGGTGACGACAGGGAGATGCGGGGCGGGGTGCGGGGGCCGGCAGTGGGTCAGCGGAAGTTCACGTCACTGCACAGGAAGTACGTCTGGTCCATGTGCGAGGCCTGCCAGATGGTGTAGACGACGTGGCGACCGCTGTAGCCGGAGGTGTTGACGGGGATCGAGTAGTTCTGGCTGGGCGCGTACTTGCCGGTCCGGGCGACCAGTTGCAGGTCGTTCCAGGTCAGCGGCTGCTTGGTGGGGTCGAAGCCCTGCCGGGTGACGTAGACGAGGAAGTAGTCCGCGCCGTGGCTGGCCTGGTCGTACAGCTTGACGGTGAAGTTGGCGCCGATGTCCGTGGTCTTCCAGGGGCCGACGGCGTCGAGGGAGTTGTAGCGTCCGCCCTCGGTCTGGCCGCCGCTGCACAACTGTCCGTTGGGGATGACGGCCTGGAAGTTGCCGGCGGAACCGTTGCGGTAGAGGCCGTTCCAGTTCCACATGGCGTTGGGGTTGGCCTGCCATGCCTGCCAGCACATGGGGTCCTGTTCCGCCATCGCCGGGTTCTGGAAGTCGTTGCCCCAGCGCTGCCAGCAGCCGTAGTTGCGCGAGGCCGGATCGATCACCGAGCCGTGGGCGGAGGCCGTACCGCCCCAGGTGATCAGGCTGACGAGCACCGCGACGAGGGTGCTCAGGACGAGCGCCAGACGGCCGACGGTACGACGTGTGACATACCGATGCGCGAGGTCACGACGTGCGGGATCGCGACGTACGAGGACACGACGTACGAGATCACCACGCACGAGATCACGATGCTGTGCGGGCTCAGAACGATGTACATGCTCATGACAATGCATGACGGGGCTCTTCCTGTGTGGGGGACGGGTTTCACCGTGCACGCGCGGGTTCACTGTGGGGTTGTGGCGGAAGTCAGCATGGGAGCGCTCCCGCGCCTCCAGGCTGCGCGGTGCGCCCCGCGGCGGCAACGGTTCGTTTCCGCCAAACCTGGGAGTCGCCGAGTCGGCGGGCGCCAAGACCGGCGGAATCCACCGCGTCGGCACCCCACATGACCCGGCAGCCGCGGCGCAGCCACAGCCGGCTCCGAACCTCCCCATCGGTGGCACACCGAACAGAACGACAAACTCGTGGGGCCCGCACGAGCGCCGAAGCTGCGCCCCGGATCCTTGAGCCGGGGCGTAGTCGGCTCGCGCGGTCTACTTCGGGCAGGCGGTGGTGGTCGCCGACGACGGGCGCGCCGGCAGGGGGGTCAAGGGTGTGCAGACCGGGGTGGCGACGCCGATGAGTTCGACCAGGCCCACACCGCCGGTGGGCGGGACGATCTTCGACCAGTTGTTGGCCACCCAGGCGTTGCCGGAGGAGTCGATCTGTACCGCGGTGAGGTGTTGGATCGCCTTGTTCCGGAAGCCTTGCGCGGGGGACAGGAAGGTGCCGGTGGACGCGCCGGACGGGCAGGCCGCGCGGTTCACCCCGCACAGGAGTGTCACGGAGGAGTTGCCGAAACCGGCGACCCACACGCGGTCCTGGCCGTCGACGGCGACCGACCAGGGGAAGACCTTCTTGGGCAGTCGGTGCACGCCCGCGACGGTTCCGTTCGGCCGGACCTCGGTGACGGAGCTGGTGAAGAAGTTGGCCACCCAGGCGTTGCCCTTGCTGTCCAGGGCGAACCCGAGGGGTCCTTGGAGCGACTTGTCGGTGGTCGAGGCGACCGGCTTGAAGTCGGGGCCGATGACCGTGACGCTCCCCCCGATGTTGCTGGGCCGGCCCGCTTCCCTGATCTGCTGGAGGGAGAGGTGGCTGTTGGTGACCCAGGCCCGGCCCTGGCCGTCGATCTGCACGGCGAACGGGTGGTTGAAGCTCTTGTCGGTGATGGTGATGGCCTTGCTCGGATCGCCATGGGGGTACACCACGACGCTGCCCACTCCGGGCTTGCCCTTGAGGCCGTGGGAGTTGGCGATCCAGATGTTGCCTCGCTGGTCGACGGCGACGCCCTGAGGTTTGGCGAGATCACCGTTCTTCCACCCGGCAGAGGGTGACAGGGGCTTGCCGGAGGACGAGTACTTCGACATCGCGTTGCCGCCGTAGCTGGGCACCCACACGGATCCGTCGTGATCGATCGCCAGGCCCCAGGCTCCGCCCTTCATGCCGCCTCCGCTGATGGGGCTGCCGAGGGTCGGCCGGCCGGTGGGATCCTGCACGGTGACGTAGGCACTGGGATCCCTCGTACCCGGCTTCCAGTTGTTGCTCGCCCACACGTTGCCCTTCGCGTCGAACGCGATGCGGCCCGGCGCGTAGACCTGGGAAGCGGGGTGGCGGACGGCCAGGATCCAGGACGGGGGTGCCGCTGTGAGAGCCGGAGTGAACACGGTCGCGGTACGGGCCAGGGCCTCCAGGCGGCCCGGGGACTGCGTCGGGTTGCGCACCAGGCTGAGGACCGCCTGCACGGTGTCGGCCGGCGGGCTGCCGCCGGCCGGTGTCGCCAGGCGGATCAGTTTGCCGCATCCGGCGTTGTCCGTCGCACAGAGCGAGACCAGGTTGGCCAGCGTGTTCTGTGTGGCGAGCGTCTCACTGTTGGCGCTGTCACCCGTGAGAGCTCTTCCTGGCTTGCCGGTCGTCGGGTCGGCGAGGGTGTACGAGGTCGCGGCGGCGTTCTGAAGCCCCGGAGCGGGTCCCGCGATGCCGCGTCGGCCGCTGAACTGGGCGAGGGCGTACGTCGCGGCGACGGTGGTCAGTTCGTTGACCGTCACCTTGGTCGCGGCCCGCTCGTGTACCGCGCCGCCCGCGCCGAACCCGACGACCGAGCGTAGTCGGAGCCGGTGCGCCCGCTGGGACGCGGCCTCGACGTAGAAGACACCGTCGGCAGGCTTGGTGTACGTGATCCGGAAGGAACCGTGCGCGTCGGTGGTGGCCTGGCCCAGCTTCGTGGCTCCGGAGCGTGACCCCGCCATGAGCGTGACCTGGGAACCCTGGAGGGGCTTGCCCGCCCCGGTGACGGTCCCCTGCAAGGAGGTCGGCGCGGCGCCGAGCGCTGATGTCGGCAGGGCGAAGGCGGTACAGGCCGCTGCGACAGTGGCCGACGCCAGCCGCAGGGCCCCGGCCCGCACCTTGCTGCGGCTGCCTCTGCGGGCCGGCAGCGGGCGAACACGCATGCCAGGGATACTCATGAATCATTCCTTTGCGCCGTGCGGCGAAAGCATGCGGAGCGGAGCGGATCAATCAGAAAGCAGACTGCCCGCCGGCGGCTTGCTCGGCCCCGAAGCCTTTGGACCCTGTTTCCGGCACTCTCAGTGCGAACCAGCCGACCCGGACCCCCAGTAGCCAGACCACGCCCAGATAAAGTCCTGGGCCGACTTCGCGCATCTCGTCCCGAACGCCCCGAGCTACCAGTGAAATCCTGGAATAGTCGATGACGATGCACTCCTGGTCGTCCAGCAGGCTCGGTCCGGTGTACACCTGAGCCACAATGGCGAGCACGTCGAACGAGGTCATCCGATTGCTCAGATAGCCCTCGTGGTCGAAGACCTTGCCCCGCCACACGGCCAGGCGTACCAGCCGGGCGAGCGGCTCGGCCACCCACTTGCCTCCCCACCGGACGATGCCCGTGCCCTCCAGCGGGCCGTGCGGAATGCCACCGGGTGGACTGGCGCGGAAAAGTTCCACCAGGCCCCCGTCGCCCATGGTGAGCAGATCCGTCTCGGTGAGTGCCACGATGCATCCTCCCGGCAGTCGTTACGAAACGTCCCCCGTGCCCCGACGCGGCCTCGACTCGGAAATGCGCCCGCTCGTCCGGGGACCTTCGAGACCTTTGGAATGGATTTCGGAGGCGAGAAGATATAGGGCAGCCGGCCGCAGAATGCCACCGCCTGATGCCGCCGCCGTGCACGTCAGCGCTTCTACGCCGGTGCTGGATCGCTCGATAGGGAATCGGGATATGATATCGGGATTTGGCATCGGGATTTGGCATCGGGCCGGCCATCACCATTGTCGGCGCCCTCGGGGAGAACCGCCACCGCTGCCGACGCCGGCCGGCCCGGCTGGGAACCATGCGCCGTATCGCCGACGGCCGCCGTCGAGCGGCCGGCGGGACCGTGGTGATCAGCTCGGGTCGTCCTGGGCCGTCCCTGGGCCGTCCTGGGCTGTCCCTGGTCCGTACGAGGGCGCCGAGGGCGGCCGGCAGTGACCTGCTGTGCCGGACAGGCAGCAGCCGCCACCGAGAAAGCGCAGGTCAGGGCACCCGCACCGGACGGGTTTCCATCCAGGGCTGGCGGTCAGGCAAGATGGGGTGTATCTGCCCACTGCCAGATTTCAAGCTGCCGGACGGTTTCTCTTGGCTGAGTTCATTTACACCATGCGCAAGGCGCGCAAGGCGCACGGCGACAAGGTGATCCTCGACGACGTCACCCTGAACTTCCTCCCCGGGGCGAAGATCGGCGTCGTCGGCCCGAACGGTGCCGGTAAGTCGACCGTGCTGAAGATCATGGCGGGGCTGGAGCAGCCGTCCAACGGTGACGCCTTCCTCTCGCCCGGCTACAGCGTCGGCATCCTGCTCCAGGAGCCCCCGTTGAACGAGGAGAAGACCGTCCTGGAGAACGTCCAGGAGGGTGTCGCCGAGATCAAGGGCAAGCTCGACCGGTTCAACGAGATCGCCGAGCTGATGGCGACCGACTACTCCGACGCGCTGCTCGACGAGATGGGCAAGCTCCAGGAGGAGCTGGACCACGCGAACGCGTGGGACCTCGACGCCCAGCTTGAGCAGGCCATGGACGCGCTGGGCTGCCCGCCCGGCGACTGGCCGGTGATCAACCTCTCCGGTGGTGAGAAGCGCCGCGTCGCGCTCTGCAAGCTGCTGCTGGAGCAGCCCGACCTGCTGCTCCTGGACGAGCCCACCAACCACCTCGACGCCGAGTCGGTGAACTGGCTGGAGCAGCACCTGGCCAAGTACCCGGGCACCGTCGTGGCCGTCACCCACGACCGGTACTTCCTGGACAACGTCGCCGGGTGGATCTGCGAGGTCGACCGGGGCCGCCTGCACGGCTACGAGGGCAACTACTCCAAGTACCTGGAGACCAAGGCCGCCCGCCTCAAGGTCGAGGGCCAGAAGGACGCCAAGCGCCAGAAGCGGCTCAAGGAAGAGCTGGAGTGGGTGCGGTCGAACGCCAAGGGGCGGCAGGCCAAGTCCAAGGCCCGTCTCGCGCGGTACGAGGAGATGGCCGCCGAGGCCGACAAGATGCGGAAGCTGGACTTCGAGGAGATCCAGATCCCGCCGGGCCCGCGCCTGGGCAACGTCGTCGTCGAGGTCAACGACCTGCACAAGGGCTTCGGCGAGAAGATCCTCGTGGACGGGCTGTCCTTCACGCTGCCGCGCAACGGCATCGTGGGTGTCATCGGCCCGAACGGCGCCGGCAAGACCACCCTCTTCAAGATGATCCAGGGCCTGGAGACGCCGGACTCCGGTGACATCAAGGTCGGCGAGACCGTCAAGATCTCCTACGTCGACCAGAGCCGCGAGAACATCGACCCGAAGAAGACGCTGTGGGAGGTCGTGTCCGACGGGCTCGACTACATCAACGTCGGCCAGGTCGAGATGCCGAGCCGGGCGTATGTGTCGGCCTTCGGGTTCAAGGGCCCGGACCAGCAGAAGCCGGCCGGCGTCCTCTCCGGCGGTGAGCGCAACCGGCTCAACCTGGCGCTGACCCTGAAGCAGGGCGGCAACCTGCTGCTCCTCGACGAGCCCACCAACGACCTCGACGTCGAGACGCTCTCCAGCCTGGAGAACGCCCTGCTGGACTTCCCCGGCTGCGCCGTCGTCGTCTCCCACGACCGGTGGTTCCTCGACCGCGTCGCGACGCACATCCTCGCCTACGAGGGTGAGTCGAAGTGGTTCTGGTTCGAGGGCAACTTCGAGTCGTACGAGAAGAACAAGATCGAGCGGCTCGGCCCGGACGCCGCGCGTCCGCACCGTGCCACCTACAAGAAGCTGACCCGGGGCTGATCGGTCTTGCGCCACATCTACCGCTGCCCGTTGCGCTGGGCGGACATGGACGCGTACGGCCACGTCAACAACGTGGTGTTCCTGCGCTACCTGGAGGAAGCCCGGATCGACTTCCTGTTCCGCCCGGACAAGGACTTCAAGCAGGGGTCCGTGGTGGCGCGCCACGAGATCGACTACAAGCGGCAGCTCGTCCACCGGCACGAGCCGGTGGACATCGAGCTGTGGGTCACCGAGATCAAGGCCGCGTCCTTCACCCTCACCTACGAGGTGAAGGACGGCGATCTCGTGTACGTGCGGGCGTCGACGGTCATCGTCCCGTTCGACTTCGACGCCCAGCGCCCGCGGCGGATCACCGCGGAGGAGCGTGAGTTCCTCCAGGAGTACACGGACACCGCCGAGGGCCCCGCGGACGCCGAGCCCGATCCCGAAGGGGAGGCCGTCGCGGCATGACCGTGCTGCACCTCGCCGACGAGACGGAGGCGGCGGACCTCGCCGCCTTCCTCTCCCGGCTGCTCCACTTCGACCGTGGAGCCGCGGTGCGGTTGCAGGCGGCCGGCACCGCACTCGCCGTCTTCGGCCGGCCACCGTCCTTCGAGGTGCTGGCCGTCCGCGCGGTGCGGCTGGCGAAGCCGTACGAGGACGGGCTCGACGTCACCCTCGACGTGACCGTCTCCGCTGGTGAGTTCCTGGAGTCCGTGGACGAGCGCGCGGCCACCGCCGCCGTCCCCGGCGCGGTCACCGGACCGCCGTGGGCCGGGGTGCTGCCGCCGCGCGCCGGCTGGCAGCCCGAGCCGGGGCTGCCGGCGCCCGACGCGCTGCATGCCACGGTCGCCGCCTCGGTGGCCGAATTCCGCTCGCGCACCGAGGAACTGGGCCCGCAGAACCGTACCCGCGCGGAGCTGGACCGGATCGGGCAGGACATCTGGTCCCGGCGGATCGCGGGCACCCGGCTGC
Source organism: Streptomyces canarius (assembly GCF_014650735.1). Lineage (NCBI taxonomy): Bacteria > Bacillati > Actinomycetota > Actinomycetes > Kitasatosporales > Streptomycetaceae > Streptomyces > Streptomyces canarius. Next base: position 201,317 of record NZ_BMVN01000007.1, read on the forward strand.
CGGTACGGGCCGTGCACGCGGCCCGGTCACTGGGCTTCCTGCGGCCCGGCAGCGAGCCGGGCGACATCGGGCTGTTCTCCTCGGGGGCGTGGCTGCGGCTGCGTACGCCGTACGGCTCGGTGGCCGTGCGCCAGGCGGGGCTGCTCGGGGCCTTCGGGGTCAGCGTGCGCTGAGCGGGGCGGACCGGCGTGCGCTTGGCCAGGCGGGTCGGCGTGCGCTGAACCGGGTGGTTCGGCTCACTGTGTGTCGTCGGGCCATACGCCGATGTGGTCGGACTCCAGTTCCAGGGCCACCCGGTCGCGCATGTCCAGGGCGCGGAGGTAGTCGGCGGGCAGCTGGAGGCGGCCCGCGCGGTCGAGCATGGCGTACTCGCGGGCCACGACCGTCTCGTGGCCGGTCGCCGCGTCGATCTCGCTGCGGCGCAGCACCTCGGTGGACGTACGGCCGTCCCGGATCGCCACCGTACGGCGGACCTCGCTCGCCACCGCCTGGTCGTGCGTGACGATGACGATCGTGGTGCCCAGGGTCTCGTTGGCCGTGCGGAACGCGTCGAAGATCTGCGTGGCCGTCTGGGAGTCGAGTTCGCCGGTGGGTTCGTCGGCGAGCAGGACGGCCGGGTCGTTGGCGAGGGCCACGGCGATCGCCACGCGCTGCTGCTGGCCGCCGGACAGCTGCTGCGGGCGGCGGTCGCGGCAGTCGGCCACCTGGAGCAGCTCCAGCAGTTCCAGGGCGCGTTCGGTGCGGGCGCGGCGGCCCTTGCGGGTGCGCGAGAGCTGGAGGGGCAGCGCGACGTTCTGGGCCGCGGTGAGGTAGGGGAGGAGGTTGCGGGCGGTCTGCTGCCAGACGAAGCCGACGACCTCGCGGCGGTAGGCGAGGCGGTCGGCGGCGGTCATGGTGAGCAGGTCGCGGCCGGCGACGCGGGCCGCGCCGGCGGTGGGGGTGTCGAGGCCGGCGAGGATGTTCATCAGGGTGGACTTGCCGCTCCCGGACGCGCCGACCAGCGCCATCAGTTCGCCCTCGCGGACGAGGAGGTCCAGGCCCTGGAGCGCCTGGACCTCTGTGCCGGCGGTGGTGAAGACGCGGACGAGGCGGTCGCAGGTGATCAGGGCGTCGTGGCCGTAGGCGGGGTTCGATCCGGCCTCGGTGACGCGGTGGGCCGGCTCGGTCAGGCTCGGGTCGGTTGTCATGGGGTCTCCTGCGGGTGCGCCGTGCCCGTGCCGGGCGGGGGTGGGGTCGTCTGCCCGTGCCGGCCGGGTGTCCTGGGGGGCGTCATCGGCCGTCTCCCGCCCGTAGTTCTGTCACTGAGCCCCGTCGTCCCGTCCACCAGGCTTGCAGCGCCGCCACTCCCACCGCCACCGTCACCACCGCGAGTGCCGGGAGCAGGAGTGACCAGGTGTCCGGGTGGAGGCGGGTCTCGGTCAAGGGGGTCTGGGCGGTCGGGAAGGCGACGGTCGTCAGGTCGATGCCGGGCGCGAGGAGGCGGATCGCCGTCCAGCCGGTCAGTGTGCCGCCCAGGGCTGCCAGGAGGGCCTGGGGCAGGGATTCGAGGATCAGCAGGCGGCGGGACTCGGCGCGGGTGAGGCCCATCGTGCGCAGGCGGGCCAGCAGCGCGGACCGTTCGGGGGCGGCCCGGAGCAGCGACAGCAGCAGGGCCAGCACGGCGAAGCCGGCCCCCGTGGCGACGGCCGCCGTGTAGACGTGTTCGGCGCCGGACTGGAGGGGCGAGTCGGCGTACCGGGCGCGTTCCCCGGCCCGGAGCCGTACGGCGGCGGAGCCTCCCACGGCCTTCCGGAGGGCGTCCGCGTCCACGTGGTCGCCGGTGAGCAGCAGGGTCGTGGGACGGCTCGACCGGGCGGGCAGGCCCGCCCGGTCCACGACGAGGAAGTCGGGACCGGAGACGGCCGGCGTGCGGTCGCGGACCAGGACGATCCGCACGGTGACCGCGCTGCCGTCCTCCAGCCGCACCAGGAACGGCCGCCGGGTGCCGTACGAGGAGGCGACGGAGGGGGAGGCGACGGCGGGGAGCGGACCGAACCCGTCGTCGCCCGCGAGGCGGCCGGCGCCGGGGCGGGTCCTGGCAGTCAGGTGGGCGGTGCCGGGGTGGGCCTTGGCGGTCAGGGAGTCGGTGCCGGGGCGGGCCTTGGCGGTCAGGCGGGCGGTGCGGGAGTGGTCCCCGCCTGCCGGGTAGCCGTTACTGGAGTGGCCCCCAGCCAGCAGGCGGACCGCGTCGGACTGGCCCCCCGCCGTCAGCGGGCCGGTGCCGGGGTGGCCCCCAGCCAGCAGGCGGACCGCGTCGGAGTGACCCCCCGCCGTCAGCCGGCCCGTGCCGGTCCTACCCCCCGCCGTCAGCCGGGCGGACGGGAACGTGCCCAGGCCGGTGTACGTCGTCAGGGCGCCGTAGCCCTGTGGGTCGACGCCCAGCAGGGGTACCGCGTTCTCGCCGTCCTCCGGTTTCGCCTCGTACGCGATGCTGACGGGCGTCACCGCGCGGACCCCGGGGACCGAGCGGGCCCGGGCGGGGGCGTCGGCCGGCAGGGGGGCGCCCGCGTCGGCGCGGGCGTCCGCGCCGACCGTGAGCAGGGCCGCCCGGTCGCGGGCCTCGGCCACACCCGCCAGTACCGAGCCGCCGAACGCCGCCGTGGTCAGCGCGGTCAGCAGGGCGAGGAGCGGGAGTACCGCGGAGCCCTGGGTGCGGCCCGCGCGGGCCAGGGAGAGGTGGCCCACCGCGCCGCGCAGCCGCCCGGCGGGACCGGACAGGCGCCGCAGCAGCAGCGGGTACACGCGGAGCAGCACCAACGCGGCGATGACTCCGACCAGCACGGGGGCCACGGCCGTCAGCTGGTCGCCCGTCGTGCCGCGCCGGCGCAGGGTGGCCACCGCACCGGCGGCCAGCACCAGCAGGGTCAGCTCGGCGACCGTACGGCGCCGGGACGGCCGTACCGAGGCGATGTCCTCGCGCGGGGCCGTCAGCCGGACCGCGCGGTGGGCGAGGGCGGCGCGCAGGGGGAGGGCGGCGCAGGCGGCGAGCGTGACGGCCAGGGCGGAGAGGACGGCCGGGACGACCCGGCCGGCGGGGACCACGAGCAGGGACCCCGCCAGGCCGATGGCGCCCGCCGGTACGGCGATCACGGCGGTCTCGGCGAGCAGCCGCCCGGCGAGGCCGGACAGGGAGGCGCCGCGGGCGCGCAGCAGGGCGAGTTCGGCGCGGCGCCGGTCGGCGGCCAGGCCACCGGTCATGAGCAGGACGACGGCGACGACCGTCGCGGCGCCCGCGGCGGCCACGGAGACCAGCGGGGCGATGCCGGAGCGCAGCCGGGAGAAGGAGGCGAGGGCGTCGTCCAGGTCGGTGTTGATGTCGGTGCCGTCGTCGGTGACGGCGCGGGCGCGTTGCAGGCCGGGGCCGGACTCCAGGGCGGCGACGGCCGGCCGCAGACGGTCCAGGTCGTGGGCGTGCAGACCGCGCAGGGCGGGGGCGAGGTGCCAGTAGCGGGCCGGGTTGGTGCTGGTGCCCAGCAGGGCGGGGGCCGCCTGGGGGGCGAGCAGCAGCGCGCCGAGCCAGTACTTGTCCGGGTCCGGGCCGGGGGTGGGCAGGGTCACCAGGGTCGGGGTGCGCAGCAGCGGGACGGTGGACCAGTAGGCGCCGTCGGGGTCGCGCGGGACGAGGATGCCGGTGACCCGGACGGCGAGCGGGCCGCGGCCGGGCGCGGGCATGTGGACGACCGAACCCACCTTGATGTGCAGGGCCTTGGCGGTGGCGGCGGTGACGGCGGCCTCCACCTCGGGGGTCGAGGCGTCGACCGGGTGCGGGGCGCGCGGCAGCCGGCCGGTGCGCACGCGCGCGTGGTCGGCGAGGCCGTTCTGCGCGGCCAGCGAGATGTGGGCGGGCAGTCCGGTCGGCCGGGGCAGCCACGGGTCGGGCACCGCCGGGCTGACGGTGCCGGCGACGCCGTACGCGGACTGGGCGCGCTGCACGCTCAACGGGCTGCCGACCGTGCCGAGCACCTTCTCGTACTGCCGCTCCAGTGCGTCGGGGCGCAGTGCCGCGGCGCGCCGCTCGGGCGGCAGGCCGAGGTCGGGCTGGGGCGCCGACACCCGTACGGTGGTGTGCTCCGGGCGGGCCTGCCGGAGCGTCCGTTGCAGTCCCGCGTCCTCGTACCGGTCCACCGCCCGCGGAAAGGCGCCCGCCAGACACGCGGCCAGCCCGACCAGCAACGCGAGCGCGACGGCGGCACCGGGCGCGGCCCGCAGCCGGGTCCGCACCCACGGAGCGACCACGCGCGGCAACGGCCGGCCCATGTCACTCACCTCCCTGAGCGTGCGCAGCCCGCGCGCGCCCCGTCCGACCCACGGCGGCCCCCGCCGCGAGCGCCCGCAGCAGCCGGGCCCGTACCGTCGGAGTGCCCGCGTGGGACACCTCGGTGGGGACGGCGTGCGGCGTCGGCCGGTCCGTCGGGGTCCGGTGCGTGGCGGGCACCGGTCCGAGTGCGTCCCGCAGCCGGGCCCGTACCGTCGGAGCGCCCGCGCGGGGCGCTTCGGCTGAGTCGGTGCGTGGCGTCGGCCGGTCCGTGGGGTTCCGGTGTGTGGTGGTCACCGTCGTGGGCGTGTCCCGCAGTCGGGCGCGTACCGTCGGAGCGCCCGCGTGGGACACCTCGGTGGGGACGGCGTGCGGTGTCGGCCGGTCCGTCGGGGTCCGGTGCGTGGCGGGCACCGGTCCGAGTGCGTCCCGTGGACGGGTCCGCCGGTAGGGAGTCACCAGGCACGCGGTGGCCGCCTGCGGAGCGACGGGACCCGGAGCGATCCCCACGTCACTCACCCCCCTGCCCGCGCAGCGCCCGTGCCGGGTCCGCCCGGCGTACGGCGGCTGTCGCCGCGATCGTCAGTGGTGCCACGGCGACGGCGGTGAGCAGCAGCGCGACCTGTCCGGACGGGAGTCGGACCAGCAGGTCCGGTACCGGGCGGGTCGCCTCGCCGGTCAGGACGATCAGGGGCAGGACGGTGCGGGCCAGTACAGTGCCCAGGCCCAGGCCCACCGCCAGGGCCAGCCCCACCAGGACGGCCTGTTCGGCGGCGACCGTCCGGGCCAGTTGGCGGCGCGGTGCGCCGAGTGCGCGCAGGACGGCGAACTCGGCGCCGCGCGCCCGCTGCGCGCCGGCGGCGCCGACCGCGAAGCCGACGGCGGCGAGCGCCGCCGCGACCACGGCCGCCGCCGTGAACGCGGCCTCCGGTCCGGCGCCGAACGGGTCGTCGCGCAGTTCGGCGGCGATCTCGTCGCGGACCACGACCTGCCCGGGATCGACGTCCGGCAGCGCCCGGACGGCGGCGGCCACGCGGGCGGAGGCGCCGGGCGCGGTGGCGAGCCACCACTCGGTGGGGGTGGCGTTCTCGCCGTACCGGGCCTGGAGCAGCTGGTTCAGGGCACGCAGGTCGAGCAGGACGGCACCGCCGTCGTGGGTGCCGGTGGCGGCAGGGTCGGCGGTGGCCGGCAGCGCCCGTACCGCCCGTACGATCCGCACCGGCACCCGCCGGTCGCCGAGGGTGAGGTCGACCCGCTGCCCGGTGCGGGCGCCCGCCGCGCCCAGGTAGCGGTCGGTCGCGACGGCCGGCACCTCGGCGGGCGCGGGCTGGGCGGCCTGGAGCCGGAGGGTGACGGAGGCGACGGTCCAGATGCCGGCGTCCGGGAGGTAGCCGGTGCTGTAGGCGAAGGCCAGGGGGTGGGTGCCGGTGACCTCGGGACGGGTGGGGCTGGTCGCGGCGCTCGGTACGGCGGCGCCGCCGGCCTCCGCGGTGGTGGTCCACCGGGCGGGCAGGGTGAGCGGGTGGTCCGTGCCGTCCGTGCCCGACGCGGTCAGCCCGTCGATCGTGAGGCGGTGGTGCTCGGCCCGTTCGGCGGGCTGGGCCAGGTCCAGGCGGAGACCGGTGAGGGTCGCCGGTCCGGTGGCGGTGCCGAGGGCGAGGGTCAGGGTGTGCGGGCGCCCGTCGGCGGGGAGCTGCCCGGCCGGCAGCTGGTACGGCACCCCGTACCGGTCGGTCAGGGTGACCGTCACCGCGGTCGTGGTGCCCGGCCCGGTCGAGCTGCGCAGCCGGGCCGTCAGCTTCAGCCGGGCGGTGCCCGCCGGGACGCCGGCCCCGGCCGGGGTGCTCTTGGGGGTGAGCCGGCCCAGCAGCGGCCGTACCGGCTCGTCCGCCAGGTCGGGGCGCATCAGGACCGCGTCCGCCGCGTGGGCGGTGTCGAGGGCCAGCACGGTCGCCGTGCGGTCGCCGGACAGCGGCTGGGCGGCACGCACGGCCGGGGCGGCCTCGCGCACCCGTGGCAGGCCGGCGTACAGGTCCGTACGGCCGAACCCGTCCTCCCCGGAGGCCACGACCCGCACCGGCACCCCGGCCCGGAAGTCGGCCTGGTCGTCCTGCGAGCGGTCCCAGGAGGCTGCCTGCCCGATCGCGAGCATGCCGAGGGCGACGGCGAGGACGAGCAGCAGCACCGGGCCCGCACCGCGTGCGGTGCGCCGGCTGAACTGCCAGCCGGCCAGCGCCGCCGGCAGCCCCCGCCCGCCGGCCGCCCAGCGTTCGGCGAACCGCGCCACGGGCGGCAGCAGCCGCAGCGTGAGCACGGTCCCGGCGAGCAGGGCCAGCGCGGGCGCGGCCACCAGCAGCGGATCGACGCCGAGCGCGCCCGACCGGTCGGCGGCCACGGCGCCGGAGTCCTGCCGGCTCAGCTGCCAGTAGGCCACCGTAGCGATGGCGAGGAGCCCGAGGTCGGCGCCGGTCCGCAGCGGGGCCGGCACGGCCCGCGTGCCGCCCGGCCGGGCCGCCTTCCGGCGCAGCCTCGGGGCCCAGGAGCGCCGCGGTCCGGACGGGCGTGCCTCGGCCCCCGTGCCCGTGACCGCCGGTACGGTCACGGCCAGCGCGCAGCCGACGGCGACCCCGGCCGCGACCAGCCAGACGGCGGGCCGGCCGGCGGCCGGCAGGTCCAGGCGCAGGCCGAGCCGGGCCAGCGGGCCGTGTCCGGCCAGCAGGGCGGTGAGCGGGCCGGCGAGCAGGGGCGCGCCCACGGCCGCGGGCAGCGCCAGCAGCAGCGCCTCGGCCCCGGCGAGCGCGGCGATCCGGGTGCGGGAGGCGCCGCGGGCCCGCAGCAGCCGGGTCTCCTCGGCGCGTTCGGTGCTGAGCAGCCGGGCGACGAGCAGCAGCGCGTAGCCGGCGAGCAGCACCAGCTGGAGCGCGACGATCAGCAGGGTGGAGCGGGCCACGAGCAGGGAACGGTCCACCCGGTCCAGCACGTCCGGCAGCGCGCTCTGCGACACCGTCGTACCGCTCAGCGCGGCCGGCTCGCGCAGGGCCGCGCTGCCGGCCCGGGCCGCGGCCCGCAGCTCCCCGATCCGGCCGGTCGTCACCGAGGCGAAGTCCGCCGACGCCAGCCAGCCCGTCGCCCCGGCGCTGACCCGGCCGCCGGTGAGGACGGCGGGGTCGGTGAGCAGCGGGCCGTACGTCGTGAAGCCGGACTTCTTCACCCCACGCCCGAGCAGGTCGTCCAGCCGCCAGTACGGTGCCGTCACCGAGGCGGGGCGGTACACGCCGACGACGTGGACCCGGACCGCGGGCCCCTCCAGCCGGTCCGCCAGGGTGAGCCGGGCGCCGGGCTCCAGCCGCAGCGCGCGGGCCGCCGTCTCCGGGAGGGCCACCTCGGCCTCGCCGTCGCTACGGCGGGGGAGGCGGCCGGCGGCCACCCGCACCTGCGTGTGGTCCAGTGCCGCGAAGTAGGTCAGGTCCGGGTCGCCCGACCTGCTCGCGGGCGGCTGGAGGGAGCGGGGCAGGGCGTACGGCCCCGAGCGGCGCAGGGTCCGTACGGTCACCGGTGACCCGGCGAAGGTACGGCGCGCGCCCTGGCGTACGGCGGTGTCGGCGGCGGTCCGCTCGGCCGGGGGCACGTCCGCCTTCACGATCAGCGCGGTGTCGGCGGCGTTGCGCGGGTCGCCGAGCACATGGCGCAGTGCCGCGTCGCCGATCGCCCCCGAGTACGCCGTGAGCGTCGCGAGCACGGCGGTGGTCAGCACCACCGTCAGCAGCGCGGCGCCCAGCAGCAGGCGGTGCGCACGCGCGCGTGAGAAGACGAACCCCGTCACCCGGCCCCCGTGTGTCCGGTGCTTCCAGACCTGCGGGCGATGCTGGCAGAGGGCCGGGCGGCGGGTAAGCGGTTGTTCGCCGGTCTATACCGGATTGTGATCGGAATGCGGCGACGGGTGACCGGAATCCGACCTTCAGTGACGACCCGTCAGTCCCGGGTGCTCAGTCGGGGGTGTTGACCATCGACGCGGCGGCGTACGTCAGGTAGTTCCACAGCGTCCGCTCGTGCTCCTCCGACAGCCCCAGCTCGTCCACGGCCACCCGCATGTGCCGCAGCCACGCGTCGTGCGCCGCCCGGTCCACGGTGAACGGGGCGTGCCGCATGCGCAGCCGGGGGTGGCCGCGGTTCTCGCTGTACGTCGTCGGACCGCCCCAGTACTGCATCAGGAACAGCACCAGCCGCTCCTCGGCCGGGCCCAGGTCCTCCTCCGGGTACATCGGCCGCAGCAGCGGGTCCTCCGCGACCCCCTCGTAGAAACGGTGGACGAGCCGGCGGAAGGTCTCCTCCCCGCCGACCTGCTCGTAGAAGGTCTGCTCCTGAAGCGTGCCGCGCCGAATCTCATTCACCCGTCCATCGTCTCAGACCGGGTGACCGAGGACTCAAGGCTTAGGACCAGCCCCGTCCGCGGACCGCCCGCCCCTACTGTGGACCCATGGGCGCCTACGACACCGGGATCGAGGCTCTCGCCGACGCGGCGCGGGCCGAGCTGGTGCGCGAGATCGACGCCGACGGGGCCTGGGCGGACGACCCGGTGTGGCGGGAGGCGTTCGCGGCGGTGCCCCGGCACCTGTTCGTGCCGTACTACTACGTCACCGGGGCCCGCGGCTACGAGCGCCGCTGGGGCGAGAGTCCCGACCGCGAGGCGCGGGAGCGCTGGGTGCGCGGCGCCTACGCGGACGTACCGCTGGCCACCCGGCTGCGCGACGGCGAGCTGCTCTCCTCCAGCAGCCAGCCCTCCCTGATGGCCCGGATGCTGGTCGCCCTGCGCGTCGAGGACGGCGACCGGGTGCTGGAGGTGGGCGCCGGCACCGGCTACAACGCGGCCCTGCTCGCCCACCGGCTCGGCGCCGACGACCTCGTCACCACCATCGACCTGGAACCGGAGATCACCGAGTCGGCCCGGCAGCACCTCGCGGCGGCCGGCCACCACCCCGTCGTCGTCACCGGTGACGGCGCGCGCGGGGTGCCCGCACGCGCCCCCTTCGACCGGATCATCGCCACCTGCGAGCTGCCCACGGTGCCGCGCGCCTGGCTCGCCCAGTGCCGCCCCGGCGCGCGCGTCCTCACCCCGCTCGCCACCGGCCTGCTCACGCTCACCGTGCGGGACGCGGAGCACGCGGAGGGCCCGTTCCTGCCCGGGGCCGCCTTCTTCGTGCCGCTGCGCGGCGGGCGCCGGGCGCAGCCCGAGGGCGTCCCGCCGGCCGGACTGCCACGCCGGGCCCATGAGCAGGAGCCGTTCCGCTTCCTGCTCACCCTGACCCGCGGCACCCTCGACCCGCAGGAGGCGTACGCCCTGTGGGAGCGCGAGGGCGAACCGGAACGCGGCCGGTACGGCGTCACGGTCGCCGGCGAGCACGCCTGGGCGTGGCTGGACGACCCGCAGGGGCCGTACGCCTGGCCCCTGCCCTGAGCGCGGTCAGCCCCGGCGGACGGTGATCGTCGTCCAGGCGCCCACGTGCACCCGGTCGCCGTCCTGGAGCGGGACCGGCACGAACGGCTGGATCGGCTCCTCCGACATGTTGACCGTGGTGCCGTTCGTCGAGTTCTGGTCGACGACCGCCCAGCTTCCGTCCGGCTGCTGCACCAGCATCGCGTGCTGGTGCGAGACACCCGGGTCCTCCGGCGGCACCGACAGGTCGATGTCGGGGGTGTCGCCGGTGGAGTGCCGACGGCGGCCGATGGTGACCTGGTCGCCGGTCAGCGTGCGCTGCTGCTCGGGCGAGTACGCGGGCAGGTTCAGGCCCGCGGCCTCGGGGCCGGAGCGCTGCATCATCGCCATGAAGTACTCGCGGTCCGGGCCGATGGTCGCGGTCCAGGTGGTCGACCGGGGGGCCTGCGGCGCGTGCGGAGCCTGGGGTGCCTGGGGGAAGCCGCCCGGTCCGCCCGGTCCCGGCGGGGTCTGGGTGCCGCCGGGCTGCGGGTAGCCGTAGCCGCCGCCCTGACCGCCGGGGCCGGTGGACGACGGCGGGGAGATCACCCAGTCGTCGTCGGCGGCCGGGGGCCGGCGGGTCTGGCCCGGGAACGCGGGCGGGGCCGGTGCACCGGAGGGCTGGAACGCCTGCGGGGCACCGCCGGGACCGCCGGGCGGCGGCACCGGACGCGAGGGGTCACCGCCGAAGCCGGACGGGCCGGGCGCGGTCGGGCCACCGGGACGGGAGGGCTCACGCCCGAAGGGGGAGGGGCCCTGGAACCCCGGGCCCTGGCCTTGGCCCTGCCCCGGGTTGCCGCCGAAGCCGGACGGACCGCCGGAACCCGGGCCACCCGGACCGCCGGGGCCCTGGCCGCCGCCGAAGCCGGACGGGCCGCCGGGACCCTGCCCCGGACCGCCGCCGAACCCGGACGGACCGGAGGGGCCACCCGCGCCCGGTCCCTGCCCGGGACCGCCACCGAAGCCGGACGGGCCACCGGAACCCGGGCCACCCGGGCCACCCTGGCCCGGCACCGTGCCCCGGCCACCGAAACCGCCGGGGCCGCCGGGACCGGGCGGGTTGCCGGCACCCGGGCCCTGCCCCGGACCACCCTGCCCCGGACCACCCTGACCGCCCTGCCCCGGACCGCCCTGCCCCGGACCCTGGCCGAAGCCCTGCGGCGCCCCGGGCGGGCGCTGGTTGCCCGCGCCGAAGGGGGCCGGACCCGAGGGGCCGGGGGAGGTCCGCGGGCCGGACGGGGCCCGGTCGCCGCCGAACGGCGTCGGGCCCGACGGCTCGCTGTGGAAGGACGGGAGCGGCTCGGCGGGCCGGTTCACCTGCGAGGGCCGCGAACCCTGGTACTCGTACCCGTCATCGCCGCCGTACGTCGAGCTCGGCGGCTGGAACCGCGGCTGCGGCGAGCGCGGGGCGGCCGGGGTGTAGGAGGTCGCCGTGTTGGTCAGGAAGTTCCACCGGCACTCCTCGCAGAACGGCGCGCCGCCCTCGCGGGGCGTACGGCACTGCGGGCACAGCTCCGGCTCCGGGTCGGAGCCGCCGGCCGGGTGCGGCCGGGCGCCGGCCGGGCCGCCCTGCGGGGGCGGGAAGCCGTAACCGCCCGGGGGCGGCGGAGGGGGCGGAGGTACGGCACCGGCCATGCGGTGACCGCAGACCTCGCACCAGTCGTCGGAACCCGACTGGTGTCCGTTCGGGCAGGTCGGCATGTCGGTGCTTCCCCTTCTCCTACGCTTCCGAGGGTCACTTCTTCACACGAACAGTCTTGGTGGACCGGGTCTCCAGAGTCATCTCGTCCGCCTCCGCGACCCTCGTCTTCAACCGCACAGTACCTGTCACGGCGTCGACCACGTCCACCACCTTCGCAAGCAGTTTCGCAGTATCCGCGTTCCCCGAGGCGTTCGCGAGCTGAACCGCGCGCCCCAGTTTGGCGGTTGCTCCGTCGAAATCCCCCGCTTTGCGAAGGTCCAGGCCCTTCTGGATGACTTGCGCCAGTTCGGCCTGCCCGGTGTAGTGGGCGACTTGGGGGCTGATCGCGGTGGAGGCGGTCATGTCGTCGGTCCAGACGGCCCGAACCAGCCCCTGCGCGCCGAGGTTCTGTGCAGTTCCGTCCGGTTCCGGGATGACGAGGGAGATCCGCGCGGCGAGCATCTCCTGGCCGAGCCCGGCGGGCGGGACCGTCACGCACAGGTGGTAGTCACGGGACTCGTCGCCCCAGGAGCCGGTCGGGTAGTCCCCGGCGCGCGGCGCGGCCTCGGTACGACGGCCGGTCAAGTCCTCGACGGCGGGGGCGACTTGCTTGACGAACCGGATGGTCGTGCCGACGGGTGTCCACACCCGCAGGGAGACGTCGGCGACCTCCTTGCCCATCGCCGTCTCCATCATCCGCGTGAAGTCGGCGGCCAGACCGGCCGGGTCGGCGACGATGTCGGCGGTGCCGAGCAGCGCCGAGGCGATCCCTGTGACTTCTTTCACTTCCCAGTCGGTGCCCACGCCCCGCGCGTCACAGGTGAACCGGCCGGCGCAGGCGTCCAGCGTGGCCCGCAGATCCTCCGCCGACTCGTGTTCGTTGCGGCCGTCGGTGAGCAGGATGCCGTGCCGGATGGTGACGTCCGCCGCGGACAGCAGCCGGTCGGCGAGCCGCAGCCAGGTGCCGATGGCCGTACCGCCGCCCGCGCTCAGCCGGCGCAGCGCCTGCTTGGCCTGCTCGCGGGTGGTGGCGTCGGCGACCGCGAGCCGCCCGCCGCCCGGATAGACCTCCTTGGCCACGTGCGTGCCGCCGATCACCGCGAAGCGGGTGCCGTCGCGCAGGGTGTCGATCGCGGCGGCCGTGGCGTTCCGGGCGCCCTGCATCTTGGTCGGCGGGTAGTCCATGGAACCCGAGCAGTCCACCATGAGCGCCACGGCGGCGGACGGCCCCCCGCCCGGCGGGTACACCGGCGCGGTGAGCGCGCTGCCGATGGTGCCGCCGCCGGTCGCGGTCACCGTGACGATGGCGTTGACCTCGCTGCCGCCCTGGGGCAGGTACTCGTTCTGGTAGACGTCCACCGAGAACCGCGGCACGTTCGACTTCGCGAAATTGGCCATGCTTGCTCACATCCCCCTAGGACACCTCGCCGACGCGAGGCGACGACTGTGAGCGGACCGGTCCCCTCCGGTCCGCCGCGGCTTCCCCGTGCCGTTCCCCCGTCGGATACGGCCCTCAGGCCGATCCTGCCCCCTGCGGCGGCAGCGGGAACGGCAGGACCGCCACTGTTACGTTGTCGTGGCCCCCGCCGTCCAGGGCGTGACCGACCAGTACCCGTGCGCTGTGCAGCGGGCGGGCCGCCGCGTCGAGCGGGAGGACCTCGGACATCTCCTCCGCCGTCTCGGCGTAGTTCCACAGCCCGTCGGTGCACACCACCACGGCGCCGGGCCGGTCCGGCTTGAACGACGCGGTGTGCGGCTCCAGTTCGTAGGCGTCCGCGCCGAGCCAGCCGGTGATCGCGTGGGCGCGCGCGTCGGCGTACGCCTCGGCCTCGCTCATCAGGCCGGCGGCGACCATCTGCGCGGCCCAGGAGTCGTCCTCGGTCAGCCGGGCGGGCGGTGCGGTGCGGTCGGTGGGCACCCAGTAGACGCGGCTGTCGCCGACCCAGCCGACGACCAGCAGCCCGGGGGTGACGACCGCGCCGACGATCGTGCAGGCCGGCGCGTTCTGGTGCGGGGCGTGCTCGCGGGCGGTGGCGGGTTCCTCGGCGAGCGCGTTGACGGCCTGCGCGGCGGCGACGATCGCCTCGTGCATCGCCGCCTGCGGGTGGGTGCCGCGCGGCAGCGCGGCCAGCAGGGTGTCGCCGGCCGCCCGGGAGGCGGCCAGGGAGGCGTCGTCGGGGCGGGTCGCGGACGACACGCCGTCGCAGACGATCGCCAGCGCGGCCGGCGTGCCGTCGGGCAGCGTGGTGTGGCCGACGGCGAAGGCGTCCTCGTTGCGGTGGTGGCGCAGGCCGCGGTCGCTGACGGCGGCGACCGGTCCCGACTCCCGCTCCACGTGGTCGCGTTCGCGTGGCTGGGCGTGCCCGCAGTTCTCGCAGTAGCCGTCGCTGTCCACCCGGCCCGCCCGGCAGGCCACGCAGAGCTGCGCCGGGTCGGCCGGTGCGGAGGCCGGCCGGGGGTCCGGTGCCTGCAACGGGTACTCGTCGGGCTCGTCCGGCCGGTCGAACCGCACCCCGGAACCGGAGGAATGCCCCCCGCCGCCCTCGTGCCCGCCCGGCTCGGCGCCGCCCGGCCCCGCCGGGGGCGTGGCCCCCGGAGCGGCGCCGGATCCCTCGCCGGACAGGGGCGTGCCGCCCGAGTCGGTGCCCGGGAGGTCTGTCGGGAGGTGCGGCTCGGGGGAGGCCGCGGGGCCGGGCGGTCCGGGGGTGGGCCACGCCGTGCCGTCCCCGGGGCCGGTGGGGCCCGTCATGGTCAGCGTCGGATGGTCCTGCGGCGGCGCGGACACCACCGAAAGGTCGTATCCGCACGCTCCGCAGAACAGGTCACCCGACTCCACGGGCTCCGCGCAGCTCGGGCACTTCGCCAGTGCGGCCTGCTGGGGCATCTGCGACATCGACTACACCCACGTCCGGGGACGGTAACGGTTGGCCCGTTCCACCAGCTCGATCCTCTCATCACCGCCGGGCGCCAGCCGTGCCAGCGTGCGGTAGGCGCGCTCCAGGCCGAAGCGGAGGCCCCGCTCGTCCAGACCGCTGCCCAGCAGCACCCGGCCTCCGGCGGCGGGCCCGGTGCCCTGGCCCCCGGAGAGTATCCAGTCCAGCGCGCAGCCGAGCACTTCCGCCGACAACAGCTCGCGCCGCGCCGGGTCCAGGCCGTACGCCTGGAGTGCCTCGACCTGACCGGCGGCGGCCGTCAGATCGTCCAGGAACGGTACGTCACCCGCGCTCGCGGTGCGCTGTCTCAGCCGGGCCCGGACGGCGGCGACCCGGGCGGCCGTGTAGTGGATGGAGGACTCCGGCACCGACTCCAGCGTCGTCACGGCGCCCCGGCGGTCCCCGGCCGCGAGCCGCACCCGGGCCAGCCCGAACGCGGCGCTCACGAAGCCCGGGTCGGTCGTCCACACCAGGCGGTAGTACTCGGCCGCGTTGTCCAGCTGGCCCAGCACCTCGGCGCACAGGCCGAGCGCCAGCTTGGGCGCGGCCTCGCCGGGGAAGGCGTCGTAGACCGCGTCGAAGGCGAGCGCGGCGTGCTCGAAGTCCCCGGTGACCAGCGCGGCCACGCCCCGGTACCACACCACCCGCCAGTCGTCGCCCTGTTCCTCGTCCAGCGTGGCCAGGCTCATCAGCGCACCCTGGTGGTCGCCGCTCTCCAGCCGGGCGCGGATCTGCCGGAGCCGGGTCTCCACGGTCTGCGCGGGCGCCGCCGCCAGCGCGCTCATCAGCTCGGCCGGCGCCGAGGCCGTCAGGCCCGCGAGGAAACCGGCGCCGGGGTCGTCCGGGTCGACCAGCGGGACCGGCAGGGCGAGCGCGGCGGCCGGCGTGTCGACCGGCCCGACCAGGGCCGGCGGGGGCGGGGCGGGAGTGGCGGGAGCCTTCCGCACCGGCCGGGCGCCCAGCCGGGACACGTCCCCGTGCAGCCGGGGGAACAACTCCGTGTCGGTGACCTTGGTCTCGGGCCCGAACAGCGTCGACAGCGCGGGCCGCGCCTGCCCGGTCTGGAGCGAGACGACCTCGCGCAGCACTCCCGTCAGCTGCTCGGCCATCTCCTGCGCGGAGGCGAACCGGCGGCCCGGGTCGGGGTCGGTGGCGCGCACCAGGAGCCGGTAGAAGGACTCGTAGCGGCGGAACACCTCGATGGTGTCGGGGTCGGGCAGGGAGTCGGCGTAGACGTTGGTGTAGCCCTGGAAGTCGAAGGCCAGCACGGCGAGCGTGCGGGCCACCGTGTAGAGGTCGCTGGCCACGGAGGGGCCGGACTCGGCGACCTCCGGTGCCTGGTAGCCCACCGTGCCGTAGATCGCCGACTCGTCGTCGTCCATCCGGCGGACCGCGCCCATGTCGATCAGCTTGAGCTGGTCCTCGGTCTGGATGGCGTTGTCGACCTTGAAGTCGCAGTACAGCAGGTTCCGGCTGTGCAGATGGCCGAGCGCCTCCAGCGCCTCGATGCCGTACGCGCACGCCTGCTCCACCGGCAGCGGGTCGCGGCGTCCGTCGGGCGTCCGTCGGGCGTTGGCGATCTCCTTCAGGGACTTGCCGCCGACGTACTCCATGACGATGTAGCCGTCGAGGGAGCCGGTGCGCTGGTCCAGGTGCTCCACGAAGTTGTAGATGCGCACGATGTTGGCGTGCTCGATCTCCGCGAGGAACCGCCGCTCGGAGATCGCCGCGGCCATCGCGTCCTGGTCACCGGTGTCCAGCAGGCCCTTGAGCACCACCCACCGGTCGGAGACGGCCCGGTCCACCGCCAGGTAGACCCAGCCCAGCCCGCCGTGCGCCAGGCAGCCCGCGACCTCGTACTGGCCGCGCACGATGTCCCCGGCCCGCAGCTTGGGCACGAAGGAGTACGGGTGCCCGCACTTGGTGCAGAAACCTTCCGTGCGGCCCGGCCGGTCGCCCCGCGCCCGGCCGACCGGCGCCCCGCAGTCCGACCGCGAGCAGAACCGCTTGCGCTCCGGCACCTCCGGGTTCTCCAGCACCATCGCGCGCGGGTCGGGCCGCGGCACCTGCGGCACCGCGACCAGCCCGGCGCCCAGCCGCCCCCGCGAGGAGGCCCCGGAGGACGAGCCCGAGCTGCGCACCGACACCGAGCGGCCCGTGGGCTTCCCCGACAGCGACCGGGACAGCCGCCCGGACACCGAGCGGCGCGACCTCGACGACTGCGAGGTCGTGCGCGCACTGCGCGAGCTGCGGGAACTGCCGCTGTCGGACGCCCCCCGGGCGACCCCGGTGGGCGGCGAGCCCACCATGCCTCCCCCAGAGGGGGGACCCCCAGCCGAGACGACCGGTGCGAGACCGCACGTGTCGCAGTACAGCTCGCCGCCGCCGACGTCCTCGTACGTCCCCTCGCAGCCCGGCCGCTGGCAGCTCTGCCCCGGCTGACTCATGACTCGCCCCCCTTACGGTCCTCCGGCGCGCTCGCGCTGCCGAGCACTTCCGCCACCGCCTGCTGGTAGCGCAGCACGGCCTGCTCCGCCACCCGCAGGTCGCAGGGCGCGCTCCACAGCATGCGGCGGGCCGCGTCGTACCGCTCGACCAGCAGTGGGTCCTCCGCGAGACCGTGCCGGGCGACCTTCGCCTTGTACGCGTCGAGCCGGCCGCGCAGCTCGGCGCGGACCGCGAGCGGCGCGGTGACCGCGGTCAACGACTCGCGGGCGCGCAGCAGTTCGTCCTCCGCCTGCACCTCCAGCGACTCCAGCAGCGGGGAGAGCCGGTGCCACTGGGCCTGCCTGCGGTACTCGGCCGCGGTCGCCAGCTGCTCCTGGAGCGCGGTCGGCGGCCCGCTCACCACCGGCACCTCGGTCGCGGCGATCTTGGCCAGCACCTCACCGCGCGCGGTACGCGCCTCGGCCAGGGTGCGGTCCGCGCGCGAGAGCACGTCCCGCAGCCGGATCAGCCGCGCCTCCGCGTCCTGCCGGACCGTCAACACGGCGTCGATCTCCCGGCGCACGTCCTCCAGTGCGCGGGCCTCACGGTCGTACACCGTCGTGTCCGGGCGTCCGCCGCCGGGCGCCGAACTGCCCTCGGCCGGCACCCAGAAGGCCAGCGGGTCGGAGACGACGTCCTCGCGCAGCCTGGTCAGCGTGCGGGTGATCCGCTCCAGGTCGTCACCGGCCGGGTGCTCGCCGGGGCGCACCCCCACCGAGTGCGCGAGCTGCCGGGTGCGCTGGAGTTCCGCGGCGAGCAGATCGATCCGCGCGGGCAGCGCCGACCAGACCGCGTCGGCGGCGACGATCATGTCCAGGCTCGTCGCGTACAGCTCGTTCATCCGCTCCACCAGCGCGGACAGCGAGAACGACTCGCTCAGTCTGCCGTTCCCGCCGTCGGGGACGGTCACGGACTCGCCGCGCAGCACCTCGGTCAGCTCCGCCAGGTCCTCCCGGCTGGACCAGCGGCGCCGGGCGCGGATCTCACGGGCGCCGCGCAGCGCGGCCGTGTAGGCGTCGAAGTACGCCCACAGCCGGGTGATCTGCGTCTCCGCGGCCTGCCAGCGCTCCTTGGTGACGCCGGTCAGCCGCGCGCCTTCGAGGAGTCTGCGGCCCGCGTGGTCCTGGAGGGCCAGCAGCGAGGTCTCGATCGCCTCGTGCTCCTGGCCGAGCCGCGCCAGCGCACGGTCCACCTCGTCCCGGTCCATCACCGGCCCGGCGGGGTCCGTGACGCCCATCGATCACCTCTCGCTTGCTGTCTGTTCCGGTCGGGTACGGCTCAACTGCTGCGCCGGTACTGCGGCGCGGGCGGCTTCGACGCGGCCGAGTCCTTGCCCAGTGTCGCCGACAGCCAGTCGTCGTACGACGTCTGCCAGCCGTGTGCGCGGTAGTCCACCAGAACGCGGTTGACCCGGCGTACCAGATCGCCGGCGTCCTTCTTCATCGCCACGCCGTAGTACTCGGTCGTGAACGGCGCGCCCTTCAGTTCGACGGTCGGGTCCTGCGCGGCCTGGCTCGCGGCGAGCGCGCCGTCGGTCACCACCGCGTCCACTTCGCCGAGTTGCAGCCGGACCAGGCAGTCCAGCTGGTTCGGCACGGTGGTGGACAGGTCGGTGGTGGCGGGCAGCCGGCCGCCCTTCTTGTCGGCCTCCAGCTTGGCGAGCGCGGTCGAACCGGCCGCCGTGCACACCTTCTTGTGCGCCAGCGAGGCGTCGTAGCCCGTGATCGGGGAGGACTTGGGGGCGAGGATCTGCTGGCCGGTCTTGAAGTAGGGCGCGGAGAAGGCGACGTGCTCCAGCCGGCCGCAGGTGATCGTCATGGTGCGGACGACCATGTCCACGCGTCCGTCCTCGATCGCCGGGATGCGCTGGTTGGTCGGTATGGCCTTGAACTGCACCGCGTCCGGGTCGCCGAGGATGTCCTCGGCGATCCGGTGGACGAGGTCGATGTCGAAGCCCTCCAGCTGGGCGCCCTCGGTGTTGGGGTTGCGGTAGCCCCAGCGGTAGCTGTTCTGGTCGACGCCGACGATCAGCTTCCGCTTGGCGCCCGTGCGTGCCTTGATCGCGTCGATCGTCGGACCGTCCGCGCCGGACGGCGCCGGCGTCCGCTCGTGCGCCTCGGCGTCCACGCACCCGTCGGCGCGGGCCTGGGTGCCGGTGACGGTCTTCTGCCCGGCCTGCCGCGCGTCGTCCGGCGCCTGCTGGGTGCACGGCAGCAGCAGGACGAACGCCAGCGCCGGCGCGCACAGCACCGCCATCACGGCGACCCCGCCCCAGCCCCGCAGGGCGGACCGCGCACGGCTCACGTCCATCGCCTTGCCCCCTGTCACCGGTACTCCGAAAGCCTGCGGCCGATGCCGGCGACGGCGCCGGCCGCGCCCAGCACCGCGAGGACGGCGGCGCCCTCCGGCAGCCCGGTCATGGCGTCCCGCCCGTCCCCGGCCGCCCGCTGGAACTCGGCCCGCTCGTGGGCGATGGCCCGGGCCAGGCTGCGGTCGACGCCGTCGAAGCACTCGGCGGTCGCGCCCTTGGCGCCGATCACCTTGTCCAGCGCCTGCTGGTAGTTGCCGTTCTCGTCCTCGGCGCGGGCCGTGGCGTGGCGCTGCTTCCACACCGCCATGTCGTCCTCGGCCTCCTTGACCGGGGCGGTGCCCCCCTGGTCGTCGGCGAGCCGCGCCGCCTCGGTCAGCCCCTTGCCGAGCACGGCGATGTCCTGGTCGAAGTCGCGGTAGTAGGCGTCGTACGTGGTGCCGTCGACCGTGACGGTCTCGGCGCCGCGCGCCACCAGGCTCAGGTTCTCGTTGCCACGCGCCTTGAGGGAGGCGATCCGGGCGTCGTGGAGGACGTTGAGCGAGCGGATGCCGTGCTCGTACGAGCCGTCGAGCCCCGACCGGGCGACCATGTGGCCCACGACCAGCCACAGCAGGGCGACGGCCGTCGCGGCGCTGGCGGCGACCAGGCCGTGGTTGAGGACGCGGTGGGTGCGCCGGTACGTGCGGTGCTGGGCCCAGCCGAGCGCGGCCAGCGCGAGCAGCCCGAGCCCGATGGCGACCCACGGGTACGGCGTCGCGTCCGCGTAGTCCGCGTCGAGCCGCCGGTTCTCCGTGGTGTAGAGGTCCTCCGCCGCCGGGAGCATCTCCGCCTGCATCTTCTCGTTGGCGTACCGCAGATAGGCGCCGCCGACCGGATAGCCCTGCCGGTTGTACGTCCGGGCCCGCTCGATGAGGCCCTTGTACTCGGGTAGCAGCCGGTTCAGGCCGGCGATGGTCTCCTCGGACGCGGAGCCCGGCTCGGCGTTGGCGGCGGCGGTGACGAGCCCGGCGGCGGCGGAGCGGATGTCCTTCTCGTACCGGTCCGTGGACCGGGCGTTCTCCTGCCCGCCCGCCAGGAACCCGCTGGAGGCCGCGGTGTTGGCGTCGGCCAGCGACCGGTAGATGCCGGCCGCGCCGTAACTGAGCGGCTGGCTGCGGTGCAGCACGTCGTCGGCGGCGGCCGAGCGGGTGCTGGTCTGCCAGGCGGTGACCGCCCCGAACGCGACGACCAGCAGCGCCAGGACGGCACCGATGATCCGCAACCGCCCCGGCTCGGTCGTCGCGGCGGCCCGCAGCCGCTCGGCACCCTCGGCGAAGGCGGTCCGGCGCGCGGGCGGCACCCCCGCAGCGACGGCCGGGGGGAACCCGGGCGGTCCGGGCTGGGCGGGGATGCCGGGGACACCGGCTACACCGACGGACCCGGCCGGCGGTGGCGCCGCGCTGCTCTTCGGCGGGTGTGTCACTCGACCTCCCCCATGGTCATCCGTACGCCGCCCAGTATCACCGCCCGCACTGACATCGCGCACCGGCCTTCACTGGATCTTGATCGGATCGCCGCGTGCCCGGGGGCGCGTACCGGCTCACGCACTACCTCCCGTGCTGGAACACGCCGGTGACGGGGGATCGGTTCCCCGGGCGACGGGCCGGCCGGGGACGGCCTCACGGCTCGCGGTGCTCGTGGGCGGCCTGTTCCAGGGCCGCCGCCTCCGCCTCCGCCAGCCGGGTCTCCGCCGCCACGTCGATCGAGCGGGTCAGCCACCAGTACAGGAGCGCGCTGACCGGCAGGCCGACGAAGAGGGAGATGTCGGCGCCGCCCAACGCCCTCGCGGCGGGGCCGAGGAACAGGGTGCCGACGGAGAAGAACGGGACCATGGCGGCGAAACCGACGAGGTAGGCGATGATGCCGTGCCGGCCCCAGCGGCCGTAGATGCCGTGCGGGTTGAAGATCTCGGCGATGGCGTAGTGCCCGCGGCGCACCACGTAGTAGTCCATGAGGTTCACCGCGGTCCACGGGATGAACAGGTAGAGCACCAGGAGCAGGAAGTTCTCGAAGTTCGCCAGGAAGTTCGACGTCGCGGCCAGCGCGCCGGCCAGGGAGAGCGCCGCGGTGAGGCCGAGGGTGACCAGCCGTACGGCGAGCGTCGGCCGGACCCGCTTGAACGAGTCGATGGCGCTGATGAGCGTGAGGGACCCGCCGTACATGTTCAGCGCGGTCACCGAGACCAGGCCGAGGGCCGAGAACAGCAGCACGACGGCGCCGAACCCGGTGAACACCTTGTCCCCCGCGGCGTCGATCGCCGGGATCGTCTGGAAGGTCCCCGGGCCCGCCCAGGCCGCCAGCAGCGCCCCGAGCACCATCAGCCAGATGCCGCCCAGCGCGGAGCCGAAGTAGGTCCAGTAGAAGGTCTTGCGGACGGTCACGTCCGGAGGCAGGTAACGGGAGTAGTCGGAGACGTAGATGGCCCAGCTGATCTGGTAGCCCGCGACCACGCCGAACTGCGCGAGGAACGGCGTCCACCGGAAGCCGCCGAGGTCGAAGGAGCCCGCCGGGTAGTGCAGGGTGACCAGGACGCCCACGGTGAAGACCCCGAAGATCACCAGGAAGGTGTACGTCAGGATCCGCTCGGCCTTGTGGATGATGTCGTAGCCCACCAGCGCGATGACGAGCGCGACGGCGGTCACCACGACGACCCACAGCTTGACGCCGCCGTGCAGCGTGGTGTGCAGGGAGCCGGCGGCGAGGATGCTGTTGAAGACGTTGAACCCGGCGTACTGCACATAGGCGAACAGCCACACCAGCAGCGCGCCGACGTAGCCGAACTGGGGCCGGGACTGGATCATCTGCGGCAGCCCGAGCTGGGGGCCCTGGGCGGAGTGGAAGGCCATGAAGAAGGTGCCGATGACGGTGCCGGAGACGATGGCCAGCAGTGACCAGACGAGGTTGCCGCCCTGGGTGATGCTGACCAGCCCGACCGCCAGGGTGGCGATCTGCGCGTTGGACATGAACCACAGCGGGCCCAGGTGCCAGAGCTTGCCGTGCCGCTCGTCCAGCGGGACGTAGTCGATGGACCGGACTTCGAGACCGGACACTCTTGGCTCGGCCGATGCGCTCATGATGCCTCCCGAGGCCGGGTCCGCACCTCTGGTCACATTGTTGCCCCGCTCCGCCCCCGGGACGACTCAGGATCAGCCCCCCTCCCAGTGGCCCCGCGCCCGCTCCTGCGCCCCCGCGTCCGCCCCCAGCCGGTCCAGGCCCAGCAGGACCGCTCCCAGCACCGGGCTCGCCGTCACCACGCGGACGTCGGCCTTGGGGGCGCGGTCCGCCAGGAGGGTGCGGACGGTGTCGTTCAGCTGCGGGTGGCCGGCGGTGAGGACGCTGCCGCCGAGGAGGACCGGGGTCTCCTCGTCCAGCAGGTCCAGGCGGGTCAGCGCGACCGTGGCCATCACCGTGACCTCCTCCGCGAGCCGGGTGACGATCGCGTGGGCCACCGGGTCGCCGTCCGCCGCCGTGGCGAACAGGACCGGGGTCAGCTCGTGCCGGCGGTCGTGGTCCAGGTGCTCCAGGTGCAGCGCCTCTATGAGGGCGTACATGGTCGGCAGGCCGAAGTGCGCGGGCAGGGTGCGGGCCAGGGAGGTCGGTCCGCCGCGCCCGTCCTCCGCGCGGGCCGCGTGCCACAGGGCCTCCTCCGCCAGGCCCCAGCCGCCGCCCCAGTCGCCGGAGATACGGCCGATGGCCGGGAAGCGGGCGGTACGGCCGTCGGGCCGCATGCCCACGCAGTTGATGCCCGCGCCGCACACCACCGCCACCCCGCGCGGCTCGGCGACGCCCGCGCGCAGGATCGCGAAGGTGTCGTTGCGGACCTCCACCGACGTGCCCCACGCGCGCGTGTGCAGCGCGGTCGCCAACTGCTCCTCCTCCACCGGCAGATCGGCGTTGGCCAGACAGGCCGCGACATGGCCGACGGAGCTGACCCCGGCGTCCGCGAACGCCCGGGCCACCGGTTCCGCCAGCGCGTCCAGCGCCGCGCCCACGCCCACCACGGGCGGCCGGAAACCGCCGCCGCGAGCCGTGGCCAGCACCTCCCCGGCGGCGTTGACCACGGCCACGTCGGTCTTGCTGTTGCCCGCGTCGATGGCGAGGACCGTCAGGGGGTCAGGTGCGGTCAGGCCCACGCGAGGTGCTCCCGGTTGTGTGCGATCAGCTGGTCGGTGAGGGCGTCGGCGTACGCGTACTGGCCGATCAGGGGATGTGCCAGCAGCGCGCGGAAGACGCGGTCCCGGCCGCCGCGCAGGGCGGCCTCCAGGGCCAGGTCCTCATAGGCCGTCACGTTCGCGATCAGGCCCGAGAAGAGCGGGTCCAGGCCGGGGACCGGGAGCGGGACCGGGCCGGCCGGGCCGACCGCCGCCTGCACCTCGATCACCGCGTCGTCCGGGAGGAAGGGCAGCGTTCCCCTGTTGAGCGTGTTCACCACCTGGTAGGGGCTGCCCCCGCCGCCCAGCAGGGCCGCCGCCAGGTCCACGGCCGCCTCCGAGTAGAACGCCCCGCCGCGCTTGGCCAGCAGGGCCGGCTTCTCGTCCAGGGCCGGGTCGCCGTACATCGCCAGGAGTTCGCGCTCCATCGCCGCCACCTCGGCCGCCCGCGAGGGCTTCGTGCGCAGTTCCCGGACGACCTCGTCGTGCGCGTAGTAGTAGCGCAGGTAGTAGGAGGGGACGACGCCGAGGCGGTCCAGCAGGGGGCGGGGGAGGCGGACGTCGTCCGCGATGGCCTCGCCGTGCTCGGCCAGGAGCTTCGGCAGGACGTTCTCGCCCTCCGGTCCGCCCAGACGCACACCGGTTTCCCACGTGAGGTGGTTCAGGCCCACATGGGCCAGGTGCACATCCGTCGGGGCCGCGCCGAGCAGGGCCGCGAACTTCCGCTGGAAGCCGATCGCCACGTTGCACAGGCCGACCGCCCGGTGCCCGGCCTGGAGCAGGGCGCGGGTGACGATGCCGACCGGGTTGGTGAAGTCGATGATCCACGCGCGCGGGTTGCTCCGGCGGACCCGTTCGGCGATGTCCAGGACCACCGGGACCGTGCGCAGGGCCTTCGCCAGGCCGCCCGCGCCGGTGGTCTCCTGGCCGATGCAGCCGCACTCCAGTGGCCAGGTCTCGTCCTGCTGCCGGGCCGCCTGGCCGCCGACGCGCAGTTGGAGCAGGACGGCGTCGGCGCCGTCGATTCCCGCGTCCAGGTCGGACGTCGTGACGATCCGGCCGCCGTGGCCCTGCTTGGCGAAGATCCGCCGGGCCAGCCCGCCGACCAGCTCGAGCCGGTCCTCGGCCGGGTCGACCAGGACCAGTTCCTCGACGGGCAGGGTGTCCCTGAGGCGCGCGAAGCCGTCGACGAGTTCCGGTGTGTAGGTCGAGCCGCCGCCGACCACGGTGAGTTTCATAGCCAGTTCAACCCTTTACTCCGGTGAGGGTGACGCCCTCGACGAACGCCTTCTGGGCGAAGAAGAACACGAGGATCACGGGGGCCATGACCAGCACGGTGGCGGCCATGGTGAGGTTCCAGTCGGTGTGGTGGGCGCCCTTGAAGGACTCCAGGCCGTAGGAGAGCGTCCAGGCGCCGGGGTTCTCGGACGCGTAGATCTGCGGCCCGAAGTAGTCGTTCCAGGCGTAGAAGAACTGGAAGAGGGCGACGGCGGCGATGCCCGGCTTCGCCATGGGCAGCACCACCCGCAGCAGGGTGCGCAGGTCGCCGCAGCCGTCCACCTTCGCCGCGTCCAGGTACTCGTTCGGGATCGTCATCAGGAACTGGCGCAGCAGGAAGATGGAGAACGCGTCCCCGAACGCCATCGGGACGATCAGCGGCCACAGCGTGCCCGACAGGTCCAGCTGTTTCGCCCAGAAGAGGTACATCGGGATGACGACCACCTGCGGGGGCAGCATCATCATCGAGATCACCAGCATGAGCGACAGGTTGCGCCCCCGGAAGCGGAACTTGGCGAGCGCGTACGCCACCGGGATCGAGGACACCACGGTCAGCACGGTGCCGAGACCGGCGTACAGCAGCGTGTTCTTCCACCAGGTGAGGAAGCCGGGCGTGTCGAAGACCTTGTGGTAGTTGCCCCACTCCCAGGTGTGCGGGACCAGGTCCCGGCTGAGGGCCTGGCTGTCGCTCATCAGCGAGGTCAGGAACACGAACACGAACGGCAGCGTGAAGAACAGCGCGGCGGCGACGCCGAGCGAGTGGACCGCGACCCACTCCAGCACCGCCCGGCGCCGGGCGGTGCGCTCGGCGCCGGTGACGAGCGGCGCCGGCTTGACCGGCTGCTCCAGTACTTGCGTCATGGTCAGTCACCTGCCTGGATCAGGCCGCCCCGGCGCCGCATCAGCAGCGCGGTGAACGCCATCGACAGGGCGAACAGCACCAGCGCCACCACACACGCCGAGCCGTAGTCGAAGCGCTGGAAGCCGAGGTTGTAGACGAGCTGGGGGAGGGTGAGCGTGGACTTGTCGGGGTAGCCGGGCTCGAACTGGGTCCCGGCGCCCTGGATCACGCCGGAGGCGACCTTCCCGGCCACCAGTGGCTGGGTGTAGTACTGCATGGTCTGGATCACGCCGGTGACGACGGCGAACATCACGATCGGGGAGATGTTCGGCAGGGTCACGTACCGGAATCGCTGCCAGGCCGAGGTGCCGTCCAGCTCCGCCGCCTCGTACTGCTCCGTCGGTACGTCGAGCAGCGCGGCCATGAAGATCACCATCAGGTCGCCGACGCCCCACAGGGCCAGCAGGGTCAGCGCCGGCTTGGACCAGGCGGGGTCGTTGAACCAGCCCGGCGCCGGCAGCCCGGCCTTCTCCAGGAGCGAGTTCACCGGGCCGGTACCGGGGTTGAGCAGGAACGCGAAGGCCATGGTGGCCGCGACCGGCGGGGCGAGGTACGGCAGGTAGAACAGGGTGCGGAAGACGCCCGTACCGGTCTTGATCTTGGTGATGAGCAGTCCGACGCCCAGCCCGAAGACCACCCGCAGGCTCACCATGATCACGACCAGCCAGAGCGTGTTGCGCAGGGCGGGCCAGAACAGCGGATAGTGCTCGAAGACGTACGTCCAGTTCTTCCCGCCGCTCCACGTCGGCGGCCGGAAGCCGTCGTAGTGCATGAAGGAGAAGTAGACCGTGGAGATCAGCGGGTAGGCGAAGAAGACCGCGAAGCCGATGAGCCACGGGGACATGAAGGCGAGCGTGCGCAGGGCCGAGCGCCGGCGTTTCGACGCGAGGGTCACGGCGCTCATCACTGGGCCTGCGCGATGTCCGTGTCGATCTGCGCGGCCGTCTTCTTCAGCCCGGCCTTGAGATCTTTGACCTTGCCGCTCTCGTAGTCGTAGCCGAACTGCTGGATCGTCACCAGGTACACACCGCCGTTGATCGAGGCGGGAGTCGTGGTGGAGTCCGGGTTGGCGGCGATGTCCAGGAAGGTCTTGAACCGCGGGTCGTACTTCAGCTTCGGCGACTTCAGCGCGGCCAGCGTGGAGGGCACGTTGTGGATGCCGTTGGCGAAGCCGACCACCGCGTCCGTGTCCGTGGTCATGTACTTCACCAGTTCCCAGGCCGCGTTCTGCTTGTGGCTGGTGGCGGCGATGCCCGCGATGGTGCCGGTGATGTAGCCCTTGCCGTACTGCTCGGCCCGGTCGTCCGGGACCGGCAGCGGAGCGACCCCGATCTCGAAGTCCGGCTTCGCCTCCTCGGCCATCCCGAGCCGCCACTCGCCGTCGAGCTGCATGGCGACCTGGCCGGTGTGGAAGGGGTGCTTGGGGCCCCATTCGTCGCCCAGCGTGGCGCGGAACCTCTCCAGCTTCTGGAATCCGCCGAGTTCGTCCACGAGCTTCTTCTGGAGCGTGAAGCCCTGGGCGAAGGCCGGGTCCTTGGCGACGTTCGACTTGCCGTTCTTGTCGAAGTACGTCGGCGAGAACTGGCCGAGGTAGTGCTCGGTGGTGGACTCCCAGCCGTGGTAGTTCGGCATGAACCCGAGCTGCTTGTACCCGCTGCCCTGGGGGATCGTCAGCTTCTTGGCGTCGGCCTCGAACTCGGACCAGGTCTTCGGCGGATGCGCGATGCCCGCCTTCTCGAACGCCGTCTTGTTGTAGTAGAGCCCGTACGCGTCACCGAGCAGCGGCACCGTGCAGCGGTTGCCGTCGAACCGGGTGTACTCGTTCATCGGCTTCGGGAACGTCTTCTCCGGGTCGATCCCGGACTTCTCGAAGAACGGGTTCAGATCCACCAGCGCGCCCGAGGAGCAGAACTTGCCCACGTTGTTGGTGGTGAAGGACGAGATCACGTCCGGGGCCTTCTCGCCGCCGGCCCGCAGCGCCTGGTTGATCTTGTCGTCGGTCATGTTGCCGACGACGTTCACGTGGATGTTGGGGTGCGCGCGCTCGAAGCCGGCGACCAGCGACTTGACGGCCTTCACCTCGTTCGGCGCGCTCCAGGCGTGCCAGAAGTTGATCGTCGTGTCCTTCGAGGGATCGTCCGTGGCACCGGAGTCGGACTGGCCGGTACACGCGGCGGTGAGGAGCACGGCGGAGGCAGTCAGGGCAAACGCCGCTTTTCGGGCGACTTCGGGTATGGCTGTGGGCATGGCGAGGTCTCCCAGGGGGACGGGTCGGGAAAGAGGGGGCGCTCAGCGCGAGGTGTCGAAGACCTCGTCGCGGGTGGCGGCGAGCGCGGACTCCAGCGCGCCGCGCAGCACGGGATGTTCGTGGACGTCGCCGACGACCAGCCGGGGCCGGGCCGCGGCCAGCTCCTCCAGCTCGGCCTGGACGAGGGCGCGCAGCACCTCGCCGCCGGCCGTCAGGGCGGAGCCGCTGAGGACGACGAGTTCGGGATCGAGGACGGAGACGAGCGAGGCGAGACCGGTGGCCAGCCGGGTGGCGTAGGTCCGCAGCAGCTCCCGGTGCGGGCCGCCCGCGTGGTCGGCGGCGCGGGCGACGAGCGTGGTGGCGGCTTCGGTGTACGGCCCCGGGGGCACGTCCTCGACACCGAGTTCCCGGGCCAGCTTCGGCAGGGCCTGGGAGCCGGCCAGCTCCTGGTAGCCGCCGCTGTTGGCCTTGGTGACCTGCCGGACCAGCGGGGTGCCCGGTACCGGCAGGAAGCCGACCTCGCCGGCGCCGCCGGTCCAGCCGCGGTGCAGCCGGCCGCCGAGGACCAGGGCGGCGCCGAGGCCCTCCTGGTTCCACAGCAGCACGAAGTCCGCGTGGCCGCGGGCCGCGCCGAGCCGCTGCTCGGCGATGGCGACGAGGTTGACGTCGTTCTCGTACTCGACCGGCATCGGCAGGGCCGCCGCGAGGTCGTCGAGCAGCGCGGGGGAGTGCCAGCCCGGCAGGTGGGAGGCGTAGCGCAGCCGCCCGGTGTTGGGGTCGAAGGCGCCGGGCGTGCCGATGACCAGCCGGTGCACGTCGGACCGGGCGAGCCCGGCGGCCTTGACGGCGCCGTCGAGGGCGTCGGTGACCTGCCGGACGACGGGGTGCGCCGGGCGCCGGCCGGGGGTGGGCAGCTCGTACTCGCCGACCGTGCGGCCGGTGATGTCGGCGACGGCGGCCCGGATGCGGTGCGGGGTGACGTCGAGCCCGGCGGCGTACGCGGCCGTGGGGTTGACCGCGTAGAGCTGGGCGTTGGGGCCCGGCCGGCCCTCGCTGGTGCCGGTGACCCGGACCAGTCCGGCCGCCTCCAGGCGGGCCAGCAGCTGGGAGGCGGTGGGCTTGGACAGGCCGGTGAGCTTGCCGATCCGGGTGCGCGACAGCGGCCCGTGCTCCAGCAGCAGGTCCAGGGCGGCGCGGTCGTTCATGGCGCGCAGGACGCGCGGGGTGCCCGGCGTACCGGCGGTTCCTGCCATGGGGTGCGACACCTGCCTTTCCAGCCGCCCAGCTTTTCAGTGACCTGGGCATGACGTCCAGTCTTGATCAACGGCCGCCCGGGAGATCACTGTTAGGAAACTTTCCTATTGGGGTGGGAGGAACGTAAGCCGAGGACGAAGGGGGCGTCAATAGACAACGCCCCCGAGGCAACAGAGTCGTTACCTCGGGGGCGTTGCGGTACGGGGAGTGCCCGGCGTTACTTCACGGTCACGTGGTCGCCGGCGGACGTCTTCGCGCCCGTGGTGGCCGTACCGGCGAAGACGAAGCGGTAGGTGCCGCTCCTGCCCGCGTAGACACCGGCGGCCTTCCAGGTGCCGGCGTCGGTGGCCTCGTACAGCTCCTGGTCCGGAACGGCGACGATCGTCTCGGTGCAGCTCTCGGTGACGGTCGTGTCCGTCGTGGCCTTGGTGGTGCAGACGGGCGCCTTGCGCGGGCCCAGTTCGTTGTCGGGCGACTTCAGCGTGCCGCGGTACAGCAGCACGCCCTGCACCGTCTTCTCCTGGTCGATGACCAGGTCCTTCGGCCGGGTCAGGGTGTACGACACCGGCACGTTCACCGCCTTGGCGGTGCCGACCACGATCGGCTTGCCCTTGTTCACGGTCACACCGGCGAACGTCAGGTCCGGCGTGCCGGCCGCCGACGCGGCGGGCGCGGCCAGGCCGGCCAGGGCCAGGGCACCGGACAGGGCGGTGCCGATGGCGAGCTTGCGCATGTTTCCCCACATTCGACACGGGCCCCCGGGCGGCGTCGCGCTCCAGAGCAAGGGCCCGTCGTGGGGGCGACCCTAGACGATCACGGGATGCGGAGGGAACGTGGGGTTCCTGTGAAGACGATCTGCGTGCGGGCGAGGGTCAAGGGTGCGTCACGAGTGCGTCATGGATGTGGTTCTCGCTGGTCACGGGGCCTACGTTCGGGCGACGAACGGACGCGGGGGAGGGGGCGCGGTGGGGATGGTCGACCGGAGGCTGCTCCGGAGGCTGTGGCCGGTCACGGTGTCCGGCTTCGCACCCTTGCTGGCGGCGGTGGGCCTGAGCGACGTCGTGGACGGGGATCCGTCCCGGTCGCTCGCCGAAGACCTCGCCGTCACCCTGCTCGTCTGGGCCGTCTTCAGCCTGCTCGCCGCCCTCTACGTGTACGTGGCCCTGCTCCGCCGGGCGCGCGGCACCGGCATCCCGGTCACCGTGGACGCCCTCCGGGCCACGCAGGAGCGGGCGTTCCCGGCGGGGGAGGCGGAGCGGCTGCGGGCGGGGACCACCGCGTCCGAGCCGGCGTACGACGTGACGGGCGAGGCGGGGGCGTGGGACTTCCGGTGGCGCCCGTTCCGCGGCCGGCGCGCCGTCACCGGCTCCCTGACGGTGGACCGGTCGTCGGGTGCGGCCCGGGTCCTGCTGCGCGCGGACCAGGGGCTGACGGGCATGCCGGGCCGGCGCGGGGCGAGCGCGTTCGTGGCGCTGTGCCAGGTGACGAGGCTGGGGGAGACCGTCTCGTACGCCGCCAGGAGCGGGACGGGGTCCATCCGGGCCATGAGGTCCGGCTCCCCGGGGTGGTCGGTATGCATGGCCGGAACGATGGGGCACCCCCTGTGCGCCGCACGCCGGAACGCCCCGTCCGTTCACTCGAACGTGTGTGCCGAACCGTTCCGTTACTTCCCCGAGGGTGCCGACCGCTGCGGGACTATCGGGGTGGCCGCCGCCGACTGCGGGGAGTCCGCGTTGGAGTACACCGACGGGGCCGCGACCGCGGCCGTCGGGTCGGGGGCGTCCTCCTGGTCCTCGACGGCCGTCGCACCGCCCACGATGCGGATGCTCGCCGCGTCGAACGCCCGCTTGATCCGCCAGCGCAGCTCCCGCTCCACCGTGACCGACTTGCCCGGCATCGTCTTGGCCGAGACCCGGACCACCATGGAGTCGATCAGCACGGAGTCCAGCCCGAGCACCTCGATCGGGCTCCACAGCAGCTCGTTCCAGGGCTCTTCCTTGCCCATCTTCTCGGCGACCTCGACCAGCGTGGCCTTCACCCGGTCCAGGTCCTCGCCCGCCCGCACGGTCACGTCGACCCCGGCCGTCGCCCAGCCCTGGGACAGGTTGCCGATCCGCTTGACCTCGCCGTTGCGGACGTACCAGATCTCCCCGTTGTCGCCGCGCAGCTTGGTCACGCGCAGCCCGACCTCGATCACCTCGCCGGTCGCCACACCCGCGTCGATCACGTCCCCGACGCCGTACTGGTCCTCCAGGATCATGAACACGCCGGACAGGAAGTCCGTGACCAGGTTGCGTGCGCCGAAACCGATCGCCACGCCCGCGACACCGGCCGACGCCAGCAGCGGCGCCAGGTTGATCTTGAAGGTGCCCAGCACCATCAGCGCGGCCGTGCCGAGGATCAGGAAGCTCGCCACCGACCGCAGCACCGAACCGATCGCCGCCGCCCGCTGCCGCCGCCGCTCGGCGTTCACCAGCAGCCCGCCCAGCGCACTGCCGTCCACCGCCTGCACGGTGCGGTTCATCCGCTCGATCAGCTTGGTGATCGCCCGCCGCACCACCGCCCGCAGCGCCACCGCCACGACCAGGATCAGCAGGATCTGAAGACCCATCGCGAGCCACGTCGACCAGTTCTGCTCGACCCAGCTCGCCGCGTTCGTCGCACTCTCCTGGGCGTCCTGGAGCGTCGGCACGGCCGGGGCCGACGATCCCGACGGCGACGGCGAAGGAGACGGCGATGCGCCGGCGGCCAGGACGGCGGCGGGCAGGGACGACACGGCAGGTACCTCCCAGGTGCTGCGCGGTCCGTACCGGCGGGCGGTCAAGGTCACGAAAAGGACACCGGACGGACAGGACCACCACACTAACGGGGCATTGTGTATGCCCCGCGCCGATCCGCACAGGAGGCGTGCAGGAGAGACGCGGCTCACGCGGGCTTGAACAGGCCATGATCCGGGGGATGAATGAGGGTGTGGTCGAAAACACTCCCAGCCCGTTACCGGGACATGGTGGCGCGTTCACCAGGCATGAGGAGAGACTGACCTCAGATCGTCCCGGCGCGAGCCACGCGCCGCCGACGCCCAAGGAGGCACCCGTGCCGCATGTCCTGGTCCTCAACGCGTCGTACGAGCCGCTCGGCGTCGTACCGCTCCGCCGCGCGCTCGTCCTCGTCCTGGAGAACAAGGCAGTCTCCCTGGAGGAATCCGGCGCCTATATGCACAGCGCGACCGTCACCCTCCCCGCACCCAGCGTGGTCCGGCTCAAGCGATTCGTCCGGGTCCCCTACCGAGGGCCCGTTCCTCTGACCCGCCGTGCGCTGTTCGCGCGCGACGGGGGCCGGTGCATGTACTGCGGTGGCGTCGCAACCAGCGTCGACCACGTCATCCCGCGCAGTCGCGGGGGCAAGCACGTCTGGGACAACGTGGTGGCGTCCTGCCGCCGCTGCAACCACGTCAAGGCCGACCGCCACCTCGTGGAACTGGGCTGGCGGCTGCGGCACAAACCGGCTCCGCCGACGGGGCTGGCCTGGCGGATCATCGGCACGGGGCATCGTGACCCGCGCTGGTTGCCGTACTTGCAGCCGTACGGCGCGGACGACGCCCTGGCCCGGATCGACGGCATCTCCGCCTAGTCGGTCCGGGCCGGTGTGTCCGCGCCTATCAGAAGGGGCAGCGGTGGTTCGTCGGCGGCCGTGGGCGCGTGGGGCGCCTCCGCGCGGTTCCCCGCGCCCCGTCAGGCCGGCTCCGCGGCCCGGAGTTCAGACCCGCGGCCCGTCCGGGCGGGCACCGCGCGCCGCGTACAGGGCCGCGCCCACCGCGAACGCGGCCAGGGCCACCGCCCAGGCGCCCGGCTGGGCGCCCGGCTGCATCGGCCAGGCCCACACCGTGCCCGCGCGGCCACGGGCGGCGGACGAGCCCAGGTAGACGGCGGACACGTAGGCGAACGCGGGGAGCCAGCTCAGGCGGGCGCCCAGGAGGACGGCCGCTGTCGCGGTGACGCCCGTGCAGCCCAGGGTGTTGCGGATGACGGCGGGCGGGCCGAAGGTGTCCGCGTGGCCGAGCACGGCCGGGACGACCAGCAGGGCCGCCAGTGCGGTCAGGGCCGTCAGCTGGGCCAGCCGGCGCGGCCACCAGGGGCGTACGGCCGTGCGGTCCAGTTCGTCCGAGGCGCTGTACAGGCTCGCGCCGATCACCGCCGACGCCAGCAGCGGCGCCAGCGCGACGATCGGTACCCGGCGGTCGGGATCGAGGTAGGCGTCCAGCCGGCCGGCCGCCCACAGGGCGAAGGCGGCGGTGCCGAGGAGCGCGGCCAGCGTGGCGGGCAGCGCCCGGGAGCGGGCGTACAGCAGGGGTCCGGTCACAGGGCCGGCACCTCCTTGGAGTCGAGTCCGGTCACAGGGCCGGCACCCCCTCGGCGTCACAGTCGGCGCGGGCCGCGAAGTAGGCCGACAGCCACTCCCGGCGGGTCCGCTCGTCCATGCCGGCCAGCCTCGCCCGGGCGGCGCGGCGCTCGCGCAGGTCGGCGCGCCGGGCCGTGTCGCCCCGGGCGTCGTCCTCGTCGATCGCCTTCCGCGCCGAGGTCGGCGCGAGGTAGTACTCCACCGCGTCGTCCGCCCTGAGCGCCCCCCGGGCCGTCCGGGTCTGCCCGGGACAGTCGTAGCCCTCCAGAGCGGCGACGGCCTCCCACGCGAACTGCTCCGGATCGGTCAGCCGCCCCCGTACGGCCGACCAGCCCAGCGGGGTGATGCCCGGCAGCCGGGCCTCGTCGGCGCGCGGGGCGCCGCCGTGGTCCGCCCACCGCACCGGCAGGTTCCGCACGCCGTGCAGCTTCTCCGTGACCCCCGACAGCGCGTCGCTGACCTGCGGGAGCATCCCGGCGTACCGGGCGTTGACGCACACCGCCGGCGTGGTGGAGGTGTCGCACACCTGACGGCGGGCGATCGGATCGGCGTGCCACAGGCCGTTCCCGGTCTGCGCGAGCAGCGTGCCCGCGGCCAGCGCGGCGGCCAGCGGCAGCACGGCCGTCACCCGGCGCCGGGCCGCGTACGCCAGCGCGGCGGCGACCGCCAGCCCGCCCGTCCACACCGCCATGGCCCACGGCTGCCACCACACGGGCAGCCCGCCGGCGAAGGGCGGGACGGTCGGACTCAGGACCCGGCCGGGGGCCGAGAGGTCGGACGTCACGATCCCCAGGCCCACATAGCCGGCCATCGCGAGCAGCGGCGCCGCGAGCCGCGTCGGCACCGCCCGGCCCACCACGTGCCCGGTCAGCGCGCCCGCCGCCATGGCGACCGTGTCCCCGGGCAGCAGCGCCAGGTGGGGACGGTCGCCCTGGGCGTAGGGCCAGGTGGCGAGGTGGGCCAGGGCCACGGCCAGCAGGTAGCCCGCGGCCACCCAGACCGTCACGGGCAGCGCCGCGGCCAGCAGACGGGCCAGCGGCGGCCGTACGGTCGTCCCCCACAGCTCCTCGGTACGGCGCCGGCGCTCCCGGCCGCCCTGCCAGCAGCCCGCCGCCGCGGCCAGCGGAAGGGTGACCAGCATCGCCGAGTGCACCTGGCCGGCGGTCTCCGACCACCCGCCCTGCCACCGGTCCGCCTTCGCCCAGAGCGTCACGCCGAGCGTCAGCAGTACGGCGGCCCCCGCCCAGGGGGCGAAACCCCGCACCCACTCGGCGCGCAGCGGGTGCGGCGCACGCGGGGCCGCCTTGGGCCCGGTGACGTGTTCGGTGACGAGGGTCATCGCACCGCCTCCCGCGCACCCGGCGCGCGGTGCGCCCGCAGCGCCGCCGTGTACCCGCGCTCGATCGGATGGTCGCCCGGTCCGTCCGACGCCTCGCCGAGCCGGGTGAGCGCCTCGGGCGTGCCCCGGTACGCGATCCGGCCCGCGTCCAGCAGGGTGACCTCGGTGCAGGCCGCGGCCACGTCCTCCACCAGGTGGGTGGAGACCACCACCGTCGCCGAGGCGCCCAGCGCGCGCAGCAGTTCGCGGAACTCCACCCGCTGCTCCGGGTCCAGACCGGCGGTCGGCTCGTCCAGCAGCAGCACGGCGGGGTCGTTGACGACGGCCTGCGCGATGCCGACCCGGCGGACCATGCCGCCGGACAGCGTCCGGACCTTGGCGTCGATGCGGTCCGCGAGGCCGACCCGGGCCACCGCCCGCTCCACGGCCGCCGGCACGTCCGCCGCCGGCATCTCCTTCAGCCAGGCCACGTACGCCACGAACTCCCGCACGGTGAAGCCCGGGTAGTAGCCGAACTCCTGCGGCAGATAGCCCAGCCGGCGCCGCACCCCGGCCAGCCCGCGGTGCCCGGCCGTGTCCGCACCGAGCAGTTCCACCCGGCCGGCGTCCGGCCGCGCCACCGTGGCCAGCACCCGGATCAGCGAGGTCTTCCCGGCTCCGTTCGGCCCGAGCAGCCCGTGCACACCCGTGCCGAGCTCCAGGTCGAGCGAATCGAGGGCGAGCGTCTTGCGGTGCCGGACCCGCAGGCCGGTCACACGTATGGAACTCATCGTCTCTCCAGGGGAGGGCACGGGGACCCGTCGGCGGGTCCCGGGGTGCGGTCGGGGGCGCGCGTGGGCGCGGCATCGGCCACGGGCGTCAGGGGTGGGTCGGGGTGTGGCGGGTGGCCGCGCGGGCCACGGTCGTCAGGGGACCGGGGTGGCGGCCCTGGTCGGCGCGGCTGCGGTGCGGGGCTCGCCGGGGGAAGCGGTGAGGGTGCCGTCACGGGCGCAGCGGGCGGTCGTACGCCGGACGCCGCGCCGTCAGCAGGGTCGCGCTCAGGACGGCCGCCGCCGCCCACGCGCTCTGCGCGGCGACGCCGTCCAGGCAGCGGGAGAGCTGCTCGGCCAGCCGCAGGGCCGTCGCGCCGCCCGGCGCGACGGCCACCGGTGCCAGGACGGCGCACAGCCAGCCGCCGCCCGTCACCCCGGCCGCCGCCCGGCACCCGACGAAGGAGGCCAGGGCCAGCGAGGCCAGCGCCAGTGCCAGCCCGGGCAGCAGCCAGGCCGCTGCGGCGGGGGCGCCGGAGGCGGGCAGCAGCAGCCCGGTGAGGGTCAGCAGCGGCAGGCTCAGCGCGAGCACGGCGACCGTCCGGGTGAGCGCGAGCCGCAGCCCGCCGCCCGGTGTGGCCGCGGTGACCTCGTGCAAGGGGTCCGCGTGCGGGCCGTAGGACAGGGCGACCCCGGCGACGGGCACCACGGGAGCGATGGCCAGCAGCAGCGCGCGTGCCCCCGGGAACCCGGCTCCGTACGACAGGGCCAGCGCGGCCACGGCCACGCCCAGCACGGCCGGCAGCCAGGCCCCGCGCACGGCGGGCCCTGCGGCCCACAGCAGCCGGGCGAGCCGCGACACCACGGGCCGCCCACCGACCCCACCGGCCGACGCCCGCACCGGCACGGCCGCCCCCGCCGCGGGTGTCCTGGCTGCGTGGCCGAGGGCGCGTTCGGTCGTTCCGGCCGCCCCCGCCGCAGGCGTCATCGCCGCCCGGCCGAGCACCGGTACCTCCGACACGGCCGCGCCCGGCGCCGACTCCGGTGCCGCCGCCCCGCCGGGGACCGCTCCGGCCGCGCCCGGCGCCGACTCCAGCACCGCGGCCCGTACCGCCGCCAGTACCGTCCCCGCCGCCGTGCCGCCTACCGCGGCCGACACCCGGGACGCGCACCTCGCGCAGTCCTCCACGTGTTTCTCCAGGGACCAGGCGTCCGGGTCCGACAGGGTGCCCTCGGCGTAGCGGGTCGCCTGGTCGTCGGGGACGTGCCACTGGTGGCGGTCGCGGTGGGTCATGCCGTGCCTCCCAACGGGGACGGGTTCAGCTGGGCCAGCGCTTCGCGCAGTTCCGCGCGGGCACGGCGGGCCCGGGACTTGACCGTGCCCTCCGGGATGCCGAGCAGCCGGGCCGCCTCGCGGGTGCTCAGCCCGTCGACGACCGTCGCCCGCAGCACCTCCCGCAGCTCGGGGGAGATCCGGTCGAGCGCGGTGCCCACATCGCCGTACTCCAGACCCGCCAGCACCCGGTCCTCGGCGGACGGCGCGGCGGCGGACCCGTAACCCCCGGCGGACTCCGGCTCCGGCAGCGGTTCCGCGACCCGCGCGGCCCGCTCCTGCACCCGCCGCGCGTCGACCAGCCGACGCGCGGCGATCGTCCACAGCCAGCCGCCCGCCTCCTGCCCGCGGTGCCCGGCCGCCGACCGCCACACGGTGACGAACGTGTCCTGGAGCACCTCCCGCACCAACTCGGGGTCGGCGCACCGGCGCGTCAGCCGCGCGTGCAGCCACCCGGCGTGCCGGTCGTACAGGGCGGCCATCGCCGAGGCGTCCCCCTGCGCGACGGCCCGCAACAGGGCCGCGTCCCCGCCGCTCCCGTCGTCCTTCTCCCGCTGGCCCCCCATGGGGCGGAACAGTCTCACACCCCTTCTATCGGTCACCGGACCGGCGCCGGATCACCCGGATCACCCCCGGCACCGGGTTCTGCCGCGCGTGGCGGCGGGCTCACGGGGTAGGCCTGCCGTGACCCGTCCGAAGCCGCAGCATCCGCGCACCGACAAGGAGGCCCCCGTGGCCGCACCGGCCCGACTCACGATCCCGGCCCAGCTCAAACCCGTGGCGGAGCCGTCCGCCGAGACCGGTACGACGCCGCTGTGCGTCTTCAGCGCGGAGAGCGCCTGCGCGCAGGCACCGCTGACCAGCGAGCCGCCGCTGCCCGACGCCGAGCCCCTGACCAGCGAGCCCCCGCTCGCCGAGGCCGCCCCGCTGACCAGCGAGTCCGACCCGGTCCCGGACTCCTTCGCGCCGGGGCTGTAGATGGCCGCGGCGCCCGACGAGCACCCCACCGAGGACCTCGCCCGGCTCGCCGGGCTGCACGGGGTCGCCACGTCCTACCGCCCCGCCCCGGACCGTACCGTCCAGGTCCCCGCCTCCGCCGTGACCGCCGCCCTCGCCGCCCTCGGCGTCGACGCGGCCGGCCCGGACGCCGTGCGCGCCGCCCTCGCCGCCCGGGAGCGCGAGCTGCGCGAGCGCCTGCTGCCGCCGACGGTGGTCCAGTGGGCCGGCGCGGAACCGCCCGCCGCCCTCACCGCGCTGCCCGCCGGCACCCGGCTGCGCGTCGAGACCGAGGACGGGGCGGAACGGGACGGCGCCGGGGATCTTCCGCTCGGCGTCCACCGGCTGACCGCCACCGCGCCCGACGGACGGACCGGTGAGGCGTGTCTCGTCGTCGCCCCGGACCGGCTGCCCGCCCCGCCCGGCCGCTCCTACGGCCTGCTCGTCCAGCTCTACTCCCTGCTCTCCCGCCGCTCC
This sequence comes from Streptomyces canarius, assembly GCF_014650735.1. Lineage (NCBI taxonomy): Bacteria > Bacillati > Actinomycetota > Actinomycetes > Kitasatosporales > Streptomycetaceae > Streptomyces > Streptomyces canarius. Next base: position 239,659 of record NZ_BMVN01000007.1, read on the forward strand.
TGGGGCATGGGCGACCTCACCGACCTCGCCGAGCTGGCCGGCTGGGCCGGACGCACCGCCGGTGCCGGGTTCGTCCAGGTGAACCCGCTGCACGCGGCCGTACCGGGCGCCCCCACCGACCCCTCCCCGTACCGCCCCTCCTCCCGCCGCTTCCCCGACCCCGTCCACCTGCGGATCGAGGACGTCCCCGAGTACGCGTACGTCGAGGACCGCGAGCGGCTGGGCGGGCTGCTGGAGCGGGCCGGGCGGCTGCGCGCCGCCGTCCTGGACAAGGGCGCCCTCATCGACCGGGACGCGGTGTGGGAGCTGAAGCGGGAGGCGCTGGAGCTGGTCGCGCGGGTCCCCCTCGGGCCCGGCCGCCAGGCCGCCTACGACGCCTTCCGCGCGGCCCACGGCCGGGCCCTGGACGACCACGCCACCTGGTGCGCCCTCGCCGAGGTCCACGGCTCCGACTGGCACCGCTGGCCGGACGGGCTGGACGACCCCCGCTCGGCCGCCACCGCCCGGGCGCGGGGGGAGCTCGCCGAGCGGGTGGAGTTCCACACCCGTCTCGCCTGGCTCACCGACGGCCAGCTCCGCGCCGCCCAGCGCGCCGCCCGTGAGGCCGGCATGCCGGTCGGGATCGTGCACGACCTGGCCGTCGGGGTGCACCCGGCGGGCGCCGACGCCTGGGCCCAGCAGGACGTGTTCGCCGCCGGGATGTCCGTCGGCGCCCCGCCGGACGCCTTCAACGCGCGCGGCCAGGACTGGGGTCTGCCGCCCTGGCGCCCCGACCGGCTCGCCGCGACCGGCCACGCCCCCTACCGCGATCTCCTGCGCGCCCTGTTCCGCTACGCCGGCGCCCTGCGCATCGACCACGTCATGGGCCTGTTCCGGCTCTGGTGGGTCCCCCAGGGCAGCCCGCCCACCGACGGCACCTACGTCCGCTACGACGCCGACGCCATGCTCGCGATCCTGGCCCTGGAGGCGACCCGCGCGGGTGCCGTCGTGATCGGCGAGGACCTCGGCACCGTCGAGCCCGGCGTGCGCGAGACGCTCCAGCGGCGCGGGGTGCTCGGCACCTCCGTGCTCTGGTTCGAACGGGACTGGGAGGGCGACGGCCGCCCGCTGCCGCCCGAGCGCTGGCGCGCCGACTGCCTGGCCACCGCCACCACCCACGACCTGCCGCCCAGCGCCGCCCGGCTCACCGGCGACCACGTCGAACTGCGCGACCGCCTCGGCCTGCTGACCCGTTCGGCCGCCGAGGAACGCGCGGAGGCCGCCGCCGACACCGCGGAGTGGCTCGCCCTGCTCGGCAGCCTCGGTCTGCTGGACAGCCCGGCGGCCGGACCACCCGGCTCCGACGAGGAGGAGGAGATCCGCGCCGTCCACCGCTTCCTGCTGCGCACCCCCGCCCGGCTGGTCGGGGTCTGGCTCCCGGACGGCATCGGCGACCGCCGCCCGCAGAACCTGCCGGGCACCTGGGACGAGTACCCGAACTGGAGGCTGCCGGTCGCCGACGCCGACGGCCGCCCGGTGCCGCTGGAGGAACTCGTCGCCTCACCCCGGCTGAAGGCCCTGCTGGAGGTGGTGCGCTGAGCGCCCCCGCCCCCGTACGGGCACCCCGGCCGCGCGGCCCCGGCGGCGGTTCGCTAACTTGATTCCGTGGACAAGAAGAACGCCCTGCGCGCCGGCGCCCTGGCCGCCGGTACGACGCTGATGATGCTGCTCATGTCGTCCCCCGCGCTCGCGCTGACCCGCGACGACGGCGACGACCCCGGCAAGGGCCTGAGCGTCATCCAGACGCTGGGCCTCTACGTCTTCGCCCCGGTGGTGCTGTTCCTGGTCATCGCCGGTCTGGTGATGGCCCTCGACAAGTCCCGGTCCAAGAAGGACACCACGTCGTCCAACATCGACGCCCGGGCCAAGGCCTGAGCGACCGTCGGTCCGTTCGCCGGGGGCGCCGTTCCTCCCGCCGGTACGCGTGCACGCCGTACCCGGCAGGGACCGGCGCCCCCGGCGTTTTCGTGAGCGTCCCCCGGCGGCCCTAGTCGGCCGTCGCGTCCAGCAGCTTTCGCAGCAGGCCGGCCAGGTGGCCGGCCTCTTCGGCGTCCAGGGCGGACAGGGCGGCGCTCTCCTGGGCCAGTCCGGCGCCCACCGCCTCGTCGATCAGCCGCAGCCCCTCCTCGGTGAGGGTGACCCGCAGGCCGCGCCGGTCGTGCGGGTCGGGGGAGCGGCGCAGCAGTCCCGCGCCCTCCAGCTTGTCGAGCCGGCCGGTCATCCCGCCGGTGGTGAGCATGAGCGTGGCCGACAGCTCGCGGGGCGAGAGGGTGTACGGCTCGCCGGACCGGCGCAGGGTGGCCAGGACGTCGAACTCGCCGCGGGAGATGCCGTAGGGCTTGTACGCCCTCTCCATCCGGTCGCCCATCGTGCGCGAGAGCCGGAAGATCCGGCCGAAGACCTCCATGGCCCGGGTGTCCAGGTCGGGCCGCACGCGCGCCCACTGCTCGATGATCGCGTCGACGGTGTCCTCGGACTGTGGCTGCATGCGCAGAGTATCGGCCGCATTCCGCTCGCCCGCAAGAAAGCCACTTGACGCTAAGTAGCTTGAAGCTAAGCTACTTAGCAGTGAGCAGCCACCAGGCGCCCCCGCCCTCGGAAGGGGCCTCCCATGCCGACCCGTCCCCTCACCCCGGTCATCGCCGTCACCGCTCTCGCCCCCGTCTCCTGGGGCACCACCTACGCGGTCACCACCGAGTTCCTGCCGCCGGACCGCCCCCTGTTCACGGCCCTGGCGCGGGCCCTGCCCGCCGGGCTGCTGCTGCTCGCGCTCACCCGGGTGCTGCCGCGCGGTGCCTGGTGGGCCAAGGCGGCCGTCCTCGGGGCACTGAACATCGGCGCGTTCTTCCCGCTGCTGTTCGTCGCGGCGTACCGGCTGCCCGGCGGGATGGCCGCGGTCGTCGGCTCGGCCGGACCGCTGTTCGTCGTCGGGCTCTCGGCCCTGCTCCTCGGTCGGCGACCGGCCCCGCGCACGCTGCTCACCGGGCTGGTGGCCGCGCTCGGCGTCAGCCTCGTCGTGCTGAAGGGGGCCGGCGCGCTCGACCCCGTCGGCGCCCTCGCGGCCCTCGCGTCCACCGCCGCCATGGCCGCCGGCACCGTGCTGACCAAGCGCTGGGGGCGCCCGGACGGGGTCGGTCCGCTCGCGCTCACCGGCTGGCAGCTCACCGCGGGCGGCCTGCTCATCGCCCCGGTCGCCCTCCTGGCCGAGGGCGCCCCGCCCGCCCTCGACGCCCGTGCCGCCGGCGGCTACCTCTACCTCGCCCTGGCCAACACGGCCGTCGCCTACTGGCTCTGGTTCCGCGGCATCGGCCGGCTTCCCGCCACCCAGGCCGCCTTCCTCGGCCCCCTCTCCCCGCTGACCGCGGCGGTCGTCGGCTGGGCGGCCCTCGGCCAGACGCTCACCCCGGTACAGCTCGCGGGCATGGCGCTGGTGTTCGGGGCGACGGCGGCGGGGCAGTCCGGAGACGGGCGAGGACCGTCCACCGGACGGAATCGGCGGCGGCCGGGCGGTCACGGTCCGTCGCCGTCCGAGATGCTGACTGACCGCGGGCCGGTTAGCGTGAAGTAAAAGGGCCGCGATCAGGGGTGTGCCCGCCGCAGGCGGCGAGTGCCCTGGATCACCGGGGCCGGCAGCCGTTGTGGCCAGGGCTGCTGCTCGTCCCCAGCGGCAACACCTATGACCGCGCCGTGCCACGTTCGTACCGCGGCCGCGGCCATCGCCCCCGGACCGGAAACCCCGCGAGGGCGTGGAAGGAAGGTAGCCCATGACAGCACGTAGCGTGAGGCGTCTCTTCGCGGTATCCGCCGCCGGCGTCCTCCTGGCGGGTGGTGCCGCGATCGGTACGGCGGGTACGGCCTCGGCGGCCACCCCGCACCAGGTCACGACCAACCGCGGCTGCTTCGACCGCGGCTTCGGCTTCGGGAACAACTGCTTCGGCAACGGCTTCCGCAACGGCTTCCGCAACGACTTCTTCGGCTCGGGCTTCGTCCCCGGCTTCGGCGGCGGGGGCGTCGTGGTGGTCGTCGTCAACTGACAGTTCGATCACACCCCCGAACCGCTGAACCCCCCCCGATGCCGGACGGGCCCCCTCCCGTCCGGCATCGGCATGCCGCGCACCACCGAACAGGTCACTCCGGCGAGAACTCGTATCGCACCTCGTAGAGATGACCCGGGAACGCGCGCGGAGACCCGGTCCACGCTCAAGCGGGACGGCGACCTCTTCCGGCGCGGGCACTTCACCGGCCCCCACGATGCGTAGGGGCGCCCGGTGTGGCACCGGGCGCCCCCATCGTCGTACCGGCGGTTACTCGGCGGAGCCCGCCGTGTCCGCCGCCTGGGCCTTCAAGGCCCGTTCGATGCCCGCGCGGGACTCCGAGACCAGGCGGCGCAGGGCCGCGGTCGGCTCGGCCGAGGCCAGCCAGGCGTCCGTCTTGGCCAGGGTCTCCTCGGAGACCTGGACGGACGGGTAGAGACCGATCGCGATCTGCTGGGCGATCTCGTGCGAACGGGCGTCCCAGATGCCCTTGACGACCTCGAAGTACTTGTCCGTGTACGGCGCGAGCAGCTCCCGCTGGTCGGTCTGCACGAAGCCGCCGATCACGGCCTCCTGCACCGCGTTCGGCAGCTTGTCGGAGTCGATGACCGAGGACCATGCCTCCGCCTTCGCCTCCGGCGTCGGGCGGGCCGCGCGGGCGGTGGCCGCGTGCCGCTCGCCGGCCGCCGTCTTGTCCCGCTCGTACTCGCCCGCGATCTCCGCCTCGTCGAACCGGCCGACGGCCGCGAGCCGCTGGACGAACGCCCAGCGCAGCTCGGTGTCCACGGCCAGGCCCTCGACGGTCTGCGTGCCGTCGAGCAGGGCCTCCAGCAGGTCCAGCTGCTCCGGGGTGCGCGCGGTCGCCGCGAAGGCGCGCGCCCAGGCCAGCTGGTGGTCGCTGCCCGGCTCGGCCGCGCGCAGATGGGCCAGCGTGGCGTCGGTCCAGCGGGTCAGCAGGGCCTCGCGGGCGGCCGGGGCGGCGTACAGGTCGATGGCCAGCTTGACCTGGCGGTGCAGGGACTGCACCACGCCGATGTCGGACTCCTTGCCGATGCCCGACAGCACCAGGGAGAGGTAGTCGCGGGTGGCCAGCTCGGCGTCCCGCGTCATGTCCCAGGCCGACGCCCAGCACAGGGCGCGCGGCAGGGACGCCTCGAAGTCGCCGAGGCGCTCGGTGACGGCCTTCAGGGACTCCTCGTCCAGGCGGACCTTCGCGTACGACAGGTCGTCGTCGTTGAGCAGGATCACCGTCGGGCGGCGCTTGCCCGTCAGCTGCGGTACGGCCGTCAGCTCACCGTCGACGTCCAGCTCGATCCGCTCGGTGCGCACCAGCTTGCCGGCGTCGGAGAGGTCGTAGAGGCCGATCGCGATGCGGTGCGGGCGCAGGGTGGGCTCGCCCTTGGCGCCGGCCGGGAGCGCCGGGGCCTCCTGGCGGACGGCGAAGGAGGTGATCACGCCCTCGGCGTCGGTCTCCACCTCCGGGCGCAGGATGTTGATCCCGGCCGTCTCCAGCCACTTCTTCGACCAGGTCTTCAGATCGCGGCCGGAGGTCTCCTCCAGGGCGCCCAGCAGGTCGGACAGGCGCGTGTTGCCGAACGCGTGCGCCTTGAAGTACGCCTGCACGCCCTTGAAGAACTCGTCCTCGCCGACGTAGGCGACGAGCTGCTTCAGGACGGAGGCGCCCTTGGCGTACGTGATGCCGTCGAAGTTGACGAGGACGTCGTCCAGGTCGCGGATGTCCGCCATGATCGGGTGCGTGGACGGCAGCTGGTCCTGCCGGTACGCCCAGGTCTTCATCGAGTTCGCGAACGTGGTCCACGAGTGCGGCCAGCGCGAGCCGGGGGCCGCGGCCTGGCAGGCGATGGAGGTGTAGGTGGCGAACGACTCGTTCAGCCACAGGTCGTTCCACCACTCCATGGTGACCAGGTCGCCGAACCACATGTGGGCCAGCTCGTGCAGGATGGTCTCCGCGCGGACCTCGTACGCCGCGTCGGTCACCTTGGACCGGAAGACGTACTGGTCGCGGATGGTCACCGCGCCGGCGTTCTCCATGGCGCCCGCGTTGAACTCGGGCACGAAGAGCTGGTCGTACTTCTTGAACGGGTACGCGTAGTCGAACTTCTCCTGGAACCAGTCGAAGCCCTGCCGCGTGACCTCGAAGATCGCGTCGGAGTCCAGGAACTCGGCGAGCGAGGGCCGGCAGTAGATGCCGAGCGGCACGGACTGCCCGTCCTTCTCGTACACGCTGTGCACGGAGTGGTACGGGCCGACGATCAGCGCGGTGATGTACGTCGAGATCCGCGGGGTCGGCTCGAAGACCCAGACGTTGTCCTTCGGCTCCGGGGCCGGCGAGTTGGAAATGACCGTCCAGCCCTCGGGCGCCTTCACGGTGAACTGGAAGGTGGCCTTCAGGTCCGGCTGCTCGAAGGAGGCGAAGACGCGGCGGGCGTCCGGGACCTCGAACTGGGTGTACAGGTACGCCTGGTCGTCGACCGGGTCGACGAACCTGTGCAGGCCCTCGCCGGTGTTGGTGTAGGCGCAGTCCGCGACGACCCGCAGGACGTTGGGCCCCTCCAGCAGGCCGGGCAGGGCGATCCGCGAGTCCTTGAAGACCTCGGCGGCGTCCAGGTGGTCACCGTTGAGGACCACCTCGTGGACGGCCGGGGCCACCAGGTCGATGAAGGACTCGGTGCCGCCGCGGGCCACGTCGAAGCGCACCGTGGTCACGGACCGGTAGGTACCGCCCTCCTGCGCGCCGGAGAGGTCGAGATCGATCTCGTACGAGTCAACGGTGAGCAGCTCGGCCCGCTGCTGCGCCTCTTCGCGAGTCAGGTTTGTGCCAGGCACGCGGTCATCTCCTCGTTATGTGTCGGTTGCGTCATCCTTCCATGGGATCGAGGGGGAACGCGATGTCCGTATCCCGCCGGTCGGCGCGGCGTCGCGGCGGGACGCTGGGCGCATGACCACGTACCCCGCACGGCCCGTCCCGGCCGAGGTCCTCAAGGAGCTGCGCACCGCCGACGACGCCGGCCGCCCCGTGGCCGCCGTGCCGGATGCGGAGGGCGGCGCCCCGCTGCGCTGCTGCCTGCGCCACAGCACGCCGGGCGAGCTGATCGCCCTGGTCTCGTACGCGCCGCTGCGCCGCTGGGCGGCCGGGACGGGCGCCGACCCGGGCGCCTACGACGAGCAGGGCCCCGTCTTCATCCACGCCGAGGAGTGCCCCGGCCCGGACGGCGACGCCCTGCCCTTCACCGGCTCCCACCGCGTCCTGCGCCGCTACTCGGCCGACGGCCGCATCCTCGGCGGCCGTCTGGTGGAGCACGCGGACGCCTTCGGCCCCGCCCTGACGGAGGCCTTCAGCGACCCGCGGGTGGCCGTGGTGCACGTGCGGGCGGTGGAGTACGGGTGCTTCCTGTACGAGGTAGGCCGGGGGTAGGCCGCACGGGCCCGGCGCCCGCGCTGGCGGCGGGTCGCGGGCGGCACCGGGACACGGGAAAGGGGCGGCCGGAAGGGGCCGCCCCTTGCCGGGAGGCGGGGGTTACTTCGCCGAGAGTTCCGCCGCCACCAGTTCCGCGATCTGGACCGCGTTCAGCGCGGCGCCCTTGCGGAGGTTGTCGTTGGAGACGAACAGGGCGAGGCCGTTGTCCACCGTTTCATCGCGGCGGACGCGGCCGACGTACGACGGGTCCTGGCCGGCCGCCTGGAGCGGGGTCGGGATGTCGGAGAGGGCCACGCCCGGCGCCTTCGCGAGCAGCTCGGTGGCGCGCTCCGGGGAGAGCGGGCGGGCGAAGCGGGCGTTGACCTGGAGGGAGTGGCCGGAGAACACCGGCACGCGCACGCAGGTGCCGGAGACCTTCAGGCCGGGGATCTCCAGGATCTTGCGGGACTCGTTGCGCAGCTTCTGCTCCTCGTCGGTCTCGTTGAGACCGTCGTCGACGAGGTTGCCGGCGAAGGGCAGCACGTTGAAGGCGATGGGGCGCCGGTAGACCTGCGGCTCGGGGAAGTCGACCGCCGCGCCGTCGTGGGTGAGCTTGTCGGCGTCGGCGGCCACCTTCTGCACCTGGCCGTGCAGCTCGGCCACGCCCGCGAGGCCCGAGCCGGACACCGCCTGGTAGGTGGCGACGACCAGCGCCTCCAGGCCGGCCTCCTCGTGCAGCGGCTTGAGTACCGGCATCGCGGCCATCGTGGTGCAGTTCGGGTTGGCGATGATGCCCTTGGGGCGGTCGGCGATGGCGTGCGGGTTCACCTCGGAGACCACCAGCGGGACCTCGGGGTCCTTGCGCCAGGCCGAGGAGTTGTCGATCACGACGGCGCCCTGGGAGGCGACCTTTTCGGCCAGCGCCCTGGAGGTCGCGCCGCCCGCGGAGAAGAGCACGATGTCCAGGCCGGTGTAGTCGGCGGTCGCCGCGTCCTCCACCGTCACGCCGTCCAGCACGGTCCCGGCGGAACGGGCCGAGGCGAACAGGCGCAGCTTCGTGACCGGGAAGTTCCGCTCCGTGAGGATCCTGCGCATGACCGTGCCCACCTGACCGGTGGCTCCGACGATTCCGACCCTCACGGCGACTCCCTCTATGTGTCTCTTGCCTGACCGGGGCATTTCCATCATGCGGCCGACCCCGGTCCACCTGTCCAATTCTTTGTCCCGCGTGCCCGAGGAGTGGGACACGAGCACCCGGCGGACGGTTCCGGAGCTTCACCGAACACCCGGCTGAGCTGGAGGAATTCCCTCCGCCGGGGGCCCGCGCGGGAAGCTGTGCTGTCCCGCCCCTGCCCGGCCGGGTCCCGGCCATACGAGGGTGTGACGTACGCCTCTGAAGACGTCCGGCGCCGGCCGAACGTTTCGGCCCGCCGCCACGTCGTAGGGGCAAACGCGTGAGGGGGTGGCTTGTGCTGCGCGGAAGGGCGCGCCGCGACCGAGGGGCGGCGTACGCCGCCGGTACGGACGGTACCGGCGGCGATCCGCTGGACGCGGCCCAGGAACGCCGGGTGCGGGCGGTGCTCGCGCTCGGCGGCGTGCCGCAGTCGGACCTGCCGGACGGGGTGCAGCAGGTCCGGCTGCGGCTGCTGGAGCGGGCCGCGAGCGGGCGCGAGGCGCCGCGGGACGTATCGGCGTGGGCGGCGGTGGTCGCCTCCAACCTGGCCATGGACTGGCACCGGGCCAAGCGGCGCCAGGAACGGCTGGGGGAGCGGCTGGCCGCGCTGCGCGCGCCCGCGCACGCCTCCGGCGAGGAGACCAGCCTGCTGTCCCTCGCCGTCGCCCGGGGCCTGGACGAGCTGCCGGCCGCCCAGCGGCAGGTGGTCGTGCTGCGCTTCTTCGCGGACCTGCCGGTGCGGGCCATCGCCGAGGAGCTGGGCATCCCCGAGGGCACGGTCAAGAGCAGGCTGCACACGGCGGTCCGCGCACTGCGGGACCGGCTGCACGAGGACGAGGTGGCGTGACATGACCGCCGGACACGAGGACGCGCGGGGCGCCGGACGCGCCGGACGCGACGGACAGCACGGGGAACGCGGGGGGAACGGGGAGAACGGGGAGCGCGGACAGCACAGGCGGCACGGGGAGCACGGGGAGCACGGGGAGCAGCGTGGGAGCGGCGAGTACCGCGAGCACGGGGATCACCGCGGGCACGGGGAGTACGGCGGCATGGACGCGCTCATGGCCGCGATCACCGGAGACCCCCTGCCGGAGGAGGCCCGGCGGGACCCCGCCGTCCTCGCCGAACACCGGGCGGCCGAGGCCGACGTGGCCGTGCTGCGGGACCACCTGGTGCGGCTGGCCGAGGCGCTGACGGGGGAGGAGGGCACCGAGGAAGCGGCGGAGGTGTCCCCGGACGCCCTCTCCGCCCTGCCCCCCGCCGCACGCCCCCGCGGCCGTACCCGCCCCTCCGCTCCCACCCGCCCGGCCCGGCCGCCCCGCCCCGGACGGCCCGGCGGGCCCCGCCGGACCCTGCGGATCGCGCTCGGCTCGCTCGCCGGTGCCGCGGCGTTCTCCCTGGTCCTGGGCTTCGGCTGGCTGGTGGCCCAGGGTGGTGGCGCCGGCGGGGCGGACGACAGGAGCGGGGCCTCGTCGGCGGCCAAGGGGAATGCCGACGCGACGGGCCAGGAGGCCGGGGCCGGCGGGCGGCCGGCACACCCGGAGCGGGAGCTGGCCTGCTCCCGGCTCGTCGTGGAGGGCACCGTGGTGCGGGTGGAACCGGACGAGGACGCGCCGGGCAGCCGGGTCACGCTGACCGTGGTCCGCTCCTACCGGCCGGCGCACGGCCCGGCCGAGGTCCGCTTCCTGCTCGGCGCGGACGCGCGGCCGGCACCCCGCGCGGGACAGCACGTGCTGGTGCGGGTCGGCCGGGGCGAGCGGTACGCGAGCCTGTGGGCCGTCGGTGACCGCCGCGTGGCGGCCGAGCGCGCCTGGATCACCGACGCCCTGCCCGGTTCCCGGACCCTGGCCTGCCCCTCCGCCGACGGCTCCTGAGCCGCGAGGCGGGCCCGGCCGCACCGAACGTTTCCCGCTGCCCCCGCGTCTCAGGACCGGCCCGGCGCACAGGGGCGCCGGGCGGTGAAGACCGACCGCGAAGACCGACCGTTGAGGGGACATCATGACGACGCCACGGTGGAAGACCGAGCCCGCGGAGCAGGGTGCCCCGCGCCGGCGCCGGCATCTCCTCGTCGCCCTGGGCGCGGTGCTGGTGCTGGGCGGGGCCGGGGGAACGGTGTACACCCTCTCCGAGCGGGGGCACACGGACGTCGACGGCGGCGAGGCGGCCAGTCTGAGCGCCGAGGGGCTGGTGGCCTGCGCCTCGGCCGTGGCCGAGGGCCGGGTGGCCCAGGCCGGGCCGGCCGGGGCGGGCTCCGGGTTCCGGGTCGTCCTGCGCGTGGACCGCGCGTACAAGCCGGCCGGCGGGGAAACGCGCCGGCTGGAGTTCCTCACGCCGGAGCCGGACGCCGAGCGGTACTACCGGGTGGGCGCTCGGATGCTGGTGCTCGTGCCCTCCCACCAGGGCGAGGCGCCGTCGGCCTACCGGGACGGGGACGCCTCGCCGGAGGGGACGGGTGACGCCCTGGAGTGGGCGCGAGCCTGGGTGAAAAAGGCGATTCCGGAGTCCGGGCGGATGAAATGCGCGGAAAACGGGGGTGCCGACTGAGCCGTCCCGCCAATTCGGATGGACCTATTCCGTTTGGCCGGATACTTACTTGCCGTTGACTGGATTATTACTGTCGCGGCCTGATCCGTTTCGGCCATGATCCCTGGGCCGGTAAAAATTCAGCCAGTTCGGGGGTACGGTGAAATCTGTCCGAAGAAAAACCGCCGCCGCGTGCGTATCGGCCGTGGTCCTGTCGATTTCTTTTACGGCCGCCACGCCCGCTTCCGCGCATTTCCTGGGGAACGACTCCGTCGACGACCGGGAAATCCGCTGGGAGGACTCGACCCAGTACGACGACGCGCGGAAGCACGCCATCAACGCCTGGGACAACAGCACGCTCAACCGGATCAACATCGCGCCGGACGCCTGGAACACCATCGCCGACCTGGAGTGGCGCGACTCCAACCGCTCCGACGTCACCTGGGACGGGTTGTGGAAGGCCCGCACCGGAGCGGACGCCATCTACCTGAACACGCGCTACCTCAAGAACTACGGGACGACGAAGCGGCGGGGCGTCGCCACCCACGAGCTGGGCCACGCCCTCGGCCTGGCCCACAGCTACCGCGGCCAGATCATGGTCAACAACACGCCCGACCGGGGCTCGCTGACCACGCCGCAGTCGCACGACAAGGCCGACTACCACGCGCTCTGGGGGTAAGTAGAATGGTATCCATCGGTTCCGCGTCCCGGCTGGGCAAGGGCGCCGTTTTCACGGTGGCCGGTCTCGCGGTGGCCGCCGTGGCCGCCTGGGGCGGTGTCCAGGCGGTCGCCGACGACCGCCCCGAATTCAGTGTGCAGTACATGCACGCCAGCACCGTCGGGGATTTCAGCGAGGACGAGAAACTCGTGGGTTTCGCCGATTTCGTCTTCCACGGCACGGTGGTGTCCAGGAAGGGCACCACGGAAATCGACGGCATCCCCGAGACCCAGTGGGCCGTGAAGGTGAACGAGGTCTACGAAGGCACTCTCCAGGCCGGTTCCACCACGGTGGTGAACCAGACCGGGGGCTACGACGCGGACAGCAACAGCCTCATGCTGATGGAGGGCGACCTGCCCCTGGAGCCCGGCGAGAGCTACGTCTTCTCCACCCACAGCATGAGCGACCGGTCCTGGTTCACCATGGTGCCGGTCTACGGTGCGCAGCCCGTCGGCAGTACCACGCTGCCGTTCCCGGCGGCGGAGGACATGGACGGCGACGGGCAGTCGACGGTCGCCGACCACTGGAAGCAGATGGTGCGCGACCAGGTCCAGCCCGACATCGGCGCGGGCGAGGGACCGGAGCCGACGGACGAGCCCACCGAGCAGCCGTCCGACGTCCCGACCGGCTCCCCGGAGCCCACGGACCCGGCCGAGTGACGGCGGGGAGCGGGTGACGCGAGGAGGGACAGGAGTCCGTCGGGACGCCCGCCCCTCCTCGGGCGTGTCACCCCCGTTACGGAGTGACCTTCTCGATCTTCACGCTGCCGCTGCCCGCGACCGTGCCGCGCGCGTTCACGAGCTGGACCCGCCCGAAGAACTCGCGGCCGGCCGGAGCCTGGGCGGCGGCCGTGACCTGGCCGGTCACCGTGGCCGAGGCGCCCGTGCCGAGCTTTACCGGGGCCGAGCCGTCGACCGTGACGGAGCCGAGCGCGGTGGAGAAGAACACGTCCCGGTAGTCGTAGTCGGTCGAGCCGGACGGGACGGAGTAGCCCACGACCTCGATGGTGTAGGTGCCGGCGGCCGGGGACGGCACGGACACCGCCTCCTCCGAGTCACTGCCGGCGGACTTGCCGACCTCCCTGCCGGAGGCGTCGTACACCATCAGGTCCAGGTCGGCCGCGGTGTCCGAGACGCGCCCGATGGCGACGTCGAGCGAGGCGACACCGGCCGGGACCTCCACCGTGGAGGTCTGGGTCTCGCCCTCCTTGACGGCCGGGCGGGCCGTCTTGGCGGAGCCGAGCGGGCCGCCGACCAGCTTGCCGTCGAGCGCGGCGTACGTGTTGGTCACCTTCCAGGAGGCGGTGACCGGGGTGCCCACCTTGGCCTCGGGGACGGTCACGGTCTCCGGGTCGAAGGCCGCGCCGAGGACGGTGACGTCCAGCCGGTAGGGGTTGTCGAGGAGCGGGGAGGTCCGCCGGGACTCGACCTCGACCTCCCAGACGCCGGGCTGCGGGTCGGCGTAGGAGCGCGCGTCGGGCTTGCAGCCGTTGCCGTCCAGGTAGTTGTTGTAGCAGTACGGGGTCGAGGTGTTGTCGGACGGGACGCCGTACGGGTGGATGGCGATGAACCGGGTCTGGCTCTTGTCCTTCAGCCCGCCGATCGCGACCTCCAGCGACGTCGCGCCCTCGGGCACGGTCAGGAAGTAGGAGCGCGTGCTGTTGCGCTGCACCGAACCGGAGGCGGAGTACGTGTGCTTCACCGGGGTGGCGACCACGACGGTGGACAGGATCTGCTGGTCGACGCCCTCGGTCCGCGGGTCGTCGACCTCCAGGATGGCGCTCTTGAGGCCCTCGGACTTCGGGGCCGCCTGGACCCTGACGGTGACCGGCTGGTTCAGCGGCAGCCTGACGTCGTCGTCGCCGACGATCCGGAAGGTGCCGCCGGCGTTGTTCGCGAGGCGCAGCTCGTGCCGGACCGCCTTGTCCGGGCCGGACGTACGGGTGATCGTCACGTCGTACGTCTTCTTCTCGCCCGCCTTCAGGCCGCCCTCGCGGTCGTACAGGCCGGTGCCGTAGCCCGGGGTCTTGAGGTCGTGGTCGAGAGCGGTGTCGACCGGGGCCTTCACGGTGTACTCGTGCGCGGTGGCGCCGTCCTTGATGGACTCCCACGCGTCCACGATGTCGATGAGGCCCGCGCCCTCCTCGTACGCCTGCACGCCCTTGATGTGCTCGGCGGTCGAGGTCAGGGCCGTGCGCAGCTTGGCGGGCGTCAGGTCGATGCCCTTCTGCCTGGCGGCGCTCAGCAGCAGCGCGGAGGCGCCGGCGGCCTGCGGGGAGGCCATCGAGGTGCCCTGGAGCATCGAGTAGCCGGCCGGCAGCGTGTAGCCCGCCTCGGCGACGGGGGAGCCCGGCAGCCAGGTCTGGGTGGTGTTGATCGCGGCGCCGGGCGCGCTCAGGGTCGGAGTGAAGCCGCCGTCCTCACGCGGGCCGCGCGAGGAGAAGGGCATCATCGCGTACTTCTTCTCCACCGCCGAGCCGTAGTTGGCGCTCCAGGTCTCCTTGGAGATGGTCGCGCCGACGGAGATCACCTTGTCGGCGAGGCCGGGGTCGCCGATGGTGTTGGCGCCGGGGCCGGAGTTGCCGGCGGAGATCACCAGCTGGACGCCGTAGGTGTCGATGAGCCGGGTGTACAGCTCGGCGCGCGCGTTGTTGCCGTCGTTCCTCGGGGGCAGGCCGCCGATCGACATGTTGACGATGTCGACCCCGCGCTTGGTGACGAGGTCGATCATGCCCTCGGTGAGGGCGACGGTGGTGCAGCCGCCGGTCCAGGTGCAGGCCCGTGAGGAGACCAGCTTGGCGCCGGGGGCCGCGCCGTTCATCCTGCCGCCGAACAGGCCGTTGGCGGCGGTGATGCCGGCGACGTGGGTGCCGTGCTCGGACTCGATGACGCCGATGTTGACGTAGTCGGCCTTGGCGCCGGAGGAGTTGTAGACGACGTCCTTGCGGGTCTCGACCACGAAGGGGACGCGCTCCACGACGTCCGTCGCCGGGTCGTCGGTGCCGAAGTACCCGACCTGGTAGCCGTCCTTGTACGGCTTCATCGCCGCGTCGTCGGTGAAGTCCAGGTTGTCGTTGGTGTCGACGCGGACCGTGCCGGCGGCCGGGTCGTAGAGCACGCCCCAGGCGTCGGTGGTGTCACCGTCCCGGTTGAGGTCGCCCTTCTCGTCGCCGCCCGCGGTGGCGGACTCGTACATGTAGTTGAACTTGTACGAGCCCTCGGGCGCCGTGAACTTCTCGGTGCCCTGCGAGGCGGTGCTGACGGAGAAGGACGGGCCGGAGACACCGGTGGTCATCCGCCGCCAGGTGCCGTCGCCGTCGACGACCGGGTCGGTCGCCGTCACCCAGTCGACGATCTTCCGCTCGCCGGTGGTGGTCTTCCGCAGGGCCGGATGGCCGAGGTCGACGCCGGAGTCCAGGATGCCGATGGTGATGCCGCGGCCGTCCGCCTTCGGGTGGTCCTCGACGAAGTCGACGGCACCGGTCTCGAAGGACGGGTTGTACGGGTTCTCGGCGGGGGTGTTCCTGTCCGGCGCCGGGTACGTGGCGGCACCGGAGGAGGACGTGGCGCCGCTCGGCGCCGGGTCGTCCAGCGGGATCTCCTGCCGCAGGTCGATGGCCTGGACGGAGGAGAGCTTCACGGCGGCGGCGATCGCCGAGTCCGCCCGGCTGGTCGGGACGGTGGCGCGGACGTAACCGAGCTTGTCGTCGGTACGGCCCACCAGACCGCCGTCGACCGCGTCCAGCTCCGCGGCGACCTGCTCGGTCTTCCCGGGCGAGGTCGCGATCATCATCGTCACGCTCTTGTCGCCGTCGGCCTTGGCCTCGGCGAGCAGGGCGGCGTCGTCGGAGCCGAGCTTGTCGTGGGCGGACTTGACGGCGGGGTCGGCGGCCGGGGCGGGGGCCGGGTCCGCGGCGAGGGCCAGGGGCACCGGCCCCGCCGCGGAGAGGGCGGCCACGACGCCCACGGCCACGGCTATGCGGGCCAGGCGTCTCGGACCGGGTATCGGATCACGCTCGGGCGTGTGGATCATCGGCATCCCTCAGGTCAAGGAACGAGCGGACGGGAGCGCTCAGCCTGACCGAAGGGGTGTGATTTTGGGGACCGTTGACCGAATCGAAATCAAGGTATGGGGAAAACCCGCGATGGGAAATGAGTGGATCCAGCCGGTATGGCCCGGAATCAGCTCAACCCTCCTTCGAACGGGCGGAATGCCGCGGGATATTCGCCCGCCGACCCGGGGCGCCGCGCGCTAACGTCCGTCCATGCGACGGAAATTGAGGGTGGCGGCCTACGCCGTGTGCGTCCGCGACGGACAGCTTCTGCTCGCCCGCTCGCCGGCACCGGACGGCGCGCCCGAGTGGGTGCTGCCCGGCGGCGGCATGGAGCACGGCGAGGACCCGTACGACACCGTCCGCCGTGAGGTCGGCGAGGAGACCGGCTACCGCATCGAGGTGACCGGTCTCCTCGGCATCGACTCCTCCCGCCACGTCTTCCCCAGCGGGCGCCCGCGCCGCCGCACCGACCACCACGGGGTGCGCATCCTCTACACGGGTGAGGTCGTCGGCGGCGAACTCCGTTACGAGGTGGGCGGTTCCACCGACCTCGCCGCCTGGCAGGACCTCGACGCCGTACCCGGGCTGGCCCGGGTACGGCTGGTCGACACCGCGCTGCGGCTGTGGCGCGAACAGCCGCCGCACGGACACCTGGAGGGCCTCCCCCTACCCCGGCAGTTGAACGAGGAGTGACCGGTGCCGGTCCACCGGCGATCCGCTCCATGACCGCGCCCGGTGACCCGTGATCCACGTACGGTGATTGGCGCTGCGCGTTGCCGCCGCGTTCACGCGCAGGTCATCCCAGGTGCCAACGATCCACAGTGAGCGGGGCGTTCGCGTCCGTGACGGCCCGCGACTACTGCCGACGCGTTCGCACTCGGGGAGACCGCGCATGTCGCGCACACGCTCTGTCGCCACCTCCGCTCCGGGGGTCAACCGCCGTACCGTCCTCGCCGCCGCCGGAGCGGTCTCGCTCTCCGCGGGCGTCGGCTACGCCCTGCGCCCGACCGACGGCGAGGCCGTCACCGCCGCCGAGGAGCCCGTCGCCCACAGCGGGCGGGCCTCCGCCGCCGCCCCGCTCGCCCCCTACACCAAGGGCACGACACTCGCCTCCGTCGCCGCCCCCCGCAACAGCTCCGGCTACCGCCGCCTCGGCGACGGTCCCGGCTGGAAGCGGGTGGTGCGCGGCGAGCTGGCCACGCCCAAGGCCGGCCGCGCGAGCCGCCGCAAGACCCTCGCCGCGTTCGTGCAGTTCACTGACATGCACCTGACGGATGTGCAGCACCCCCTGCGCGCCGAGTTCGTGCGCGCCGCCGACCCGCACGCCTGGCGCCCGCAGGAGGCGCTGACCGTGCAGGGTGCCATCGCCTTCGTCGAACGGGTCAACGCGCTGCGCGGCGGACCCGTCACCGGCGCTCCGCTCCACTTCGTCATGACCACCGGCGACAACACCGACAACAACGCGCGGTGCGAGCTGGAGTGGTACATGAAGGTGATGAGCGGTGGCCGCTTCACCCCGAACTCCGGTGACCCGGCGCACTACGAAGGCGTGCAGAACAGCGGCCTGAAGCTGTACTGGCAGCCCGACGCCGCCCTCCGCGACCACGACAAGGCGCTCGGCTTCCCGCACCTGGAGGGCTTCCTGGCCGCCGCGATCCGCGAGGTGCGCAGCCCCGGCCTCAAGCTGCCCTGGTACTCCACCGTCGGCAACCACGACATGCTCCAGCTCGGCGTCTACGGCTCCCACGGCGACCCCTACCTGGCCGAGGCCGCCATCGGCGGCAGGAAGCTGATGACCGTGGCCGCCGCGGAGGCGGAGAAGTTCCGGGACACCAACAAGAACGCCCGGGACCCGCGGGGCGCCGGCTACCGGGACTTCCTCAAGGCGCACGCGCGCGCCATGCGTGCCGTCACCCCCGACGAGAAGCGGGCACCGTACACGCCCGCCGACTACCTCAAGGCCCACCTCGACCCCGCCCACCAGGGCGTCGGCCCGGTCGGGCACGGCTACTCCTCCGCGAACCTCGACGCCGGGACCCAGTACTACTCCTTCCGGGTCTCCGACGACGTCATCGGGATCAGCCTCGACACCAACGACGCCGGCGGCCACTTCGAGGGCTCCCTCGGCACCGCCCAGCTGAAGTGGCTGGACAAGACCCTGACGGACAACAAGGACTCCTACGCCGTCGTCTTCAGCCACCACACCAGCAAGACCATGACCAACACCCGCCCCGACCCGGCCCGCCCCGGCGAGCGCCGGCACACCGGCGAGGAACTGGTGGCCCTCCTCTCCCGGCACCGCAATGTGCTCGCCTGGGTGAACGGCCACGTCCACAAGAACATCATCACCCCGCACGCGGCCTCCGGCGGGCGCTCCTTCTGGGAGGTCTCCACCGCCTCGCACATCGACTACCCCCAGCTCGCCCGCATCGTCGAGCTGGTCGACAACAAGGACGGCACGCTCTCCGTCTTCACCACCCTCATCGAGTCCGCGGCCCCGCACCGCACCGACTTCGCGGACCTCTCGCAGACCGGCCTCGCCGCCCTCTACCGCGAGCTGTCCTTCAACGCGCCCGGCGCCAGCAGGACCTTCGCGGGCAAGGCGGCCGACCGGAACACCGAGCTGGTGCTGAAGAAGGGCTGATATTCACTCAACCGGAGTACACCCGGGCAACCTTCGCACAACGCTCCCGGGTCCCTTCCCCCGACCGCACCGGCACACCACAGGTTGGGGAAGACATGCGCGCACGCACAGCTCTGGTGGGCGGCACCGCCCTGCTCCTTACCGCGGCCCTCGCGGGGCCGGCCGTCGCGGCCGGTCCCGCACCCCACGAGCGCACCCGCGAGGCCGTCGAGGCGGCGGTCGAGGCCGGTGCCCCCGGCGCGACCGTCACGGCGCGGGACGGCCACGGCGTCTGGTCCGCCACCGCCGGCGTGGGCGACACCCGCACGGGCGAGCCGCGCTCGCCCGCCGACCGCTTCCGCGTCGCCAGCATCACCAAGACCTTCGTCGCCACCGTCCTGCTCCAGTTGGAGGCGGAGGGCCGGGTCTCGCTCGACGACCCGGTGGAGCAGTGGCTGCCGGGCGTGGTCCGCGGCCACGGCCACGACGGCCGCCGGATCACCGTCCGGCACCTGCTGAACCACACCAGCGGCATCCACGACTACCTCGCCGACCCCGGCTTCCGCAGCGCCTACTTCACCCAGGACGGCTTCTTCCGGCACCGCTTCGACACCCTGACCCCGCGGGACCTGGTGGACCTCGCCATGCGGCACGCGCCGGACTTCGCGCCGGGCACCTCCTGGCGGTACTCCAACACCAACTACGTCCTCGCCGGGATGGTGATCGAGAAGGTGACGGGCCGGCCGTACGCCACCGAGATCAACCGCCGGATCATCGCCCCGCTGCGCCTGAGGGCGACCTCCGTGCCCGGCACCCGGGTCACCCTGCCGCGGCCGAGCAGCAGGGCGTACTCGACGTTCGCGGTCCCCGGCGGCCCGGCGTACGACGTCACGGAGCTCAACCCGTCCCTCGCCTCCTCCGCCGGAGAGATGATCTCGGACTCCGCCGACCTGTCCCGCTTCTACGGCGCCCTGCTCGGTGGCGAGCTGCTCCCGGCCCGGCAGCTGAAGGAGATGAAGACCACGGTGGCCACCGAGGCCGACGCCCCTCGCATCCGGTACGGGCTCGGCCTCATGAACACCCGGCTGACCTGCGGCGTGCGCGTCTGGGGACACGACGGCGGCATCCACGGCTCGGTGTCCGAGGCGGCATCGACGGCGGACGGCCGGCACTCCGTGGCGGTCAACTTCAACGGGGACTGGGCCGGGGACACGGGGGAGGTGCTGGAGAAGGAATTCTGTTAGCCAACGTTTCGTCCGCGTAGTTCCGCGTTCACGCGCACGCAATGTCCGTACCGCCTCATATCGGCTAACCCGCTGTTCACGGGGATGGCTCGATTTTTGTGCGAGGCGGGTGGTCGTGTGCGCGCGAGGCACGGACTGCGTGTGCTGTCGGTCTACGAGGGTTTCTTCTCCGGAGGGGCCCGGATCGTGCACTCCGACGTCGTTCTGGGACTGGCCGAGGGCGGCCAGTCCCACCAGGTACTCAGCATCCACGGCGAGGTCCACCGCGAGGCCACCCGGCAGCGCATGGAGGACGACGCCTGCTACCGGGCGCTGACCGCCGGCGGGGTCGGCGTCACCTCGCTCGGCCGCACCGCGGGACTGGTGGACGGCACGGTCGCGGCGAACGTTTTCAGCGGGCCCGAGCTGGCCGAAACCGCGCGGTCCATGGCCGCGGCGGACGTGATCCTGTCGCTGAAGGAGCAGCCGCTGGCGCTGATCGACCAGGCCGGGCTGCCCCGCCGTCCGGTGGTGGTCTGCCTGCACCGCTCCGACCCGGAGAACCAGGGCCCGGCGCTGGCCGAGCTGAAGGCCGCGATCGCCGACGGCACCGTGGTGGCCTGCGTGTGCTGCGCCGAGTCCACGCGGGACGCCTACGCGGCGGCCGGCATCCCGCGCGAACTGCTGCACGTCATCCCCAACGGCGTGGACCTGCTCCGCTTCCGTCCGGACCCGGCGGCCCGCGCGGCGTTGCGCGCCTCCCTGGGCATCCCGGCCCCCGCACCGGTGACCGTCTTCGCCGCCCGCTACGCCGCGATGAAGAACGTCCCGCTCTTCCTGCGCGCCGCCCGCGCCTGGCTCGCCCGCGAGCCCGAGGGGCACGTGCTGATGTGCGGCGCGGGCATGAACGGCGCCAACCCGGCACTGTGGGCCGACATCGAGATCGCGTTCGGCGCCGACCGACACCTCGCGGAGCGGGTGCGCCTGCTCGGCGTACGCCACGACATGGAGACCGTGTACGCCGCCGCCGACGTCGTCGCCCTCACCTCCGCCTCCGGGGAGGCGGCGCCGCTGTGCCTGATCGAGGGCATGATGTGCGGCGCGGTCCCGGTGACGACGGACGTGGGCGACAGCGCGCGGATCGTCCGGGGCCACGGGTTCGTGACCCCGCAGGACCCCGAGGCCATCGCCCTGGCCTGGTCGGCGGCGGTCGCCGACCGCGCCGTACTGGCCCCGGCGCTGGCGGCGAGCCGCGAACGCTTCAGCCGTACGCGCATGATCGCGGCGTACGCCGCCCTGCTCGACGGCGTGCACACCGAGGCCTCGCGCCTGCCCGAGCCGCTGTAGCGGTCACGACACCCGGGTGAGCACCGGGAGGTAGCCGAGGGACTGTCCCGGTGCCGTCGGGTGGTACGACTCGGTGATCGCCAGCACGTCGACACCGCGCAGCCAGGGCCGGGACGAGCAGATCTCGTGCCCGGCGAAGGCGGCGGTGACGTCGGCGAAGGTGAACCCGTGGGCGGTGGCGCGCCGGGCGATCACGGCGTTGAGGTGGTCCACGGCGTCGTTCAGCGTGGCGCGTTCGCTGTCCGGGAGGCCCAGCGCGCAGGCGCCCTGGAGGTGGTACAGGTGCGGGTAGCCGAGCACCACGACACGGGCGGCGGGGGCCCGGTCCCGGATGGCCGAATAGAGCCGGTCGAGGCTGCCCGAGAGGGACCCGTCCATCGTGGTGCGGGCCCGGGAGACGGCGGACAGGCACCCCTTGGCGCCGCCCAGCGCGCAGTTCGCGATGACGGAGACGAAGCCCGAGTCGCTGCCGCCGACGGTGAGCGTGACCAGCCCGGTGCGCGGGCTGAGGTGGCCGAGCTGGTCGGCCAGGACGTCGTCGGCGCCGGCGCCGTTGCACGCGGCGAAGGTGAAGGACGCCGGCGCGTGGGCCTCGGCCCACAGCACGGGGAAGGCCCGGCTGCTGCGCTTGCACTCCTTGCCGGAGTCCAGGTAGTCACCGGCTCCGGCACCGGAGGAGTAGGAGTCGCCGAGGGCCACGTAACCGCCGGCCACGGTGCGGGGCGCCACTTGCGCCGTCGCCGGATCGGCGAACGCGCACGCGGCGGCGAGGAGGAGGGAGCACGTGCCTGCCGCTATTCGGGGGTGTCTCATGACTCTCCTCTACCGTGGCCCGCCCCCGCCCCGCCCGCCCTGCTCGTCCGTTCCGGTGACCGCTCACCCGGTCGGCGCAGGAGAACTGGAGGAGCGGGCGGGTCGTCGCTACCGGGGCAGCACCACGACGTACGCCGCCGGGTCGCGGTCCCCGGACGCCATCAGCGCGGTCCGCACCACCGCGGCCTGCTGCTCCAGGGAGTCCCGCAGCTTCCTGGGCGTGAGGTACACGACCGTGATGCCGAGTCGTTCCAGGTGCTCGCGCTTGCGGGCGTACTCGGACCACAGCGCGTCGTTGTCCTGGCCCTGGCCCTGGCCTTGTCCCTGGTCCTGCCGGTGGCCTTGCCGGGGCGCGCGCGTGTCCAGTTCGACGGCGACCGCCTGGTCCGGCCAGTAGGCGTCCAGGCCGCCCAGGTGCGGGCCGCCGGGCAGGCGCAGGTCGACGTTCCAGACCGGGTCGGGCAGGCCGTACTCGCGGACCATCCGGTACAGGCGGTCCTCGGCGATCGAGCGGCCCTCCGCGAGCAGCGCGTCCACGGCGTCCACCACGTGCGGGCGGGTCAGCAGCTTGGCGAGGGTCAGCTCCCGGACGACGGCCGCCGGTTCGCAGTGGCCGCCGCGCACCGCCTCGGTCAGCAGCCGCCGTACCGCCTCCGCGTCCCTCAGCTCCGCCACCGCGTCCGCCAGCGCCCGGGGCACCGGCGCCACCGGCAGCCCGGTCACCGTCTGCGGGACGGGCAGGTCGCAGGTGCGCAGGACGCGGACGTAGCGGGTGGAGCGCAGCCGGCGCCGGCGCGGGACCAGGACGTCCACGTGGTCCAGGGCGGTCGGCGGCGGGGTGGACGAGAAGCCGTGCAGGGCCAGCGCCGCCAGTCCGGTGAGCACCGCCTCCTGGTACAGCGGCCGGTGCGGACTCCCGGCCGTCGGCTGGACCGGCACGCCCGGCTCCGTCGCGCGGGCCGCGTACAGCAGGGCCCCGTGCAGCCGTTCCTCGCCGGTGGGCGGGCCGGAGTGCAGCAGGATCACGTGCGGGAGCAGCTCCTGCCAGGGGCCGTCGGGACGGCACTGCTCGGTCAGCTCGGCCGGCGTCACGCCGTGGGCGCGCAACTGGGCGGCCGTCAGGACGCGGCGGTGGACGTCGGCGAGGTGGCGGAGGGGGCGGGGGGAGAGCGGGGTGTTGTGGGTCATGGCCTCGGGATTCCCGCGCCCGGTCCGGACCGTAACCGCTGTTACACGCCCGTTGAGAAATGCGGACAAGACGGGACTAAAGGTCAGGTGTTCGGATGCCGAGTAGGCAAGCAAAACCCCTGGTCCGATCGGGTGCGGACCAGGGGTTACGGCTATGTTTGCCCGAATTTCGTAACGGTCACCGGCCGGGCAGGCTCAGGCCACAGCTCACCGGCCGGCCGCCGCGTCGCACTCCTGCGCGCGCAGCGCCCGCGCCAGGTCGTCCCGCGCCTCCAGCACCAGCCGGCGCAGCGCCGGCGCCGCGTCCCGGTGGGCCTCCAGCCACGCGTCCGTCGCGTCCAGCGTCTCCGGCCGGTCCTGGTACGCCGGGAACAGGCCCCGCACCACGTCCATGCCGATCTGGATCGACCGCTCGCGCCACACCCGCTCGATCGCCGCGAAGTACAGCTGCGCGTACGGCGCGGTCAGCTCCCGCTGCGACGGCTGCTGGAAGCCCGAGATCGTCGCCTCCACCAGCGCGTTCGACAGCGCGTCGGACTCCACCACCTGCGCCCACGCCTGCGCCTTCACCGGCGCCGACGGCCGCGCGGCCAGGCAGCGCACCTGGTGCCGCTTGCCGGACGCCGTGTCGTCCCGGACCAGCTCCGCCGCCAGCACCGACTCGTCCGCCGCCCCGTGCGCGGCCAGCGGCTCCAGGAACGCCCAGCGCAGCTCCTGGTCCACCTCGAGCCCGTCGATCTCGACCGTGCCGTCCAGCAGGTCCGTCAGCAGCTTCAGGTCCGGCTCGGCGGTCGCCACGGACGCGAAGAACCGCGCCCACGCGAGCTGGTGCTCACTGCCCGGCTCCGCCTCCCGCAGCTCCCGCAGCGCCCCCTCGGCCAGCAGCTCCCCGCCGGTCTCCCGCCAGTCGGGCGCCGCGTAGTGCGCCAGCGCCGAGTTCGCCCAGGCGTGCAGCATCTGGAGCACCCCGATGTCCGACTCGCGGCCCGCGAAGCGCAGCACCAGGTCGACGAAGTCCCGCGCCGGCAGCAGCGCGTCCCGGGTCATGTTCCACAGCGCCGACCAGCACAGCGCGCGGGCCAGCGGATCGGTGAGCGCGCCCAGGTGCGTCCGCAGCGTGACCAGCGAGGTCTCGTCGAACCGGACCTTGCAGTAGGTCAGGTCGTCGTCGTTGACCAGCACCAGCTCCGGTGCCTCGGCGCCCGCCAGCTCCGCCACGACCGTGCGTGGCTCGTGCACGTCCGTCTCCACGCGCGCGTACCGCTCCACCGCGCCCTCGGGCGTACGCCGGTACAGGCCCACCGCGATCCGGTGCGGGCGCAGCTCCGGGTGCGACTCCGGGGCCTCCTGGAGGATCGCCAGCTCGGCGATCCGGCCGCCCTCGGTGTCCAGCAGCACCTGCGGGGTCAGCGAGTTCACCCCGGCCGTCTGGAGCCATGAGGCCGCCCACGCCGTCATGTCCCGGCCGCTGGTCTCCGCCAGCACGGACAGCAGGTCGCCGAGGCGGGTGTTGCCGTACGCGTTCCGCTTGAAGTAGCGCCGGGAGCCCTCCAGGAACGCGTCCTGGCCGACGTAGGCCACCAGCTGCTTCAGCACCGAGGCGCCCTTGGCGTAGGTGATGCCGTCGAAGTTCAGCTTGGCGTCCTCCAGGTCACGGATGTCCGCCGTGATCGGGTGCGTGGACGGCAGCTGGTCCGCGCGGTACGCCCAGGCCTTGCGGCGGTTGGCGAAGGTGATCCACGCGTCCTTGAAGCGGGTCGCGCCCACGTTCGCGAAGGTGCCCATGAAGTCCGCGAAGGACTCCTTCAGCCACAGGTCGTCCCACCACTCCATGGTGACCAGGTCGCCGAACCACATGTGCGCCATCTCGTGCAGGATGACGTTGGCCCGCGCCTCGTACGACGCCTGTGTCACCTTTCCGCGGAAGATGTACTCCTCGCGGAAGGTCACCAGGCCCGGGTTCTCCATCGCGCCCAGGTTGTACTCCGGCACGAACGCCTGGTCGTACTTCCCGAACGGGTACGGGTAGTCGAAGTGGTCGTGGAAGAAGTCCAGGCCCTGCTTGGTCACCAGGAACACGTCGTCCGCGTCGAAGTGCGGCGCGAGACCCTTGCGGCACATCGCGCCGAGCGGGATCTCCAGCTTCGTGCCGTCCTCGAAGGTCCGGGTGTAGGTGTCCGTCACATAGTGGTACGGGCCCGCCACCACGCACGTGATGTACGTCGAGATCGGCTTCGTCTCCGCGAACCGCCAGACCCCGTCGGCGAGTTCACCGGCGCCGTTGCTCCACACCGTCCAGCCCTCCGGCGCCCGCACCTCGAAGCGGTACGGCGCCTTCAGGTCCGGCTGCTCGAAGTTGGCGAACACGCGGCGGGCGTCGGCCGGCTCGTACTGCGTGTACAGGTAGACCTCGCCGTCCTCCGGGTCGACGAAGCGGTGCAGGCCCTCGCCGGTGCGGGAGTAGGCGCACTGGGCGTCCACCACCAGCTCGTTCTCCGCGGCCAGGTCCTCCAGCAGGATCCGGGAGCCGTCGAACACCTCGCCCGGGTCCAGGTCCCGCCCGTTGAGCGACACGGACGTCACGCTCGGCGCGACCAGATCGGCGAAGCCGGCGGCGCCCGGCTCGCTGCTGCGGAAGCGGATGGTGGTCACCGAGCGGAACGTGCGCGGCTCGCCGCCCGCGTCGCCGACGGCGGACCGCAGGTCCAGGGACACCTCGTAGCCGTCGACGGACAGCAGTGCGGCCCGCTCCCGGGCCTCGTCGCGGGACAGATTCTCACCGGGCACGGACGGCACTCCCTCGTGATCGCGTGGATGGCGGCTGAACAGGACCGATCCTGCCATGTGCTCCTGACAGGGGTGACGGGGAATGGCGCGGCCGGCGGCGGCGTTTCCCGGAGAAAGGGTTCCCCATGAGGAGAGACATGTCGGAGAAGACCCCCGTCGACTTCTGGTTCGACCCGCTGTGCCCCTGGGCCTGGATGACCTCCCGCTGGGTGCTGGAGGTGGAGAAGGTCCGGGACATCGAGGTCCGCTGGCATGTGATGAGCCTCGCCGTGCTCAACGAGAACAGGCTCGACGAGCTGCCCGAGGACTACCGTGAGATGCTCGCGACCAAGGCGTGGGGTCCGGTCCGCGTCGTCATCGCGGCCCAGCAGGAGCACGGCGCGGAGGTGCTCGGCGACCTCTACACCGCGCTCGGCACCCGCATCCACAACCAGGGCGAGGGCCCGGAGAAGCCGGCCGTGGCCGCCGCCCTGAAGGACGTGGGGCTGCCCGAGTCCCTCATGGACCACTGGGACTCCACCCCGTACGAGCCCGAGCTGCGCGCCTCCCACAAGGAGGGCATCGAGAAGGTCGGCCAGGACGTCGGCACCCCGGTCATCGCGGTGCCCGGTCCCGACGGGGAGCAGATCGCCTTCTTCGGCCCGGTCGTCACCCCCGCCCCGAAGGGCGAGGAGGCGGCCCGCCTGTGGGACGGCACGATCGCCGTGGCCTCGGTGCCGGGCTTCTACGAGATCAAGCGGACCCGCACCAAGGGCCCGGACTTCAGCAACCTGTAACCCTCGGCGCGCAAGGGAAGACCCCCGTGAGTCACGTCCTCACGGGGGTCTTCTCTCATCCGCCCGCCGTCGTGAAGGGTGAGAAGACGATCACGAGGCGGGACGTTCTCAGGGGGCCAGGAGCAGCACGTTCGCGCGGGCCTTCGCCGCCTCGTACCGCTTCGCCACGTCCTGCCAGTTGACGACCCGCCACATGGCCTCGACGAAGTCGACCTTCTGGTTGCGGTACTGGAGGTAGAAGGCGTGCTCCCAGGCGTCGAAGACCAGGATCGGGGTGGAGCCCTGGCCGACGTTGCCCTGGTGGTCGTAGACCTGCTCCACGACCAGCCGCCCGCTCAGCGGTTCGTGGGCGAGGACGCCCCAGCCGGAGCCCTGGGTGGTCGCGGCGGCCTTGGACAGCTGCGTCTTGAAGGCGGCGAAGGAGCCGAAGGACTCCTTGATCGCCTCGGCCAGCCCGCCCACGCCGTCGGCGGCCAGCGGCTCGCCGCCGCCGTCCTTGGGGCCCGTCATGTTCTGCCAGTAGATCGAGTGCAGGATGTGCCCGGACAGGTGGAACGCCAGGTTCTTCTCCAGGCCGTTGATCGAGCCCCACGACTCCTTGTCCCGCGCCTCGGCGAGCTGCTCCAGCGTGTCGTTCGCGCCCTTCACATAGGCCGCGTGGTGCTTGTCGTGGTGCAGCTCGATGATCTCGGGACTGATCACGGGCGCGAGTGCCGCGTAGTCGTAGGGCAGGTCGGGCAGCGTGTAGACGGGCATGGGTGATCCCCTCCGGAACCTTATTGCAAGTATCTTGCAACTACACGCTAGCAACAACAACTTCGGGGCAACAGAAAGGCCCCCGCGTGTCGCACGTGGGGGCCTCGTCCGGGGTACGGCGGTCAGCGCCCGGCCCGCGCCCGCTGCCAGGCGTACCCCACCGCCGCCAGGGCCAGCGTCATCCCGCCCGTCGAGTAGAGCTGGACGCGGGTGCCCGGCTCGCGGGCCATCAGGACGAAGATCGCGGCCATGCCGGCCAGGGTGACCCAGGTCAGCCAGGGGAAGCCCCACATGCGCACGACCAGCTTCTCGGGGGTCTCGCGCTCGATGCGGCGGCGGAGCAGCAGCTGGGAGACCGCGATGAAGATCCAGACGACCAGGATGACCGCGCCGATCATGTTCAGCAGCCAGGGGAAGACGTCGTCCGGACGCCAGTAGCTGAGCAGCACGCACACGAAGCCGAAGAAGCAGGAGGTGAGGACCGCGACGCGCGGGACCCCGCCGGACAGCCTGGCCAGCGCCCTCGGGCCCTGGCCGCGCTCGACCAGGGAGTAGGCGATGCGCGAGGAGCCGTAGATGTTGGCGTTCATCGCGGACAGCAGGGCGACCAGGACGACCACGTTCATCAACTGGCCCGCGCCGGGGATGCCCAGGTGGTCGAGGGTGGCGACGTACGGGCCCTTCGCCACGACCTCCGCGGAGCTCCAGGGGACGAGGGTGACGACGACCGCCATCGAGCCGATGTAGAACAGGGCGATCCGCCACATCGCCGTGCGGACGGCGGAGGCGACACCGCGCACCGGGTCCTCCGACTCGGCCGCCGCGATGGTGACCGTCTCCAGGCCGCCGTACGCGAAGACCGAGGCGAGCAGGCCGACCAGCAGGCCCTCGCTGCCGTGCGGCAGGAAGTCGGTCAGGTTCGACGCGCCGGGGGAGTCGGTGCCGGGCAGCACGCCCGCGATGGCCAGCCCGCCCAGGATCAGGAACAGGCTGATCGCGCCCACCTTCAGCGCGGCGAACCAGAACTCGAACTCGCCGAAGTTCTTCACGGCGGCCAGGTTCGCCCCGCAGAAGACGACCATGAACAGCGCGACCCACATCCACTGCGGGGTGCCCGGCAGCCAGCCCTGGACGATCTTCGCGGCGCCGATGCCCTCCAGGCCCACCGCCGTGCAGAGCAGGACCCAGAAGGACCAGCCCGCGGCGAAGCCCGCCCAGGGGCCGATCGCCCGCTCGGCGTGCGCCGAGAAGGAGCCCGAGGAGGGGTAGGCGGCCGACATCTCGCCGAGCATCCGCATCACCAGCATCACCAGCACGCCGGAGAGGGTGTAGGCGATCACGATGGACGGGCCGGCGGCGGCGATGCCCGCGCCGGAGCCGACGAAGAGGCCCGCGCCGATCACCCCGCCCAGGGCGATCATCGACAGGTGGCGCTGCTTGAGGCCATGGGAGAGGGAGGCGTCCGCCCGCTGCTGCGGCGGCGTCTGAGTGGTCGTGCTGCTGGGCATGGGGGGAGGCTCTCCCAGTGCGATGGGCGGGCAAAAACCCCGCCAGTCTGGGCGGCCCGCCCACGCGCACGACAGGCGCGCCCATCATCCGGACGGCCGGGGTACGCAGGGTGAATCCACGGTTACACGGCCATGGGCGGGAGTGCGACGCGTCGTCCTCGATCGAGTGGGCTCTCCTTGGCGGGTGACGTACGCCTGGAGCAGGTGCGGGAGCTTGCGGGAATCGCCCACCGACAGGCCGGCGATCCGCTGATCGCGCTCGACCACGGCGCCCGTCTCCCGGTCCATCCAGCCGCCGACCGCCACCCCGACCCCCAGCGGGCGCCGGCCCGGCACCCCGGCGAGCAGACCCGCGAGGTCTTCGGCGGCTCCCGCGACGACCCGGGCCGGGCCGGTCCGTTCGTGCCGCGGCTCCCGCCGGGCCACCACCCGGCCCCGCAGGTCCATCAGCGCCACCGTGCTGTACGGCACGCGGCCGACCGCGTTCGAGCGGTGGGGCGCGGCCGACTCCCGGATCAGGCCCCGTTCGGCGAGCCGAGCACAGGGCTCGGTCACCGACGCCGGGGACGGGAAGGAATCCGACCAGGTGAGCAAGGTTGGTTTGGTGAGACCGCACAGTTCCGTCGGCATCCGCTTCACGTGAGCGAAACGTCCCTGCCTCAGTGATCAGGGTCACCCGTCGGCCGGTGTAACCGGCACTCTTTGTCCGGAGCCCACGAAGCTCTCGTTCCGCCCTTTGTCGGGCGCTGACGGTGATCGGCCGCGGGCGGCTCGGATAGCGTCACCCTGTCCCAGCATGTCCCCGTCACCCGCGGAGTCCCCATGAGCACCGCCACCGCCACCGCCCGCCCCGGCGCCGTCCTCGCCGACCTGCTGCCCGCGTCCCGCGTCCGTGACGTCGCCCTCGTCGTCGGCGGCGCGGTGCTCACCGGTCTCGCGGCCCAGCTCTCCGTGCCGGTGCCCGGTTCCCCGGTGCCGGTGACCGGCCAGACCTTCGCCGCGCTGCTCGTCGGCACCACGCTCGGCGCCCGCCGCGGCTTCCTCTCCCTCGCGCTGTACGCGGTCGCCGGTGTGGCGGGCGTGCCGTGGTTCGCGCAGGGCACCTCCGGCGCGGGCATGGTCTCCTTCGGCTACGTCCTCGGCATGCTGCTCGCCTCCGCCCTCGTCGGCGCCCTGGCCCGCCGCGGCGCCGACCGCTCCCCGCTGCGCATGGCCGGCACGATGATCCTCGGCGAGGCCGTCGTCTACGCGGTCGGCGTCCCCTACCTGGCCCTGGCCGCCCACCTGTCCGCCTCCCAGGCCGTCGCGGCCGGCCTCACCCCGTTCCTGATCGGTGACGCCCTCAAGGCCGCCCTGGCGATGGGCGCGCTGCCCACCGCCTGGAAGCTGGTCGACAAGCGCTGACGCCGTGGTTCCCGCGGAAGAGGTTCGCCGGGTCGTAGGTCTCCTTCACCCCGGCGAGCCTCTTCCGCGTTCCGGCGTCGTACAGCCCCGCACCCCGGTCGCCCGCGCCGACGGGGAGGTTGAGCGACCGGCCGAGCGTGTCGTCGGACGGCAGCCCCCGCACCAGGAACCGCCCCTTCCCCTACGGCACCGCGTTCGGCACCGGCCGCGGGAGCGCCCGCCCAGGTGGCTGACCCGCACCACGCACCTCAGGTCCGCCGCCGGACCGGTCCGCCTCGGCAGTTCCCCGGCCCGCTCGGCGTCCAGCTCCCGCAGCGGGGCGACGATGCCCGCGCCGCCGGGACCGGTGCGGGCGACCCGGGCGGAGACGACGTAGGTGCCGCGCAACTGCGCAGGCGGCGCGGGGACGTCCGGGTACGGCACGGCGGCGAAGGACGAGGTCAGCCCGTCCGGCACGGTCCGTGCGGAGCGTGCCGTCGGCGGTGACGAGCTCCGGCCACCGCACGTGGTCGGCCGCGTACCCCGACTCCCGGGCCAGGATGCCGGGCCCGCCGCCCAGGGTGTACGACACCGCGCCCACGCCCGGCGCGGAGCTTCCCCCGCTGCTCAACGCGTGGGAGGTGCCCCCGTTCGCGGCGCCGGCCCGTACGGCTCGGCCTCCTGGGGCGCGGGCCGGGGTGCACGATCCCGTCCAGCCGCTTCGTCGTCACCCGCAGCCCGCCCTCGTAGCCGCACCCGCGGGCGGCCCGCGCTCGGCGGCGTACCGTACGGCGGCCACCACGTCCTCGGCCGTACGTTCGTCGTCGTGGCCGGGGTCGCCGGGGCAGAGGAGGGTCAGGCCGGTGCGCTGGTCCGTGTGCGTCTTGGAACGCAGCATGGCCGCACAACCTGACAGTGTTCCGTCAGGTTGTGCGGCCAGGTCGTGCGGCCGTGCCGGGCCGGATCAGCCGATGGACACCTTGTCGGCCGGGGCCTCGGTCGCGGGGGCCGGGCGGCCGGCCCGGATCCGCTCCTTCACCACGGCGATCGCCAGCACGATCGCCGCGACCAGCAGCGACAGCAGCACCGTCTCGCGGCCGTCGTGCTCCGTGTCGGTCAGCATGTAACCGAGGACGAACACGATCAGCGCGGCCGTCGCCCAGGTCAGGTACGGGTACAGCCACATCCGCACCACGAGCTTCTCCGGCGCCTCGCGCTGGATGATCTTCCGCATCCGCAGCTGCGAGAAGCAGATGACCAGCCACACGAACAGGGCCACCGCGCCGGAGGAGTTGACGAGGAAGAGGAAGATCTTGTCCGGGGACAGGTAGTTGAAGAAGACGGCGACGAAGCCGAACACCACCGACGCGAGGATCGCCGCCATCGGCACACCCCGGCCGTTGACCCGCGCGAACGCCTTCGGCGCGTCTCCCCGCCCGCCGAGCGAGAAGGCCATGCGCGAGGCCGTGTACAGGCCGGAGTTCAGACAGGACAGCACCGAGGTCAGCACGATGAAGTTCATGATCTGACCGGCGTGCGCGATGCCCAGCGAGTTCAGCGCGGCGACGTAGGAGCCGTCCTTCGCGATGGACGCGTCGTCCCACGGCAGCAGCGAGACCACGATCAGGATCGAGCCCAGGTAGAAGACGCCGATCCGCCAGATGATGCTGTTGGTGGACTTGGTGACCGCGCGCTGCGGGTCCTCGGACTCGCCGGCCGCCAGGGTGGCGATCTCGCTGCCCATGAAGGAGAAGACGACCAGCAGCACACCGGTGAGGATCGAGCCCGGACCGTGCGGCAGGAATCCGCCGTGCGAGGTCAGGTTGCCGAAGCTCGCCTGGTCGGCGTGCACGCCCGGCAGGACGCCGAAGATGGCCAGCAGGCCGACGACGATGAACGCGCCGATGGCCACGACCTTGATCCCGGCGAACCAGAACTCGAACTCGCCGTAGGAGCCGACGGAGACCAGGTTGGTCGCGGTCAGCACGGTCATCACGATGAGCGCCCAGCCCCACTGCGGGACGGCCGGGATCCACCCTTCGAGGATCTTGGCGCCGGCGGTCGCCTCGACGGCGAGCACGACGACCCAGAAGAACCAGTAGAGCCAGCCGATGGAGAACCCGGCCCAGCGGCCCAGCGCGCGGTCGGCGTGCGCCGAGAACGAGCCGGAGGTCGGGTTGGCGGCGGACATCTCGCCGAGCATGCGCATCACGAGGACGACGAGCGTGCCGACGAGGGCGTAGGACAGGAGGATGCCCGGTCCCGCTGTGGCGATACCGGAACTGGAACCGACGAAAAGGCCGGCTCCGATGACGCCGCCGATCGCGATCATCGAAAGATGGCGGTTTTTCAGTCCTGCTTGGAGGCCCGAACCAGAGGTCATGGACGGATTTCCTTTGCGCCAGGTAGAGCTGCCCGCACGAGCGGTGTACGAGTCGGTCCAGTGAATCCGAGGTGAACGAATTCGGGAACCTCTGAATCCGTATCGTTATTTGAGGTTCTCTTGAGGATCTATGCCCTGCCTCACATTTACCGCCCCGGGTGCCCGCCGACACCCTGGGGCTGCTGCCCCGATACGGGCGTGTCACACTCGTTGCATGCGCGTGTATCTCGGCTCCGACCATGCGGGCTACGAACTCAAGAACCACCTCGTCGAGTGGCTGAAGGCCGCCGGCCACGAGCCCGTCGACTGCGGGCCGCACATCTATGACGCCCAGGACGACTACCCGCCCTTCTGCCTCCGTGCCGCGGCACGGACGGCCGCGGACCCGGACGCCCTCGGCATCGTCATCGGCGGCTCCGGCAACGGCGAGCAGATCGCCGCGAACAAGGTGAAGGGCGTGCGCGCGGCGCTGGCCTGGAGCGAGGAGACGGCGACGCTCGGCCGGCAGCACAACAACGCCAACGTGGTGGCCGTGGGTGCGCGCATGCACAGCACGGAGGAGGCGACCAAGTTCGTCGAGGTCTTCCTCAACACCCCGTTCTCCGGTGACGAGCGCCACATCCGCCGCATCGACATGCTGTCGGCGTACGAGACCACGGGCGACCTCCCGCCGATCCCGGCCCACCACCCGCAGCAGGACTGAGCCCCCAGGGGGCGGGAAGGAACAGGGGCCCGTGCCAGAGGGGCACACGATCCACCGGCTGGCCCAGGACTACGCCGAGCGCTTCTCGGGACGGACCGTCCGCGTCACCAGCCCCCAGGGCAAGTTCTCCGACGCCGCCGCCCTTCTGGACCGTACCGAGCTGACCGCCACGGAAGCCCACGGCAAGCACCTCTTCCTGGGCTTCCGGGACGGCGACTGGGTCCACATCCACCTCGGCCTCTTCGGCAAGGTCGGCTTCGGGGACGCCCCGGCGCCCCCGCCGGCCGACACCGTCCGGCTCCGGCTCGCCGACGACACGTCGTACGTCGATCTGCGCGGCCCCACCACCTGCGCCCTGATCACGGACGCCGAGAAGCGGGCGGTCCACGACCGGCTCGGCCCCGACCCGCTGCGCGCGGACGCCGACCCGGGCGCGGCCTACCGCAGGATCTCCCGCAGCCGTACGACGATCGCCGCCCTGCTCATGGACCAGAAGATCGTGGCCGGCGTCGGCAACGTCTACCGCGCCGAGGTGCTGTTCCGGCACGGCATCGACCCCTACCGCGCGGGCCGGGACATCACCCCGGCCGAGTGGGACGCGATCTGGGCCGACCTGGCCGCGCTGATGCGGGAGGGCGTCCGGAACAACCGGATCGACACCGTCCGCCCGGAGCACACCCCCGAGGCCATGGGCCGCCCGCCCCGCGTCGACGACCACGGCGGCGAGGTGTACGTCTACCGCCGGGCGAACCTGCCCTGCCACGTCTGCGGCGGCGGCATCAGCACCGCCGACCTCGCCGCCCGCAACCTCTTCTGGTGCCCGGCCTGCCAGAAACGCTGACCGGCCCGCGAGAAACGCCGGCCTAGAAGCCGTGGGGCAGCCACGGGGCCACCGGTGAGCCGAACGCCACCGACGCCTCCGCCAGCGCCCCCGGCCGCAGCTCGCGCACCCGCCCGGCCGCCGCCAGCGACAGCAGGCTCACCCCGCCCAGATACACCGCGCCCAACTCCCGCACCGACAGAACGAGATCGGCCGCGTCGGCCGTCCGCTCGCAGGACGCGCCCTTCGGGTCGCCGGTCAGCCGCCAACGCCCCGCGTTCCAGGGACAGAAGGCGTCCTCGACCTCGAACACGACGTCGACCGGGGTCAGATACGTACGGGCCGACAGGGCCGCCCCCACGTCCACCAGCCGGACGTACCCGGCGTCCCGTGTCTGCGGCAGGCAGCGGCGGATGTCGGAGACCAGGTACTGCCAGGCGTCGTCGACCGGCCGCGCCCGCATCTTCAGCGTCGTCATCAGGTCGATGCCGAACAGGAAGCGCCACAGCGCCGCCTCGCTCGCCGGATCGAGCGCGGCCAGGTCCTCCAGCGTCACCGTGCCGTCGTGACCGCTCCGCCCCCAGCCCAGCTTCGTACGGAAGCGCGCGTACCCGGTGATCTCACCGTCCCGTTCGGCGACCACGCATTGCAGCGCCGACGCGCCCTCCCGCTCGCTCTCCGGGTCGACCAGCGCGGCCCGCTCCCAGCCGGGCCGCCGCGCCAGCATGCCCGGGCGCCGGGGCACCAGGGCCGCGTACACCGCCTCGCACCCCGGCAGCACATCGG
Organism: Streptomyces canarius; assembly: GCF_014650735.1. Classification (NCBI taxonomy): domain Bacteria; kingdom Bacillati; phylum Actinomycetota; class Actinomycetes; order Kitasatosporales; family Streptomycetaceae; genus Streptomyces; species Streptomyces canarius. Next base: position 274,715 of record NZ_BMVN01000007.1, read on the forward strand.
CCGGCGCCGCGTAGCGCACGCGCGGCTCATCGGTGCCCTCGGGCACCGCCAGGGTCACCCGGCCGGTGTCGATCTCGGCGATGAGCTGGAGGGTCGCCGCGCCGTACCCGAAGCGGCCGTAGATCGCGGGCTCGGAGGCGAACAGCGCGGCCAGCGGATCCCCTTTGGCGCGCGCGTCGTCCAGCAGCCGCCGCATCATCGACGTCAGCACCCCGCGCCGCCGGTGCGTCGCGGACACACTGACCATCGTCACGCCCGCGGTGGGCACCACCGCCCCGCCCGGCACGGTCATCCGGAAGCTGAAGGCCCCGGACGTGCCGACGAGCGCGTCCCCGTCCCAGGCGGCCAGGGAACGGTCGAACTCGGTGAGCGACTTGTCCAGTTCCCGTTCCTCGGCGGAGGCCGCTCCGCCGCCGAACGCGCGGACCAGATGGTCCCACCACCGGTCGAACTCCTCCGGGCGCAGCGTCCTCAACTCGGTTTCGCTCTCAGTCCCCATGCGCCATGCCTATCAGGGCGAAGCGGGGCGAGCCAGTGATTTTCCCCCCGTCCCGGCCCGCCGGAAACCGGCCGACGGGCGGCGAAGTGGAATCCCACAGGGGGGACAAGTGGGACCTCCCGTGCCAAGCAGCCGGTCCGCTGGATAGGGTCGCGAACTGATGGCAGCAGGACGACAGCGGCGCGCGAAGGCCGAGACGTTCACGGCCCGGTGGAAGATGCAGTGGCACCGGGCCCGCGTCGGCCTGCGCAGAAGCGCCGTGGACTACTTCCGCGGCGACGGCTCCGACTGGATCGCCTTCGCCGGACTGCTCCTGATGGTCCCGGTCCTCGCGACCATGACCCTCCTCGACTCCGTGTGGTGTTCCCCGGCCACCCTGGTGCTGCCGATCGTCGCCGGCGGCCTGCTGCTGCGCCCGGCGAGCCTGCTCGGTCTGTACGCGGCGGCGGCCACCGCGCTGATCGTGGAGTCGATACGGCTCGGCCCCTACACCGAGGGCCCCTCCCGGGTCACCCCCGGCGTGGTCCTGGTGGTGGCCGCGTGCGGGTTCTTCGGGCTGCTGACCGCGCAGTTCCGCAGCCGGGTCGGCGTGCCCTGGCGGCGCGGCGGCACCATGCTGTTCGACCTGCGCGAGCGGATCCGGGTGCAGAGCAAGCTGCCGAAGCTGCCGCAGGGCTGGCACCACGAGATGGCGCTGCGCCCGGCGGGCGGCCAGTCCTTCTCCGGTGACTTCGTCGTCGCCGCCCGCACGAACGGCGGCCGGACGCTGGAGGCCGTGCTCACCGACGTGTCCGGCAAGGGCATGGACGCGGGCTCGCGCGCCCTGCTGCTGTCCGGCGCGTTCGGCGGCCTGCTGGGCTCCCTCCCGCCGCACGCCTTCCTCCCGGCCGCCAACGGCTACCTCCTGCGCCAGGACTGGGACGAGGGCTTCGCCACCTCCATCCACCTGGTCCTGGACCTGGACTCCGGGGACTACGAGCTGTACTCCGCCGGGCACCCGCCGGGGCTCCAGCTCAGCGCGGGCAGCGGGCGCTGGGAGGAGAAGGCCGCCGAGGGGCCGCTGCTCGGGGTGTACGACGGCGCCCAGTTCGACCCCGTGAAGGGCTCGCTGCGCCCCGGTGACGTCCTGATGCTGTTCACCGACGGACTGGTGGAGACCTCCGACCGGGACATCGTGGAGGGCATCGACCGGCTCACCGGCGAGGCCGACCGCTATGTGGCCGGCGGCTTCCACGGCGCCGCCTGGCACCTCATCGAGGCGGTCGCCAAGGACGTCAACGACGACCGCGCCCTGCTCCTCATCTGCCGCCAGCCGACGGCGAACGGCCGCTGACCCGCCCGCCGGGCCGCGGCCGTCCTCCGTGGTGGCCGCCGGGTGCGGGGCGGGGGGACACTGGAGCCATGACCCAGCTCACGCTCGCAGAGGTCGAGGCCGTCGCGCGGGCCGCCCACGAGGGGCAGACCGACAAGGCGGGGCTGCCGTACGCCGAACACCTCGCGGCCGTCGCCCAGGGAGTGCGGGCCCGCGGCGGTGACCCGGAGCAGATCGCGGCGGCCTGGCTGCACGACTCCGTCGAGGACGACGCGCTCAGCCGCCAGTGGCTGGCCGCCGCCGCCCTGACCCCGCGCACCAAGGCCATCGTGGACGCCCTCACCAGGCGGCCCGGGGAGGAACTGGAGGCGTACGCGCGCCGCATCCTCGCCACCCCGGGCGCGCTGCTGGTGAAGGAGGCCGACCTGGCGCACAACGCCGACCCGCGGCGGCTCGCGGCGCTCGACGAGCAGACCCGGGCCCGGCTGACCGAGAAGTACGCCAGGACGCGCGCCCTTCTCGGTCTCGAAACCTGAGGGGGTTCCGGGCGGGGAGCGAAGCCGGCTAGACGCCGACCGTCTCCCGCTGCTTCTGCCGTTCGCGGGCCAGTTCGGCCGCGTCCTCCCGGAACGCCCACTCCATCTTCGGCTCCATCGCGAAGCGGAAGACGCGCTGCACCGGCTTGGTGCACAGCACCGTGACGGCGGCGGCCGCGAGGACGGTGACCGCGACCGTACCCAGGGCGCCGTACTGCTGGGCGAGGTCGAACCCGCCCGCGTAGAGCGTGCCCTTGACCACGAAGCCGTGGAGCAGATAGCCGTACAGCGTCCCCGCGCCGAGGGCGGTGAACCACGTCCGGCGGCCCGGCACCCAGGCGAGGAAGCAGGCGGTCAGCAGCAGCGCGCAGCCGAACATGGCCAGCGTCATCAGCGGTCCGGTCCACCAGGGGGCACCGATGTCCTGCGCCGAACTCTGCCGGTAGAACCACCCGCCGTCCACGCGCGGCACGGTCCACCAGCCGACGGCCAGGGCCGCGGCGAACACCGGCACGGACAGCACCCGCACCGCGGGCCGGCGTATCAGCGCGAAGTGCTCGGGCTTCAGCAGCAGGCCGAGGACGAAGCAGGGCAGGAACTGCAGGACGCGGCCGAGGTCCAGGTTGTCGTCGAGGCCCGGGGTGACCGATCCGACCATGGCGATGCCCAGAGCGAGGGGCAGCGGCCGGCGGACCAGCTTCCACAGGGGGGTGGTCAGGCGCCAGATGAACAGCGCGCACAGGAACCAGGTGAGGTAGTACGGGGAGACGAGACTGATCGGGTCGTCGGCCTGGCCCGCGTAGCGCCGGAACAGCGAATAGGCGATCTGGAACAGCAGGTACGGGACGGCTATGCCGGTGACCAGCCGCTTCAGCCGGTCCGGGCGCATGTCGAAACTGCGGGAGAAGTAGCCGGAGATGACGATGAACGCCGGCATGTGGAAGGTGTAGACGACGTTGTACAGACCTTCGAGGGCCCGGTTGTCGGTCTTGATGGCCGACCAGGAGTGCCCCAGGGCCACCAGCACGATCGCGAGGTACTTGGCGTTGTCGAAGAACGCGTCGCGCTGCCTGCCCGGTCTGCCGGTCCGCGACTGCTCCTGCGCGTGCGTCGGGGTGGGCCGGTCGGGCACCCCACGCACCGGCGGCTGTGCCGGGGGGAGCGGCCTGCGGCTGTGGCCGGGGGACGTTGCGGCGTCGAACATCTCAGGCACCCTAGCGTCGGCTGTGGGATTCCGTAAAACCCGCACTGTCATTCCTGGTTATCCCGCGCGGGTACCCCGTAATTCGCCGAACTTGCCATCCTGGTCGACGTGATGATGGGCACACAGGTGTCGCCCGTTCGCCCTGGATGTACCGATTAATACAGACTAATTCGGGCATACAGCGCCTCTGTGTCCCGTACGTGGATTCCCTGTCCCGTGCATTGCGTGGTTATTGAAACGAAGCCCCGTGAATTCGTGTGGATTTCGTGGCCGCGTCGCCGGTCGTATTCCTGTGCGAGGTGTCCCGCGCATGTGTGCCCGTCCGGCGATGCGTCAGGACCCGCATACCGGGGGCGGGTTGGTGGCACGATGGTTCTGGCGGGGGTGCGCGGGCCGTACCTCCGGGCCGGGAGAGCGGACCGACCGAGGGTGTGATCAGTTGTGGCCATTTCACTGTCTGTGGTGCTGCTGTTGGCGATCATCCTGGTGGTGTTGATCCGAGGGGGGAACATCAAGGCCGGCCCGGCCATCGTCGCCATCCTCTTCGGTTTCTTCCTCGCCTCGACCGGCATGGCGCCATCGATCAACCGGTTCCTGAACTCGATAGCGGACTCCATCGACTCGATCAGGTTCTGACCCGGCGGGGGGGAGGGGACGGACCGGAGCGCCGGGGAACGGCGCCGGAGGCCGTCGGCCACCGGGCCGAGGGCCGCCTCGGCAGTGGCGGCACGGGCGCGGTCCACCTCGCCCTACGCCTCACGGCCCGTGCACGGCGCGTGCACGGCCTTCGACGCTCCGCATGCGCGGCGGCCCGGACGGTCCGACCCCGCACCCCGAGCCGACGCCGCTGGCGACCGCGCACCGTCACCCGGGAACGGCAGAAGGCCCAGGAAGAGGAAATCACCCTCTCACCTGGGCCTTCGGCATCCAGAGCGGGCGACGGGAATCGAACCCGCGTAGCTAGTTTGGAAGACTAGGGCTCTACCATTGAGCTACGCCCGCAACACTGCGCCGCAGGTCGATGACCGCGGCACTGAAGGCATCGTAGCGGGTCGCCCGCCACGGAGGCCAACGAGTCGGGTCACGCCGCACCGCGCGTCCCGCCCCACAGAACACGGCCGACGGATCGGGCCGGGGCATGTACCCTACGTGTCGCACCAGACGGGGTGTGGCGCAGCTTGGTAGCGCGTCCGCTTTGGGAGCGGAAGGCCGTGGGTTCAAATCCCGCCACCCCGACCACCGGCTCGTGACGTCCGGCTCAGTGACGTCGCGATGATCGCCTTTTGGGGCGCTGACCGGCTGCGGTTACTATGCAAGCTGCGCGCCCGTGTGTCCCCGGCCCCTTCGGCCTACGTACTCCTCCGGGCGGCGAAATCCGCCGGACCCATCGGGCTCCGGCAGAACCCGAGAAGTCAGCCACAAGGAGACCGAACCGTGAAGAGCGCCGTGGAGACCCTGAACCCGACCCGGGTTCGGCTCACTGTCGAGGTGCCCTTCGAGGAGCTCAAGGACAGCCTCGACGCGGCGTACAAGAAGATCAACCAGCAGGTCACGGTGAAGGGCTTCCGTAAGGGCAAGATCCCCGCCCGCGTGATCGACCAGCGGTTCGGCCGCGGTGCGGTGCTGGAGGAGGCCGTCAACGACGCGCTGCCCAAGTTCTACACCGAGGCGGTCAACGAGGCCGAGCTGAGCCCGCTGGGCCAGCCCGAGGTCGACATCACCGAGCTGAAGGACGGCGAGACGCTGAACTTCACCGCCGAGGTCGACATCCGCCCGGCCCTGGAGATCCCGGACTACTCCGGCATCGAGGTCGAGGTCGACGCCGTCGAGGTGACGGACGAGGACATCGAGAAGTCCGTGGAGCAGCTCCGTGAGCGCTTCGCGTCGACCTCTCCCGTCGAGCGCGCCGCCGAGGACGGCGACGTCGTCACCATCGACCTGGAGGCCAAGGTCGACGGCGAGGTGCTGGAGGACGGCATCGCCAACGGCGTCTCCTACACCATCGGCTCCGGCGAGCTGCTGGACGGCATCGACGACGCCGTCAAGGGCCTGTCCGCCGGTGAGGAGGCCACCTTCACCTCCGAGCTGAAGGGCGGCTCCGCCGCGGGCAAGGAGGCCGAGGTCACCGTCAAGGTCACCCAGGTCGCCGCCCGCGAGCTGCCCGAGCTGGACGACGAGTTCGCGCAGCTCGCCTCCGAGTTCGACACCCTGGAGGAGCTGAAGGCCGACAGCCGCAAGCGCCTCACCAACATGAAGCAGTTCGACCAGGCCACGCAGGCCCAGGAGCGCGTCCTGGAGAAGCTGCTGGAGCTGGTGGAGGTCCCGGTCCCCGAGAAGCTCCTTGAGGACGAGATCAACACCCGCAAGCACAACCTGGAGCACCACCAGCTCGCCCAGATGGGCCTCACCCTCGACAAGTACCTGGAGATCCAGGGCAAGACCGCCGAGGAGTTCGAGACCGAGACCCGCGAGGCCGCGGTCAAGGGCATCAAGACCCAGTTCGTCCTCGACGAGCTGGTCAAGAAGGAGAACCTCAACGTCAACCAGGAGGAGCTCACCGAGCACCTCATGCGGCGTGCGGCCTCCTCCGGCATGTCCCCCGACCAGTTCGCCCAGGCCGTCGTCGAGGGCGGCCAGGTGCCGCTGCTGGTCGGCGAGGTCGCCCGCGGCAAGGCCCTGGCCGTCGTGGTCGAGTCCGCCACGGTGAAGGACACCAACGGCGAGGTCGTCGACCTGGACGACGAGGAGGAGACCGAGGAGGCGCCGGCCGAGGCCGAGGCCACCGAGGCGTCCGACTCCGCCGAGGAGAAGACCGAGGGCTGAGCGGCCCTGCGGCGCCTGTGAGGCACGTACGACGGGCCCTGGGGGCTTCCCCCGGGGCCCGTCGCCTTCCCCGGACCCGGTGCCGCACCCGGCCGGGACCGGCCTGTCGGCGCGCGTTCCCGGGCGTTCCCCGGCGCCTCCGCGGAGCGACCTGCGCTGACAGCGAACAGCTCACTTACCGGGATTCCCCGGAGGGAACGTCGCGTTAGGGTCCATGAAAGGCAGAACAATGAGACGGCCCGGCGCCGTCGTAAGACGAGCAGGTGGATACGTGACGAATCTGATGCCCTCCGCCGCCGGCGAGCCTTCCATCGGTGGTGGCCTCGGCGACCAGGTCTACAACCGGCTGCTCAACGAGCGGATCATCTTCCTCGGCCAGCAGGTTGACGACGACATCGCCAACAAGATCACCGCGCAGCTGCTGCTCCTTGCCGCCGACCCGGACAAGGACATCTACCTCTACATCAACAGCCCGGGCGGCTCGGTCACGGCCGGCATGGCGATCTACGACACCATGCAGTACATCCCGAACGACGTGGTGACGATCGCCATGGGCATGGCCGCCTCGATGGGCCAGTTCCTGCTGACCGGCGGCGCGGCCGGCAAGCGCTTCGCCCTGCCGCACGCGGACATCATGATGCACCAGGGCTCCGCGGGCCTCGGCGGTACGGTCTCGGACATCAAGATCCAGGCCGAGTACCTGATGCGCACCAAGAAGCGCATGTCGGAGCTGACCGCCCTCCACTCGGGCCAGACGGTCGAGGCGATCATCCGCGATGGCGACCGCGACCGCTGGTTCACCCCGGAGGAGGCCAAGGAGTACGGTCTCATTGACGAGATCATCACGCACGCCTCGGGTGTTCCGGGAGGCGGCGGCACCGGTGCCTGACCGGTCCGGCCACGCCACGCACCGCCGAGACACCAGCCCCCCGAACGCCACCAGGACGGTGAACCCCATGAGCAACTTCCCCGGCGCCGCCAGCGGCATGTATGAAGGGCCCCGCCCCGACAGCCGCTACGTCATCCCGCGCTTCGTCGAGCGCACCTCCCAGGGCATCCGCGAGTACGACCCGTACGCGAAGCTCTTCGAGGAGCGCGTGATCTTCCTGGGCGTCCAGATCGACGACGCCTCCGCCAACGACGTCATGGCGCAGCTGCTGTGCCTGGAGTCGATGGACCCGGATCGGGACATCTCGATCTACATCAACAGCCCCGGTGGTGACATGACCGCCCTCACGGCGATCTACGACACCATGCAGTTCGTGAAGCCCGACATCCAGACGGTCTGCATGGGCCAGGCGGCCTCCGCCGCGGCCATCCTGCTCGCCGCGGGCACCCCCGGCAAGCGCATGGCGCTGCCGAACTCCCGGGTGCTGATCCACCAGCCGGCCGGCTCCACCGGCCGCGGTCAGCTCTCCGACCTGGAGATCATCGCCAACGAGTTCACCCGGATGCGTGAGCAGCTGGAGAACATGCTGGCCAAGCACTCGAACCGGCCGCTCGAGAAGGTCCGCGAGGACATCGAGCGGGACAAGATCCTCACGGCCGAGGAGGCGCTGGAGTACGGCCTCGTCGACCAGATCATCTCCACCCGCAAGCTGAACAACAGCTCGGTCCGCTGACAGCGCAACCGCGCACGTCCGGCCCCTCTTGGCACGGTGCACGTCAAAGTGAACCCTGCCAAGGGGGGCCCGAACACCGGGCCCGGCAAGGTACCGTCGGACATAAGGCAGCACCAGGAGCCGCTGGACTCATAGCGTCCAGGCGTCTCCCAGGCGAAGGGGAAGCACACCGTGGCACGCATCGGTGACGGCGGCGATCTGCTCAAGTGCTCGTTCTGCGGCAAGAGCCAGAAGCAGGTCAAGAAGCTCATCGCAGGGCCCGGTGTGTACATCTGCGACGAGTGCATCGATCTCTGCAACGAGATCATCGAGGAAGAGCTCGCGGAGACCAGCGAGGTGCGCTGGGAGGAGCTGCCCAAGCCCCGCGAGATCTACGAGTTCCTCGAAGGCTATGTGGTCGGCCAGGAGGCGGCGAAGAAGGCCCTCTCCGTCGCGGTGTACAACCACTACAAGCGGGTCCAGGCGGGCGAGAACGGCGGCGCGAGCGGCCGGGACGACGCCATCGAGCTGGCGAAGTCCAACATCCTGCTGCTGGGCCCCACGGGCTCCGGCAAGACGCTCCTCGCGCAGACGCTGGCGCGCATGCTGAACGTCCCGTTCGCGATCGCCGACGCCACGGCGCTGACCGAGGCGGGCTACGTGGGCGAGGACGTCGAGAACATCCTCCTCAAACTCATCCAGGCGGCCGACTACGACGTCAAGAAGGCCGAGACCGGGATCATCTACATCGACGAGATCGACAAGGTCGCGCGGAAGAGCGAGAACCCGTCGATCACCCGTGATGTGTCGGGCGAGGGCGTCCAGCAGGCCCTGCTGAAGATCCTGGAGGGCACCACGGCCTCGGTCCCGCCGCAGGGCGGTCGCAAGCACCCCCACCAGGAGTTCATCCAGATCGACACGACGAACGTGCTGTTCATCGTGGGCGGCGCCTTCGCGGGCCTGGAAAAAATCATCGAGGCGCGGGCCGGCGCGAAGGGCATCGGCTTCGGCGCCACGATCCTCTCCAAGCGCGAGCTGGAGGCCAAGGACGTCTTCGAGGACGTCATGCCGGAGGACCTGGTCAAGTTCGGCATGATCCCCGAGTTCATCGGCCGCCTGCCGGTGATCACCTCGGTCCACAACCTGGACCGCGAAGCGCTCCTGAAGATCCTGGTCGAGCCCCGCAACGCGCTCGTCAAGCAGTACCAGCGCCTGTTCGAACTCGACGGCGTGGAGCTGGACTTCGAGCGCGAGGCGCTGGAGGCCATCGCCGACCAGGCCATCCTGCGCCAGACCGGCGCCCGAGGCCTGCGCGCCATCATGGAGGAGGTCCTCCAGGGCGTGATGTACGAGGTGCCGTCCCGCAAGGACGTCGCCCGGGTCGTCATCACCGCCGACGTGGTCCTCTCCAACGTCAACCCGACCCTGATCCCGAGGGACGCCCGCGGGCGGGGCTCGGGGGAGCAGAAGACGGCGTAGCCGCACCCGTCACGTACCCGAAGGGGCCCCGGTCGACCGACCGGGGCCCCTTCGCTGTCGGCGCCGAACGCGTCAGGACTTGACGCGCACCTGCGCACGGAACTTGGCGGTCAGCTCGGCGTCCTTCGCCGGGTCGCTGCCGCGGCCCGCGGCGAGGTTGGCGTAGTCCATGGGCATGACCATGCCGATGGTGCTGTGATCACCCCAGACGCAGATCGTGAGCGTCACGTCCTTCGGCCCGCCGCTGCCCGCGCCGGTGGGGGCCGTGGCCTGCTGGCACTTGAGGACCGCGCCGTCGAGCCCGGCCGGCTCGTACGTCGTCGGCTCGCCCTTCAGCACGACGTCCTTGCCGCCACTGCTCTTCTGCGACTCGGACTTGAAGTACGCGAACATCGCGTCGACGGTCTTCTCGGGGTCGTCGATGGTGCCGTAGACACCCCCGAAGTTGATCTGCTTCTTGCTCAGCGGGTTGTCCGGGTCCCCGGCGTCGTACGCGGCGCTGACGTCCTTGGGGTCGTGCACGCCCCACTTCTCGGCGTCCTTCAGGTCGCTTGGCGTCATGCTGCCGCTGTCGCCCTTGGACTTCTTGTACTCGGACAGCACCGTCGCGGGAGTCGTCAGCTTGTGCGGTCCGTCGTCCGCGACGCCGCCGCTGCCGCTCCCGCTCAGCAGGAAGTAGGCGCCCACCGCCACGGCGGCCACCACGGCCACCGCGCCGATGATCAAGCCCGTCTTCTTCTTGCCCCCGCCGGGCTGCGGTGCCTGCGGCATGCCGTACGGCTGCTGCTGGCCGTAGGGGTTCGGCTGCTGGCCGTACGGGCCGGGCTGCTGCGGTGCGCCCTGCTGCGGGTAGCCATAGCCCGGCTGCTGCGCCGGCGGGGCCTGCTGGGGGTAGCCGTAGCCGGGCTGGGGAGCCTGCGGCGGCTGGCCGTAGGGGCCCGGCTGGCCGTACGGTCCAGGCTGCCCCGGCTGGCCGTACGGACCCGGCTGCTGGGGCGGCTGGCCGTACGGGCCCGGCTGGTTGTTGCTCATTCCTGGGTTCCCCTCCAGAGCTTATGTGTTCCTGACATCCTGACCCAGGCACGGGAACAGCACGGCACCGGGGGCCGCACCGTTACAGAACAGAGGCGTTTCGGGACCACCCCGTGACACCTCTAAACTGACCATCGTGACCGAGAACGCATCGCAGCAGCCACCCGCGCCCGACACCGAACTGCCGACCCAGTACGCGCCGGCCGATGTAGAGGGGCCGCTGTACGAGCGCTGGGTAGAGCGGGGCTACTTCGAGGCGGACGCGAAGAGCGACAAGCCGCCGTACACGATCGTCATCCCGCCGCCGAACGTCACGGGCAGCCTGCACCTCGGGCACGCCTTCGAGCACACGCTCATCGACGCCCTCACCCGCCGCAAGCGGATGCAGGGCTACGAGACGCTGTGGCAGCCGGGCATGGACCACGCCGGTATCGCCACGCAGAACGTGGTCGAACGCGAGCTGGGCAAGGAGGGCAAGTCCCGGCACGACCTGGGCCGCGAGGCCTTCGTCGAGCGGGTCTGGCAGTGGAAGGCCGAGTCCGGCGGGCAGATCTCCGGGCAGATGCGGCGCCTCGGTGACGGCGTCGCCTGGTCGCGCGAGCGCTTCACCATGGACGAGGGCCTGTCCCAGGCCGTCCAGACCATCTTCAAGAAGCTCTACGACGACGAGCTGATCTACCGCGCCGAGCGCATCATCAACTGGTGCCCGCGCTGTCTGACCGCGATCTCGGACATCGAGGTCGAGTACCAGGACGACGACGGCGAGCTGGTCTCGATGCGCTACGGCGACGGGGACGACTCGATCGTCGTCGCCACCACCCGCGCCGAGACGATGCTCGGCGACACGGCCGTCGCCGTCCACCCGGACGACGAGCGGTACAAGCACCTCGTCGGCAAGCTCATCAGGCTGCCGCTGACCGACCGCTCCATCCCGGTCGTCGCGGACACGCACGTCGACCCCGAGTTCGGCACCGGCGCCGTCAAGGTCACCCCGGCGCACGACCCGAACGACTTCGAGATCGGCCAGCGCCACGACCTGCCGGCCATCACCATGATGGACGAGCACGCCGTCATCACCGTCCACGGCCCCTTCCAGGGCATGGACCGCCTGGAGGCCCGCTCGGCGATCGTCGCCGCGCTGCGCGCCGAGGGCCGGATCGTCGCCGAGAAGCGGCCGTACGTCCACTCCGTCGGCCACTGCTCGCGCTGCAAGACCACCATCGAGCCGCGCCTGTCCATGCAGTGGTGGGTCAAGGTGGGCCCGCTGGCCAAGGCCGCCGGTGACGCCGTCCGCGAGGGCAAGGTCAAGATCCATCCGCAGGAGATGGAGAAGCGGTACTTCGACTGGGTCGACAACCTCCACGACTGGTGCATCTCGCGCCAGCTGTGGTGGGGTCACCGGATCCCGGTCTGGTACGGCCCCGACGGGGAAGTCGTCTGCGTCGGCCCGGACGAGGAGCCGCCGGCCGGCGAGGGCTGGCACCAGGACACCGACGTCCTCGACACCTGGTTCTCCTCCGGCCTGTGGCCCTTCTCCACGCTCGGCTGGCCCGAACAGACCGAGTCGCTCGCGAAGTTCTACCCGAACTCCGTCCTGGTCACCGGCTACGACATCCTCTTCTTCTGGGTCGCCCGGATGATGATGTTCGGCCTGTACGCGATGGACGGCACCCCGCCGTTCCACACCATCGCCCTGCACGGCATGGTCCGCGACCAGTTCGGCAAGAAGATGTCGAAGTCCTTCGGCAACGCGGTCAACCCGCTGGACTGGATGGACGAGTACGGCTCCGACGCCCTGCGCTTCACCCTGGCCCGTGGCGCCAACCCGGGTGTCGACGTGCCGATCGGCGAGGCATGGGTCCAGGGTTCCCGCAACTTCGCCAACAAGATCTGGAACGCGACCCGCTTCGCGCTGATGAACGGCGCGACGGTCGAGGGCCCGCTGCCGGACCCGTCGGCGATGTCGGCGACGGACCGCTGGATCCTCTCCCGCCTGAACTCGGTGATCGCCGAAGTCGACGCGTACTACGAGGACTTCCAGTTCGCCAAGCTCTCCGACGCCCTCTTCCACTTCGCGTGGGACGAGGTCTTCGACTGGTACGTCGAGCTGTCCAAGACGGTCTTCCAGGCGGGCGGCGAGCCGGCCGAGGTCTCCCAGCGGGTCCTCGGCGAGGTCCTGGACGTCACCCTGAAGCTCCTCCACCCGGTCGTCCCGTTCGTCACGGAGACCCTGTGGACCACGCTGACGGGCGGCGAGTCGATCGTCATCGCCGACTGGCCGACCGACAGCGGCTTCCGTGACGCGGCGGCGGAGCAGGAGATCTCCACCCTCCAGTCGGTCATCACCGAGGTCCGCCGTTTCCGCGCCGACCAGGGTCTCCAGCCCGGCCAGCGGGTCCCGGCGCGTCTGACGCTGGACGGCACGCCGCTCGCGCCGCACGAGGCCGCGATCCGCCAGCTGCTCCGCCTCCAGCCGGAGGGCGACGCGTTCACGGCCACGGCGACCCTGCCGGTGGCGGGCACGGAGGTGGCCCTCGACCTCTCCGGCACGATCGACGTCGCCGCGGAGCGCAAGCGCCTGGCCAAGGACCTGGCCGCCGCGGAGAAGGAGAAGGCCCAGGCCACGGCCAAGCTCGGCAACGAGGCGTTCCTGGCGAAGGCCCCGGAGAACGTGGTGGACAAGATCCGCACGCGCCTGGCCAAGGCGGACGAGGACATCGCCCGCATCACCGCCCAGCTGGAGAAGCTGCCGCAGGCGTGAGCCACGCACGCCGGGGAGTGCCACCCGCCCGACCCCGACGAGGGCCCCGGTGCCGATTGAGGCACCGGGGCCCTCGCCAGCCCAGGAGCGCGAGGAACTGCGCGACCAGCCCCCCACGCACCCGCGGCGGACCGGCGAGAGATGTCACCCGGCCCTGTGCCGGAGTGCCCCGCGGCGGGCTGGTGAGAGATGCCACCCCGCATCACGCGCGAGTGCCCCGCGGCGGGCCGGCGAGAGTTGTCACCCCGCATCGCGCGCGAGCGCCCCGCAGTCGGCCGGCGACACAAGCCCCCCGCATCGCGCGCGAGCGCCCCCGTCGGCCCGCGAGACAAGCCACCCCATACCGGCGCCCCGCCGCAGGCATCCGCTCCGTAGACTGGGCCCCGTGAGCGAAGCGCCCGGCACCAGCGACACCCCCGACCCCCTCGACTCCTTCGACGAGATCATCGAGGCCGAGACCACCCGCGACCCCGACCTCGCGGTCATCGAGGCCGGCAGCCGCACCCTGCGCACCCAGGGCGGCCCTCCGCAGGCGGACGTGCCCGCCCGCCCCGAGGACCCCGAGGTCGACAAGGCCCTGCGCGAGGTCGAGGCGGAGCTGGCCACCCGTTGGGGCGAGACGAAGCTGGAGCCCTCGGTCAGTCGCATCGCCGCGCTGATGGACGTGCTGGGCGAGCCCCAGCGGTCGTACCCCTCGATCCACATCACGGGTACGAACGGCAAGACCTCCACCGCCCGCATGATCGAGGCCCTGCTCGGCGCCTTCGAGCTGCGCACCGGCCGCTACACCAGCCCGCACGTGCAGTCGATCACCGAGCGGATCAGCCTGGACGGCGCCCCGATCACCGCCGAGCGGTTCATCGAGACGTACCAGGACATCAAGCCGTACGTCGAGATGGTCGACGGGCAGCAGGAGTACCGGCTGTCCTTCTTCGAGGTGCTCACCGGCATGGCGTACGCGGCCTTCGCGGACGCCCCCGTGGACGTCGCCGTCGTCGAGGTCGGCATGGGCGGCTCCTGGGACGCCACCAACGTGATCGACGGCGACGTCGCCGTCGTCACCCCCATCGACCTCGACCACACCGACCGGCTCGGCGAGACGCACGCGCAGATCGCCGGAGAGAAGAGCGGCATCATCAAGCAGGACGCGACCGTCATCCTGGCCCAGCAGCCGGTGGACGCGGCGCAGGTGCTGCTGAAGAAGGCCGTGGAGGTCGACGCCACCGTGGCCCGTGAGGGGCTGGAGTTCGGCGTCGTCGACCGGCAGGTCGCCGTCGGCGGGCAGCTCCTCACCCTGCGCGGCCTCGGCGGCGAGTACCACGAGGTGTACCTGCCGCTGCACGGCGCCCACCAGGCGCACAACGCGGCGGTCGCGCTCGCTGCCGTGGAGGCGTTCTTCGGCGTGGGCGCGCAGCGCGCCGAGCCGTTGGACATCGACACCGTGCGCAAGGCGTTCGCGGCCGTGTCGTCCCCGGGCCGGCTGGAGGTCGTACGGCGCTCTCCCACCGTCGTGCTGGACGCCGCGCACAACCCCGCGGGTGCCGAGGCCACCGCCGAGGCCGTGCGGGAGGCGTTCGACTTCACCCGGCTGATCGGGGTCGTCGGCGCGAGCGGCGACAAGAACGTGCGCGGGCTGCTGGAGGCCTTCGAGCCGATCTTCGCGGAGGTCGTCGTCACGCAGAACTCCAGCCATCGCGCCATGGACGCGGACGAGTTGGCCGCGATCGCCGTCGAGGTGTTCGGCGACGAGCGCGTGCAGGTCGAGCCGCGGCTGCCGGACGCCCTGGAGGCCGCGATCACGCTGGCCGAGGAGGAGGGCGAGTTCGCGGGCGGCGGTGTGCTGGTGACCGGTTCCGTCATCACGGTCGGCGAGGCCCGGCTGCTGCTGGGGAAGGGCTGAGAGTCGAAGATGCGTACGCTCTGTGCATCGACCCTGATCGGCGAGTTCTTCGTCATCGGCTTCGCCGGGCTCGTCGCCATGAAGGACCCGGACCTGTCCACGTCGACGGTGTGGCTGGTCAGCGGCATCGCGATGCTGCTGTGCGTGCTGCTGTGCGGCATGGTGACCCGGCCCGGCGGGGTGGCCCTCGGCTGGGCCCTGCAAATCGCCCTGATCGCCTCCGGTGTCGTCGTCCCGACCATGTACTTCCTGGGCGCGGTGTTCGCGGCGCTGTGGTGGGCGTCGGTGCACTTCGGGAGAAAGGTGGACGAGGCGAAGGCCCGCTTCGCGGCCCAGGCCCAGTCCTCCTCCTCCACGCCTGACGCTGCGTAACAACGGCCCCGACACGCCCTGTAACCTCGTCCCACCGCACCCGCAAGTCGTGTAAGGAGCCTTCCGTGAGCCAGCGCACCCTCGTCCTCCTCAAGCCCGACGCCGTCCGTCGTGGCCTGACCGGCGAGATCATCAGCCGCATCGAACGCAAGGCCGGCTGGCAGATCACCGCGCTGGAACTGCGCACCCTGGACCAGGACACGCTGGAGCAGCACTACGGCGAGCACAAGGGCAAGCCGTTCTACGAGCCGCTGGTGGAGTTCATGTCCTCCGGTCCGGTCGTCGCGCTGATCGTGGAGGGCGAGCGGGTCATCGAGGGCGTGCGCCAGCTTGCCGGCCCGACCGACCCGATCGCCGCCGCGCCCGGCTCGATCCGCGGTGACTACGGCGTGATCGTCCGCGAGAACCTGATCCACGCCTCCGACTCCGAGGAGTCCGCCGAGCGCGAGGTGAAGATCTTCTTCCCCGGCCGCGCGTAACGCCCGTCCGCCGCGGAGAGGGTCCGGGACCACGCCCGGCCCTTTCCGGCACAGTCCTGGCATTTGAGGGAACGAGCGCCCCCGAACGCCCGTCTCCACGAGCGGGGCGGCACGCCATCTGGTGACAATGGCGGAGACCCTCGCGCAGTGTTCGTGCAGGCGCGTTTACGATGGAAGCCTTCACGTCACAGCACCCGCCTCGCCGGCCTGACATGCCCTCAAACGCTCAGGACGGCCAGATGAATCCGGATGGGGAACTCAATGTCGTTCATCGGCCGTGACATGGCTGTCGACCTCGGGACCGCCAACACGCTGGTGTACGTCAGGGGTCGCGGGATCGTACTGAACGAGCCGTCCGTCGTGGCGATCAACACCAACACGGGTGGGATCCTCGCGGTCGGTGCCGAAGCGAAGAAGATGATCGGCCGGACGCCGGGCAACATCGTGGCGGTCCGTCCGCTGAAGGACGGCGTGATCGCCGACTTCGAAATCACCGAGCGGATGCTCCGCTACTTCATCCTGAAGATCCACAAGCGGCGGTATCTGGCCCGGCCGCGGGTCGTCGTCTGTGTGCCCTCGGGCATCACGGGCGTCGAGCGCCGGGCGGTCATCGAGGCGTCCTCCCAGGCCGGCGCCCGTCAGGTGCACATCATCGAGGAGCCCATGGCCGCCGCCATCGGCTCCGGTCTGCCGGTCCACGAGGCCACCGGCAACATGGTGGTGGACATCGGCGGCGGCACCACGGAGGTCGCGGTCATCTCGCTCGGCGGGATCGTCACCGCCCAGTCCATCCGCGTCGCCGGCGACGAACTGGACAACGCGATCATCCAGTACATCAAGAAGGAGTACAGCCTCCTCCTGGGCGAGCGCACGGCGGAACAGATCAAGATCACCATCGGTTCGGCGTACGACCTCGACACCGACGAGCACACCGAAGTCCGCGGCCGGGACCTGGTGTCCGGGCTGCCGAAGACCGTCGTCATCTCGGCGGCCGAGGTCCGTAAGGCGATCGAGGAGCCGGTCAACGCGATCGTGGACGCGGTGAAGACCACCCTCGACAAGTGTCCGCCGGAGCTGTCCGGCGACATCATGGACCGAGGAATCGTTCTGACCGGCGGAGGAGCCCTGCTGCGCGGGCTCGACGAGCGGCTGCGGCGGGAGACCGGCATGCCGATCCACATCGCCGAGGACCCCTTGGACAGCGTCGCGCTCGGCTCCGGCAAGTGCGTCGAGGAGTTCGAGGCGCTCCAGCAGGTCCTGGACGCCCAGCCGCGCAGATGACGCGACTCTTCGATTCCGCCGTACGAGACGTTCTCCTCTCGTGCGGCGGATCGTTGATATAGAGGCATAAGCTCCCACGAACGGGCCTCTTGGGCCGCGTCACAGCACGCGCGTTCTCCAGGGGTCCGACGAATTCCTACTTGAGGAAGGGCACGGCCGCCGCACGTGAGGGACACGAAAGAGAGCCGGCTGCTCCTGGTCCTGTTGGTCGCCATCGCGTTCGCGCTGATCACGGTGGACATCCGCGGAGGCCGGAACTCCCCGGTCGACGGTGCCCGGCACGCCGCCGCGGCGGTGTTCGGCCCGGTCGAGAACGGGCTGTCCTCCGCGGTGGACCCGGTCGCGGGCGCCGTCTCCGCGGTCCGCGACTCCGGCAGCCGGCACGACCGGCTCGCCGCGCTGGAGAAGGAGAACGCGGCCCTCAAGGCCAAGCTCGGCAGCGACGACCGCAACCGCAGCCGCCTGAAGCAGCTCGACAAGCTGCTCAAGGTGGCCGGCGAGGGGCAGTACGGCATCAAGGGCGCCCAGGTCATCGCCATAGGCTCGGCCCAGGGCTTCTCCTGGACCATCACCATCGACGTCGGCGCCGACGACGGCATCAAGCGGGACATGACCGTCCTGAACGGGGACGGCCTGGTCGGCCGGGTCACCACCGTCGGCCCCAGCACCTCCACCGTGCTGCTCGCCAACGACCCGGACTTCACCGTCGGCACCCGCATGGAGGCGGGCGACGAACTCGGCTTCGCCTCCGGGCAGGGCGACCGCCCGCTGCGCGTGGAACTGCTCAACGGCAAGGCGGAGGTGAAGAAGGGCGACCGGCTCGTCACGTTCGGCTCGCAGGCCGACAAGCCGTTCGTGCCCGGTGTCCCGGTCGGCGTGGTCTCCCGCGTCGACCCCTCCGGCGGTGGCCTGACCCGCACGCTGTACGTCACCCCGTACGTCGGCTTCACCAAGCTCGACATCGTCGGCGTGGTCGTGGCGCCGCCGAAGCAGGACCCGCGGGACACCGTGCTCCCGGCCAAGCCGAAGCCGGTCCCGACGCCGACGGTGACCGTGACGGTCACCCCGTCGGCCGACGCCCCCGCCACCGACGAGCAGCAGTAGGAGCTGTATCCCCATGCGTGTCAACCGGATCCTGCTCTCCACCCCGCTGGTCGTCGTGGCCCTGGTGATCCAGGTGAGCGTCCTCGCCCGGCTGCACCTGCCGGGCGCCGTCCCCGACCTGCTGCTGCTCACCGTCCTCGGCCTGGCGATGGTCTACGGCCACGTCGGCGGCGCCCTCGTCGGTTTCGGTGCCGGTCTCCTCGCCGACCTGGCCCCGCCGGCCGACCACGCGGCCGGCCGGTACGCGCTCGTGCTGTGCGTCATCGGCTACTTGGCCGGGCTCGTCAAGCCGGAGAACGGCCGGCTGAAGTCGGCGACCGGCCCGATGGCCGTCGTGGTCGCCGCCGCCATCGGCTCCACCCTGCTCTACGCCGGGGTGGGCGCCCTGGTCGGCGACACCGCCGCCCGCCATGTCGGCCTGCCGGGGCTGCTGTTCTCCGCCGCCCTGTACGACCTGCTGCTCGCGCCGTTCATCGTGCCCGGCGTGATGTGGCTGGCCCGCCGCGCCGACAACGACCCGCTCACCGAGACCGGGCCCGCGGCCAAGGCCGGGGACATCTCCTCGGGCTGGCTCTCCTCCGGCACGGGTCTGCGCATCGGCGGCCAGCGCAGCGGTCTGGGCGCCCTGAAGGCCAAGGCGCGCACGCGCTCCGCCCGGGTCGGCCGCATCAAGGGGGTCAAGCGGCTGTGAGGGGCGGGGAGTTCCACACCGGCGGGCCGACCTCCGGTGAGTTCACTCGAACGGGTAAGCGTTCCTGGAACGCCGGTTCACAGGCCGGTCGTTCATCATTCGTACGCGTTGTCGCACAGGCGCACTGAGAGGGGGAGACAGCCGCAGTGACCAACATCCCCGAGACCGGTCGGACCCCACGGGTCCAGATCCGGCTCGTCGTCATCCAGATCCTCGTTCTCTCCCTCCTCGGCACGCTCGGCGGCCGGTTGTGGTACCTCCAGATCCGGGAGGGCGCCGAGTACCAGAAGGAGGCGTCCGGCAACCACGTCCAGCAGGTCGTCGATCCGGCCGTGCGCGGCGACATCCTGGACGCCCGGGGCGTCCCCCTCGCGGACAACGAGACCCGCCTGGTGGTCTCCGCCTCCCGCACCGACCTGCTGAAGCAGAAGGACGACGGCAAGGCCGTCCTCACCAAGCTGGCCGGCGTCCTCGGCATGAGCCCCGAAGAGGTCATGCAGAAGGTCCGGCTGTGCGACGCCGAGACCCCCCAGCCCTGCTGGAACGGCTCGCCCTACCAGCCGATCCCGATCACCGACGAGGCCACCGCCAAGCAGGCCCTGCAGATCCGCGAGCGCTCCGAGGACTTCCCCGGCATCACCGCCGAGCCCGAGGCCGTCCGCCGCTACCCGGGCCCCGGCAAGTCCAACACCGCGCAGGTGCTCGGCTATCTCTCGCCCGTCACCGACGCCGAGATCCAGCAGGCCAAGGACTCCGACTCGCCCTACCTGCGCTCCGACATGGTGGGCCGCTCCGGCCTGGAGCGGACGTACGACAAGGTGCTGCGCGGCAAGGCCGGCGTCACCCGCTACGAGGTCGACAACCTCGGCCGGGTCATCGGCAAGGCCAAGTCGGACGCGGCCGAGTCCGGTTCGAACCTGGTCACCAGCATCGACTCCCGCGTCCAGCGGGTCGCCGAGTACGAGCTGGACAGGGCGATGAAGGCCGCCCGCCAGCAGTTCGACAAGATCACCGGCACCAACTACAAGGCGGACTCCGGTGCCGTCGTGGTGATGGAGGCCAAGACCGGCCGCATCGTCGCCATGGCCTCGGCGCCGACGTACGACCCGAACGTCTGGGTCGGCGGCATCTCCGCCAAGGACTACAAGGCCCTCACCGGCAAGGACTCGGACTACCCCCTGCTCAACCGGGCCATACAGGGTCAGGCCGCCCCCGGCTCGACGTTCAAGGTGGTCTCCACGGCCGCCGCGGTCGAGGCCGGCTACGACTTCGACGGCCGCTACCCCTGCACCAGCTCGTACTCGGTCGGCGGCCAGGTCTTCAAGAACTTCGAGGGCGAGAACTTCGGCCCGATCCCCCTGGGCCGCGCCCTGGAGGTCTCCTGCGACACCGTCTTCTACTACCTGGCCGACAAGGAGTGGAAGAAGGACGGCGGCATCAACCCCAAGAAGGGCCAGCCGAAGGACTACTTCTACAAGGCCGCCCACCAGTTCGGCCTCGGCAAGGAGACCGGCGTCGACCTGCCCAACGAGGTCACCGGCCGCGTCCCCGACCGCCAGTGGAAGCAGGCGTACTGGAAGGCCAACAAGGACGCCTGGTGCAGGACCGGCAAGAAGGACGGCTCCTACGTCGAGAAGATCGCCTACGAGAACTGCCTCGAAGGCAACAAGATGCGCGAGGGCGACTCGATCAACTACTCCATCGGCCAGGGCGACACCCTCGTCACCCCGATCCAGGAGGCCGTGATCTACGGCGCCGTCGCCAACGGCGGCACGATGTACCAGCCGACCATCGGCAAGGCGATCATCAGCGCCGACGGCAAGACGGTGCGGGAGATCAAGCCGACGAAGCGCGGCAGGCTGCCCGTCAGCCAGGCCACCCTCAAGGGCATGGACGACGCCTTCGCGGGCGTCATCACCCGCGGTACGGCGGCCTGGAAGTTCGGCGGCTGGCCGCAGGACAAGATCCCGCTGCACGCCAAGACCGGTACGGCCGAGGTCTACGGCAAGCAGACCACGTCCTGGCTGGCCACCTACTCCAAGGACTACACGGTGATCATGACGATCGCCCAGGCCGGTACGGGTTCCGGCGCCTCCGGTGAGGCCGTGCGCAACATCTACAGCGCGCTCTACGGCGTCCAGGGCGACGGCTCCATCGACGGCAAGAAGGCGCTGCTGCCCGAGCCGCAGAAGAGCCTGCCCAAGGTCCGCACGGACGGCACCATCGCCGCCCCGAAGGTCACCGGCGACCCGGCGAAGGACGCCGAGGCCGCCCAGAAGAACAACCCGACCAACGGCGACGGCCAGCAGCCCGCCGGCACCACGCCGTCGCCCGGCACGGGCAATCGTGACACCCGCAGACGGCCTCGCAGGAGGGGAAGCCGGAGGATGCCCTCATGACCGGCGCGAACAGCTTCTCCGTCTCCGGGTACGGCCCCGAGCGGGCCGGCTGGACCAGGATCTTCGCCCGCGACTCGCTCACCCGCCGGCTGGACTGGCCGATACTGCTCGCGGCCACCGCCCTGTCCCTGCTGGGCTCCCTGCTGGTGTACTCGGCGACCCGCAACCGCACCGAGCTGAACCAGGGCGACCCGTACTTCTTCCTGCTCCGGCACCTGATGAACCTCGGCATCGGGATCGCCCTGATGATCGGCACCGTCTGGCTCGGCCACCGCGCCCTGCGCAACGCCGTGCCGATCCTCTACGGCCTGTCGGTGCTCCTCGCCCTGGTGGTCCTCACCCCGCTCGGCGCCACGATCAACGGCCAGCGCAACTGGCTGGTGATCGGCGGCTTCTCGCTCCAGCCCGCCGAGTTCCTCAAGGTGTCGATCATCCTGGGCATGGCCATGATGCTGGCCGCGCGGGTGGACGCGGGCGACAAGCCGTACCCCGACCACCGGACCGTCTTCCAGTCCCTGTGCCTGGCGACCGTCCCGATCCTGATCCTGCTGCTCATGCCCGACCTCGGTTCGGTACTGGCCATGGTGGCGATCATCCTCGGCGTGCTGCTCGCCTCCGGCGCCTCCAACCGCTGGGTCTTCGGTCTGCTCACCGCCGGTGTCATCGGCTGCATCGCGATCTGGCAGCTGCACATCCTGGACGAGTACCAGATCAACCGGTTCGCGGCCTTCGCCAACCCGGACCTGGACCCGGCCGGTGTCGGCTACAACACCAACCAGGCCCGCATCGCCATCGGCTCCGGCGGACTCACCGGGGCCGGGCTGTTCCACGGCTCGCAGACCACCGGCCAGTTCGTGCCCGAGCAGCAGACCGACTTCGTCTTCACGGTCGCGGGGGAGGAGCTGGGCTTCCTCGGCGCCGGCTTGATCATCTTCCTGCTCGGTGTCCTCCTGTGGCGCGCCTGCCGGATAGCGCGTGACTCGACCGAGCTGTACGGGACGATCGTCGCCGCCGGGATCGTCGCCTGGTTCGCCTTCCAGTCCTTCGAGAACATCGGCATGACCCTCGGCATCATGCCGGTCACCGGTCTGCCCCTGCCGTTCGTGTCGTACGGCGGCTCGTCCATGTTCGCGGTCTGGGTCGCGGTGGGACTGTTGCAGTCGATCAAGGTGCAACGGCCCATGTCGGCGTAGGCCCGGCGCCCCCTGCCGTTCCGGCGCCCCGGACACTAGATTCGGTGCATGGCGGATGCGAAACGCGAGATCGAGCGCAAGTACGAGTCCGACGACAGCGGGCTGCCGGACCTGACCGGTGTCGGCGCGGTGGCGGCCGTCCTGGACAAGGGCCTGATGGAACTCGACGCCACGTACTACGACACCGTCGACGAACGTCTGGCCGCCGCCGCCCTCACCCTGCGCCACCGCACCGGTGGCGCGGACGCCGGCTGGCACCTGAAGTTCCCGGTCGCCCCCGGAGTCCGCGACGAGATCCAGGCCCCGCTCTCCGACACCGTTCCCGAGGAGATCGCGGCCCTCGTCCGGTCCCGCGTCCGGGACGCGGCGCTCGTCCCGCTGGTCCGGCTGCGCTCCGCCCGCGACGTCAGGCACCTGGTCGACGCCGAGGGCGTGCTGCTGGCCGAGGCCAGCGTCGACGCCGTGACCGCCGAGCGGTTGAGCGGCGGGGGCGGGGTCGCCCAGTGGACCGAGATCGAGGTGGAACTGGCCGACGGCGGCGACCCGGCCCTCCTCGACCAACTGGAGAAGCGGCTGGGCAAGGCGGGCGTACGGCCGTCCCGGTCGCCGTCGAAGCTGGCGCGTGCCCTGGAGGAGACGGCCGCCGGCCGGCGCCGGAAGAAGACCGGGCCCCCGCCGCCGGTGACCGCCGGTGACCACGTCCTCGCCTACCTCCGCGCCCAGCGGGACGCGCTGGTCGAGCTGGACCCCGCCGTCCGCCGCGACCTGCCCGACGCCGTGCACCGCATGCGGGTCGCCACCCGCCGCGCCCGCAGCACCCTGCGCACCTTCGGCGCCCTCTTGGACCGCACCGTCACCGACCCCGTCGGCGCCGAGCTGAAGTGGCTCGCCGGCGAGCTGGGCGTCGACCGCGACCAGGAGGTGCTGGCCGACCGCCTGACCACCGCCCTCGACGCGCTCCCGGCCACCCTGGTCACCGGCCCCGTCCGCGAGCGGCTCACCGCGTGGTCCCGCGCCCGGCACGGCGGCGCCCACGCCCACCTCACCGGCGTGCTGGACTCCCGCCGCTATCTGGCCCTGCTGGACGCCCTGGACGCCCTCCTCGCGGACCCGCCGCTGCGCGAGGCGGCCGGCAAGAAGCCGGGGAAGGCCCTCACCAAGGCCGTACACAAGGACGAGAAGAAGCTGACGGATGTCGTGGAGCACGCCCTGGCGCTGCCGCCGGGGCGGGACCGCGACCTCGCCCTGCACGAGGCCCGCAAGAAGGCCAAGCGCACCCGCTACGCCGCCGAGGCCGCCACCGAGGCGCTGGGCGCCCCCGCCCGCACCCTGACCAAGGCCATGAAATCCCTGACCACCCTCCTGGGCGACCACCAGGACAGCGTCATGGCCCGCCGCACCCTCCGCGAGCTCGCGGCGGTGGCGCACGCGGCGGGGGAGAGCGCGTTCACCTACGGGGTGCTGTACGGCAGGGAGGAGGCACGGGCGGCGGCGACGGAGGCGGAGCTGCCCCGGCTCTGGCAGGAGAGCGGGTCCGGGCCGGCCCGCTGAGCGTTCGGGGGAGGCCGCCGGGCGGGTTAGGCTTGATGGTCCCCCCTGTCACTCATGAAGGTTCGCGAGATGCCTGTCGAGTCGGTTTTCCCGCAGCTCGAAGCTCTGCTCCCGCACGTGCAGAAGCCGATCCAGTACGTCGGCGGAGAGCTCAACTCCACGGTCAAGCCGTGGGACGAGTGCGACGTCCGCTGGGCGCTCATGTACCCGGACGCGTACGAGGTCGGTCTGCCCAACCAGGGCGTCATGATCCTTTACGAGGTCCTCAACGAGCAGGAAGGGGTCCTCGCCGAGCGCACCTACAGCGTGTGGCCGGACCTGGAGGAGCTGATGCGGGAGCACGGCGTCCCGCAGTTCACGGTGGACAGCCACCGCCCGGTGAAGGCCTTCGACGTGTTCGGCCTCAGCTTCTCCACGGAGCTGGGTTACACGAACATGCTCGCCGCGCTGGACCTGGCCGGCATCCCGCTGGAGTCCAGGGACCGCACGATCGACGACCCGATCGTCCTGGCCGGCGGCCACGCCGCCTTCAACCCGGAGCCGATCGCCGACTTCATCGACGCGGCGGTCATCGGCGACGGCGAGCAGGCCGTGCTGGACATGACCCGGATCATCCGCGAGTGGAAGGCCGAGGGCCGCCCCGGTGGCCGCGAGGAGGTCCTCTTCCGTCTCGCGAGGACCGGCGGGGTCTACGTACCGGCGTTCTACGACGTCGAGTACCTCCCCGACGGCCGTATCGCCCGTGTGGTCCCCAACAAGTCGGGCGTCCCGTGGCGTGTGTCCAAGCACACGGTCATGGACCTGGACGAGTGGCCGTACCCCAAGCAGCCGCTGGTCCCCCTGGCCGAGACGGTCCACGAGCGCATGTCGGTCGAGATCTTCCGCGGCTGCACGCGCGGCTGCCGCTTCTGCCAGGCGGGCATGATCACCCGTCCGGTGCGCGAGCGCTCCATCACGGGCATCGGCGAGATGGTGGACAAGGGCCTGAAGGCGACCGGCTTCGAGGAGGTCGGCCTGCTGTCGTTGTCGTCGGCCGACCACTCGGAGATCGGCGACGTCGCCAAGGGCCTCGCCGACCGCTACGAGGACGACAAGATCGGCCTGTCCCT
The DNA here is from genome assembly GCF_014650735.1 of Streptomyces canarius. Taxonomy (NCBI): domain Bacteria; kingdom Bacillati; phylum Actinomycetota; class Actinomycetes; order Kitasatosporales; family Streptomycetaceae; genus Streptomyces; species Streptomyces canarius. The sequence goes on from NZ_BMVN01000007.1 coordinate 300,041, forward strand.
GCCCTCCACCCGCGTCGACGCCTTCAACATCGACCTGGCGAACGAGCTGACCCGCAACGGCCGCCGCTCGGGTCTGACCTTCGCCCCGGAGGGCGGCTCGGAGCGCATCCGCAAGGTCATCAACAAGATGGTCTCGGAGGAGGACCTGATCCGCACGGTCGCCACCGCCTACGGCAACGGCTGGCGCCAGGTGAAGCTGTACTTCATGTGCGGCCTGCCGACGGAGACCGACGACGACGTCCTCCAGATCGCCGACATGGCGACCCGCGTCATCCAGAAGGGCCGCGAGGTCTCGGGCTCGAACGACATCCGCTGCACGGTCTCGATCGGCGGTTTCGTCCCCAAGCCGCACACCCCCTTCCAGTGGGCCCCGCAGCTCTCCGCCGAGGAGACGGACGAGCGCCTCGCGAAGCTCCGCGACAAGATCCGCGGCGACAAGAAGTACGGCCGCTCCATCGGCTTCCGCTACCACGACGGCAAGCCCGGCATCGTGGAGGGCCTGCTCTCCCGCGGCGACCGCCGCATCGGCGCCGTCATCCGCGCGGTGTACGACGACGGCGGGCGCTTCGACGGCTGGCGCGAGCACTTCTCCTACGACCGCTGGATGCGGTGCGCCGACAAGGCCCTCGCCCCCTACGGCGTGGACGTCGACTGGTACACCACCCGTGAGCGCAGCTACGAGGAGGTCCTGCCCTGGGACCACCTCGACTCCGGCCTGGACAAGGACTGGCTCTGGGAGGACTGGCAGGACGCCCTCGACGAGACGGAGGTCGAGGACTGCCGCTGGACCCCGTGCTTCGACTGCGGCGTCTGCCCGCAGATGGACACCCACATCCAGATCGGCCCGACCGGCAAGAAGTTGCTGCCCTTGACGGTCAAGAACGGTGGTCCGACGCCGGCTTCGAGTGGTCACACGCACTGACGTGAGTGAGGTACTCGATCGGGTGGTTGAGGCGTTGGCGGGTGTGAGCGAGGAGGAGGTGGCTGTGACATTGGCTGCTCTCGGAACCCCAGCTTCGAGTCGTCGGCAGGCGCCGACGGAGCGCTCTCGCACGCCTCTGCCGGGTCCTGGGAGGTCGTCGGGCATCCACTCTGAAGTGGAGTGGGTCTGAGCCTCTGCGGTCGCGCACAGGCTGCGTGGTGATCATGAGCGCCCCCTTCGCTTCGGAGGGGGCGCAGTCGTGTCATGACCTGCCGTAACAGCCGGTGCAAGTTGCCTTTGGCAAGTTGATGTCCGCACTAGCGATTGCTGGCTAAAGTCGTTTGGTTACTACTGGTTGTGGGGCAACCAGAGCTTGGTCGGCTGTGCCGACGTCCTGGGGAGGGCCTGTAGCGCATGAGTCGTCGCTCTGCTGGTTTTGTCGGTGTCTGGGCGGAGACGCAGGGTCAGCACCAGCGTCAAGTAGAAGCCGAGGCCAGACGGCGCAGGGAAGAGGAACGGCAGGCGCGGGCCCATCAACGACGTGCCACGCAGGAGTACCGGCAGTACCGACAAGCAGAGGCGAGACGGCGCACGGAGGAGCTGGACGCGCAGGTCGCCTCCTTGCAGGGGTTGCCGGCCGCGGGTTGTCAGGCGCCTGCGTTCAGGGCGTCGTCCCTGATGCGCGCGGAAGGGATACCGCCGTTCGACCCCGGACAGCTCGCCTGGCCCGTGCGCATGCCGGATCCGAGCCGGTACCCAGCGCAGGGAGGTTGGACCGCAAACCGGCGACGCACCCAGGGCGGCCAGCGCGCCCGTCCCGGCCGCGACTGCTGAGCGGGAAGGCGCCTGGGAAGTCGCCGATCGCTCCCCACTCGTGCCCGGTCGCGACGGCGGTGGACATGACGGCCACGCCGATCGAACCTCGAACCTCGTGGAAGGCGTTGACACCCGGAGGCGAATCCTGCCCCCTCGTGAGCGACCATGGCACGCCGGGATGCCCGTTTTGTTCAGAGCACGGCCGATCAGCTCCTGATACTCGGCGAAGCCGTCGGTCAGGTTCTCCACCGTCTTCTCGTCGGACCGGTCGCCCTTGGGGGCGACGGCATGGGCGGCGACGGCAAGGGCCCGCAGACCTGACCGGTCTCGTGACGCGCCACCGTAGAAGTCGGCCGCCTTCTCGTACGGCGCCGGCAGACGCCCCTTTCCGGCGTCGCCGCTGGACAGCGCCATGTTGGCGGCCTGGGCGTCCATGTCGTTCAGGCGAGGTCGAGACCGGCGCCGCTGGTGGTGCGCGGGGCGTCCCGCCCACTGACGTCGTTCCAGACTGCCGTTCGCTGCCGCCCCGGCGATGGTGGGCAGGGCGACCACGGCGGTGGCGAGTACGACCGTGGACGCGCGCAGAAGGCGCAGCCGCGCGGACACGGCGGCCCAGAAGCGGCGGCGCAGAGCAGTAGGTGGGCCACGGCCTGCCGAGCCAGACGCAGCGCCGGACCAGGATCACCCGTCCGCCCACGTCTCCGCGGCCCGGAGCCGCCGCCGGCCGGGGCGTCCTCGTGTGCCGCGGCGGTGCCTCCAGCTCGGTCCTGGCCCCCACGCTGGTTCCGGCCGTGATGGTCACGGTCCCTCCACGTCACCGCCACGGACGGTCGCCCTCCCCCCGTTGCCGATCAGTGCGGGCCCGGATTCGGTCACCCATGGCTCGTCCTGACGCCTCCCTGACGGTGAATCAGCTTTGTGTGACGGCACTTTGACGGTGGCCTTCGCGGCGCCCGGAGGGAAGGGCGGGACGCCGGGGCCCGAGCGGACTGTCCGACCCCGCGGACCGCTTGGGCACCCCGCGGTTTGACATCTCCGCCACGCCCCCACCATGCTTGTATTAATTCATTAACACAAGCACGCTGAAACCATGGAAGGTGACGTGGTCGAGTACCGGATCGACCGTGGCAGCGGGGTACCGGCCTACGTGCAGATCGTCGACCAGACCGAACGGGCGCTCCGGATGGGCACCTTGAAGGTCGGGGACAAGTTGCCCACGGCCAGGGAGGTGGTGGCGGCGACCGCCATCAACCCCAACACCGTGCTCCGGGCCTACCGCGACATGGAGCAGGCCGGTCTGGTCGAGCTCCGCCGCGGGCTGGGGACCTTCGTGACGCGGTCTCTCGCCCGGCCCGGCGCGGAGGGCGACTCGCCCCTGCGTAGGGAGATCACCGACTGGACGGCACGCGCGCGGGCGGCGGGGCTGGAACGGGCGGACGTGCTCGCCCTGGTGACAGCGGCCCTGGACGCCTATGACGACGAGCGAGACACCCATACCCCGGGCGACCGGGAACGGAAGAAGGAGGACGCATGACCGGGCCTGACGCGCCGGCCGCACTGCGCGCCACGGGACTCGGATTCCGGTACCGGAAGCGGGGCGGCCGGGCCCTGCGGGACTGCGAGTTCACCGTGCCCAACGGCCGCATCACCGCCCTTGTCGGACGCAACGGCGCCGGCAAGAGCACCCTGCTGCACCTGGCCGGCGGCCTGCTGCGGGCCGACTCCGGGGAGCTGCGTGTGCTGGACACCGCGCCGGGCACGGCCGAGGCCCGCGCCCGGGTCGCGCTGCTCACCCAGGACAAGCCGCTGTACCCCCGCTTCACCGTGGCGGACACCCTGCTGATGGGCGAGAAGCTGAACTCGTCGTGGGACCGGGCGGTCGCCGAGCGGACCGTCCGCGAGGGCGACATCCCCCTCCACGTCCGCGTCGGCGAACTGTCCCCCGGACAGCGCACCCGCGTCGCGCTCGCCCTGGCGCTTGGCAAGCGACCCGAACTCCTCCTTCTCGACGAGCCCATGGCCGACCTCGACCCCGTGGCACGAGGCGAGATCATGGCGTCACTGATGGCCGAGGCCGCCGAGCGCGGCACGAACATCGTGCTGTCCTCGCACGTCCTGCCCGAAATAGAGCAGACCTGCGACTGGGTGCTGCTGTTGCGGGACGGCCGGATCGAGCTGAGCGAGGACGCCGAAGCGCTGCGCGAGAGCCACGCCGTGCTGACCGGACACACCGACCAGGCCGACGCCCTCGCCGGGCGGCACACCGTCGTACGGCGGCGTGCCGCAGGCAGGCAGATGACCGCCCTGGTACGGCAGCACGGACCGCTGCGCGGCGACTGGCACGTCGAGCGGCCCAGGCTGGAGGACATCCTGATCGGCTATCTCGAAGCCGGTGCCCCGGGGCGCCTCGCCCCCGCCGAGCGGACGGAGGCGGCGGCGTGAAAGGCTCCCTCTGGCTGGCATGGCGCCAGCAGCGGATGCTGGCCGGCGTCAGCGCGGTCTTCCTGGCCGCCGCCGCGGCCATCGCCGCGTACCACCGCTCGGGCATGCTGGACGAGCTGCACAGCGGGCAGTTCGACCACTGTGCTCCCGGACCGCTGTACTGCACGCGACCCGGTACGGGCCTGCCCCTGCTGCTGGACGTCGAACCGCTTCAGTACCTCGGAGCGCTGAACATCGCCCTGCCTGTCCTGATCGGCGTCTTCTGGGGCGCCCCGCTGCTGGGCCGCGACCGGGAACTGGGCACGCACCGCCTGGTGCTCACCCAGGGGGTGAGCCGCGGCCAGTGGTTCGCCTCCCGGTTCGCCCTGGCCGCGGCGACCACGGTGGCCCTGTCCGGCCTGCTCGCGGGAGTGTTCGCGTGGTGGTGGCGACCGGCCGCCGACCGCAGCTACGGCCTGTTCTGGTACGACGACGCGGCCCTGAGCGGCTCGGGCCCACGCGTCGTGGCCGCCGCCCTGTTCGGCCTGGCGGCCGGCACGCTGCTGGGTCTGCTGGCCCGCCGGGTTCTGGCCGCCATGGGCCTGACCCTCCTGGTGACCGGGGCGACGACCCTCCTGCTGGAGTGGACGCACAGGACCCGACTCCTGGTCCCGCCGCACACCTACACCAGCGTCGGCATCGTCCCCAAGCCGGCCATGGGCGAGAAGTGGTCGACCGGCCACTACGGGCTGATCACCGCATCCGGCCGCCGCGACGACGTGATGAACTGCCCCTTCCCCTCGAGTGACCGGCTCAGGGAATGCATGGACCGGCACGGGTACGTCGCCCGCTTCTACGAGGCCAACCCGGCCGGCGACTACTGGACCTTCCAGTGGACCGACACCGCCGTCCTCGGCGGCCTCGCCGTCCTGCTCACGGTCATCACCGTGCTGCTCCTGCGCCGTCGCGTCTGACCGCGCCGACCGCGCCGGGGCTCCCCCTTCACCTCTTCATCTCCTTCCACCCCTTCACCCCTCGTGGGGTCCCCTTTGCACGGAGGTCGCTCCACCATGCCCGCTGACGCCAGGTCGCCGAGGAAACTGCGCAACAACCGCGCCACGCTCACCCACAAGACCGGTTACGCCCTGCGCCACCCTGGCCGCGTCATCCCGTACCTCCGCCGGGCCGGCCGGGACGCCTGGCTGCGCCTGATCCACCCCGACCACGTCGGCTACTACCGGGCCGTGATGGCCTCGGACACCCGTCGTAATCCGGAGGCCGCGGTCGGCAGCCAGACCCACGACCGCTGGCTGGCGCTGGGGCAGATGCAGTTCGACTACCTCATCGGACACGGGCTGCGCCCCGACCACCGCATGCTCGACATCGGCTGCGGCAACCTGCGCGGCGGCTGGCGCTTCATCAGCCATCTCGACGCCGGCAACTACTACGGCATCGACATCTCGCCCGACATCCTGGTGGCCGCCAAGAAGACCCTCGTCGAGCGCCGCCTCCAGGACAAGATGCCGCACCTGACCATCACCGGCGACCTCACCCTGGACTTCCTGCCCAGCAACCATTTCGACGTCGTCCACGCGCACAGCGTCTTCTCCCACTCGCCCCTGGAGGTCATCGACCAATGCCTGGCACACGTCGGCCGCGTGCTGACCGACACCGGCTTCTTCGACTTCACCTTCGACCGTACCGAGGGCACCGAACACCAGGTGCTGCGCGAGGACTTCTACTACCGGACCGCAACCCTCCTGGCTCTGGCGCGCAAGCACGGTCTGCACGCGCGCTTCATGGAGGACTGGGAGAAGCGCCCGCACGGTCAGTCGAAGATACGTGTCAGCCGCTCCGCCCTGCCCGGCGCCTGAGAAGACCGCACGAGTCCGCTCATGGAAAACGAACGCAGGTCCGGGAAACACGGTGATCCGAGTGGGTCCACCGGCTCCAGTGGACCGCAGGGCGGGCAGACGCGCCTGGCCGCGATAGACGGGCTCCGTCTGGTGGCGGCGGTGATGGTGGCCGCGTACCATTTCCTGGGGACACCCACCCCGCACTTCTGGGGAAGGACCGAGCTCAGGGATTTCGCCCCGCTCCTGCATGGGATCAGCCGCTACGGCTGGCTCGGCGTCGAGTTCTTCTTCATCATCAGCGGATTCGTCATCTGCATGAGCTGCTGGGGGCGGACTCCCGCACAGTTCACCGTCTCCCGCGTCTCGCGGCTCTTCCCGGCCTACTGGTGCGCGGTGCTCCTGGTCGTCATGCTTGTCCTGGTCGCGCGGATGGGCCATTGGCCCGCCGCCACGCGCATCGACCCCCGCACAGTCCTGGGGAACCTGACGATGGCTCCGGGACCACTGGGACTCGATCTGGTGAGCGGAGTGAGCTGGACACTCTGGGTGGAGGCCCGCTTCTACCTGCTGATGGCCGCACTGCTCGTCTTCGGGCTGTCCTATCGGCGGTTGGTGGTCTTCTGCGGAGCCTGGCTCCTGGCCGGTGTCGTCGCCCTCGAGGTTCACTCGCCCCTGCTCAACGAATTCGTGCTGACCCGCTACACCGGCCTGTTCGTCGCCGGGATCGTACTCCACCTCATGCGCAGGTTCGGGCAGAACCTCCTGCTGTGGCTTCTGCTGGGTTTCGCCTGGTGCTATGAACTCACCGTGCTCGAATTCCGGGTGGCAGACCACGCCACCACGTCCCCCGGCGAGGACGGGCCCTCCTGGGCCGTGTGCGCGGCCGTACTCACACTCTGTCTCGGCCTGCTGGCACTGGCCGGTGTCGGACCGTGGGCGGGACTGCAATGGCGTTGGCTGGTCACCGCCGGCGGACTCACCTACCCCTTCTACCTCGTCCACCAGAGCATCGGAATTCCCTTGGCCAAGGGATTGGTCCGGGCATTTCCGGGGCTCGGCCTCTTGCCTTCGATGGCGGTGTCCGTCATCTGCATGCTGGGTCTTGCCGCGCTTCTCCACAAAAAGGTGGAAGGCCGGCTCGGACGTCTCCTGAGGCATCGCCTCACGCTCGACGTTCACCTGCGGGACCTCGCTGCGAAGCCCACTCCCACCCGCGCGCGCTAGCGCGAAGCGGGACCAGTCGGTTTCCTTTCGGGAAAGGCATCACATGCCCCTCAGCGCGCGAAGACGACGGTCTCGCACACTCGTCGCCGTCGCCACTGCCGTGGCCGCCGTCCTGGCCGTGGCGCTGGCTTCGGCCCTCACGGTGACGACCTACGATCACACCTCGCCGCGCGCCGCCCGCGGCAAGGCATCGGGATCGGTGGCCGGGAACGTCGACTGCCGCAAGGCGAAGTGTGTGGCGCTCACCTTCGACGGCGGCCCCAGCCTGACGACCCCCAGGCTGCTGGACATCCTGAAGCGGGAGCATCTGCACGCCACCTTCTTCGTACAGGGCAAGGGCCACATCGCCGAGTATCCGGACATCCTCCGTCGCATCTCGGCCGAGGGGCACGAGATAGGCAACCACACCTGGAACCACGAGGTTCTGACGCGGATAGACGCGGACGAGGCCCGTCAGGAGCTGACCCGCACGCAGGACGCCATCGAGAGGGTCACAGGCACCCGGCCCGTCCTGATGCGTCCTCCGCAGGGCCGTACCAACCGCAATGTGGCCGACGTCTGTGAGGAGTTGAGGCTGGCGCAGGTGCTGTGGAGCGTCACGGCCAAGGACTACGAGACGACCGACTCGGCCCTGATCACCAAGCGGGTGCTCGACCAGACCGACCGCGACGGCGTCATCCTGCTGCACGACCTGCACAAGGGAACCGTGCCCGCCGTCCCGGGGATCATCAAGGCGCTCCGGCAGCGTGGCTACACCATCGTCACGGTGTCGCAACTGCTGGCTCCGGCCAAGCCCCGGCCGGGCATGGTCTACCGGCCCTGACCCGCTGCGACGAACACCACGGCAGCGCGTTGCCGCACCGGGGAAGGCACCTCCGTTCGGCCGCGGGTCCGGGCCGGTCCTGCCCGCCCGCGTTCTCACCCGCCGACCGCCGCGGCCCCCATGACCCTGCCCGTCAGGCCGATCGCGGTCGTCCCGTTGCCGGACTGCCTGGCCCGGACAGGTACGAGCACCGAGGTGATCGCCGCGTCCAGCAGGTTGGTGATGGTGCACATGACGATGACGGCGAGCAGCAGCGACTCGCCGCGCAGGAAGGTGAAGCCCTCGCCGAACCGCCGCCAGTAGCCCGGCCCCGTTCCCCCGGCCTGTGAGGGGGCTTCCTCGACCGGGTGCCGCATGCCACGTGGCAGCACGAGTTCGATGATCACCGATCCGAGGGCGAAGCAGCCCGCGTTGACGGCGAGTCCGGTCAGGGACCGAGCAGCGCAACCAGGGATCCGCCGGCCACCAGGCCGACGGTGGAGGCGAGCCGCTCGATCACACCGGGCAGACCGGTGGCCCGTTCCAGCGGCACCCGGCCGCGCTCAGCCGTCCCTCCCAGCCGATGGACGACGAGGCCCGCTGGACCACCGCCCGCCGACTGCCGCACCACCACACTCTCAAACCTGAGGACCGCCTCGCCGGCCTACTGTTGCTCCTCTATGCCCAGTGGCCCGCCGCCGTCTCCCGGCTCACCATCGACCACACCGAGGAGCCGGACGGAGCCGTCCGCATCCGTCTCCGCGCCGTCCCGGTCGAGCTTCCCGCACCCGACCCCGCATCATGGTTTTCGTGACGCTGAGCCGCCCACCCGGTTGCATGGGGGCGGCTCTGCCTCGTGTGGCCGCCAGAAGTCGTCAGAAGGCCTCGGCGAACTCATCCTCTTGCATGATCAGCCGGTCTCGTACGTCTTCGGGGATCATGATCTTCATGTGGATGTGAGGGGCGCGAACCCCCTTCACCCTGGTCCGCTTGATCACGCACTTGACGCCCACCCTGAGCAGATCGGCGGCCATGGCGGGTGCGTTGGTGTGTGCCCGCAGATGGACACCCACATCCAGATCGGCCCGACCGGCAAGAAACTGCTGCCTCTGACGGTGAAGAACGCGGGTCCGGCGCCGGCCGCGAGCGGCCACACGCACTGACGCGAGCGCGGCACCGCCTGTGCGGCCCCGAGAGCCCCCTCTTCCGATGGAGAGGGGGCTTGTCGGCGTTCAGGGAGCCCGCCGAGCCGGAGTCCCGCACGGCGCGCGTGACCTGACCGGATCCGAACGGGCGGTCCGTGCGTCTACCCCTGTATGGACCTCCAGAAGCCGCCGCCCGCCTCCCACCGGCCCGAAGGGTGCCTCGTCGTCGCCGTCCGCCTCCCCGTGCGGATCGTCGCCCTGGTGCTGGTCGTGCCGGTGCGGATGGTGTGGGACGCGCTCGTCGTCACCGGGCGGTTCCTGCGGGACACCGTGCTCCGGCCGCTCGGGCGGGCCCTGCTGTGGGCCGGCCGGGCCGTGCTCGTGTGGCCGTTCGTGGGCCTGTGGCGGTACGTCCTGGTGCCCGTCGGCCACGCCCTCGCCTGGCTCGGCACCGTCCTGCTGGTGGTGCCGGCCGTGTGGTGCCACCGGTACCTCCTCACGCCCGTCGGCCACGCCCTCGCCTGGCTGGCGCGCGGGGCCGGAGCCGGGCTCGCGTGGGTGTACGCGCGCGTGCTCACCCCGGTCGGGCACGCGCTGACCTGGCTGCTGAAGGGAATCGGCGCGGTCCTGGCCGCCCTCGGCGCCGGGGCGTACACGGCCGTCGCCTGGCTGCTGCGGTACCTGCTCGTCGTACCCGCGCGGTGGCTGTACACCTGGGTGCTCGCCCCCGTCGGCCGGGCCGTCGCCTGGTGCGCGCGGGGAGTGGCGTGGCTGCTGGGACTGGTCGTCACCGGTGCCGGCCTGGTCCTGTACTGGACGGGACGCGTCCTGTTCGTGCTGCCCGCGCTCGCGCTGTGGCGCTGGGTGCTCGCCCCCGTCGGCCGGTTCCTCGCGGTCGTCGCGCGCGAGGTGGGGGAGGCCCTCGGGCACGCCTGGCGGGTCGCCGGGCGGATCTCCCTGGCCGTCGGGCGCGCGCTGGGGACCCTCTTCCGGTGGATCTTCGTGGAGCCGGTGCGCTGGGTGTACCGGACCGTCCTCGCCCCGGTCGGACACGTCGTGCGGGACGCGGTCCTGCGGCCCCTCGCGCAGGGCCTGCGCGCGGTGGGCCGGGTCTCGCGGGAGGCGCTGGCCACGGCCCGGGACACCGTGCGGCAGGCCCGCGCGGACGTCCGCCGGATGCTGTTCGGAGAGCCCCGGCAGCGGCAGGCGGTGGACAGGCGGGAACCCACCGCCCGCGACACACGTACTCTTGGTAGGAGTACGACCGCTCTCACGAAGGACTAGGACACTGGGCAAGCGACAGCCCGAAGGCCCGCCGCCCGCACCCGCGGTGCAGCGCATTCGTCTGCGCTACACCAAGCGCGGCCGCCTGAGGTTCACCAGCCACCGAGACTTCCAGCGCGCCTTCGAGCGTGCGTTGCGCCGCGCCGAGGTGCCCATGGCGTACTCGGCCGGGTTCACGCCGCACCCGAAGGTGTCGTACGCCAATGCCGCACCCACCGGCACGGGCAGCGAGGCGGAGTACCTGGAGATCGCGCTCACCGAAGCGCGCGATCCCGAGACCCTGCGCGTCCTCCTCGACGAGTCGCTGCCCGCCGGGCTCGACGTCGTCGATGCGGTCGAGGCGCGGACCTCGGGTCTCGCCGACCGGCTGACGGCCTCCGTGTGGGAGCTGCGGCTGGACGGCGTCGACCCGGCCGACGCCGAGCGCGCGGTCGAGGCCTTCACCAAGGCCGGCACCGTCGAGGTGCAGCGGTTGACCAAGAACGGCGTCCGCACCTTCGACGCCCGCCCGGCCGTGGTGAGCCTGGAGACGCACGGTGCGCCGGCTGATAGGCCGACCGACCAGCCCTGTGCGATACTGCGGCTGGTTGTTCGGCACGTGACGCCTGCCGTACGACCCGACGACGTCCTGTCCGGTCTCCGCGCCGTGGCCGACCTGGCGCCGCCGGTCCCCGCAGCGGTGACCAGGCTGGCGCAGGGGCTGTTCGATGAAGAGACCGGCACGGTGACCGACCCGCTCGCGCCCGACCGCGAGGCTGCCGGGGCCCTGACGGCCCAGCCGGCCGCCGCCGCGACGGCGCCGGAAGGTCCCGCGTAGGGACGGACGTCGTAGCGCCGCCCTCGTACTCGGGAGCCACCTGGGTCGGGCAGCGCACCGACCAGAAGACTTTCGCCAGGCCGTACCGACAAGGCGTACGGAACCGGCGAGACAGGACACAGAGTGCTCCCGTGCGGCGCCCGCGCCCCGGACGGCGGCCATCGCGCATCGCGCGGGCCGCGGACGTCAACGGCGGACGGTCCCCTGAGACCGGTGCCGGACCAGGTGCGGCGCCCGGGAGCCTGACGGGAGAAACGCCCGCATGCTCGAACCGACCGAACCCCATGAGGGTTCCGAACTGAACACTCCCAGCGACACCCTGCCGCCGCGCAGGCGTCGCCGTGCCGCCTCTCGCCCGGCGGGCCCGCCCGCCGCGGTGGCGGAGGCGCCCGCGGAGGTCACCGTGCCGGCCATACCGGCCGCGGAGGCCGACGAGGTCACCGAGGTGACCGAAGACGTCGGCGAGGCCACCGGGGCCGGCGAGATCGCCGAGGCCGAGGGGACCGAAGAGGCCGCTGCCGCCGAGGCCGCGCCCGTCGAGGAAGCCGCTCCCGCGCGTCCGCGTCGGCGTGTGGCCCGTAGGGCGTCCGCGCCCGCCGGTTCGCCGTCGTCCGCCGAGGCCGCCGAGACCGTGGTCCCGGCCGAGCCGGAGAAGACCGCCGCCGTCCCCGAGGCCGGCGCGGTCGTCGTCGGTGAGGAGGCCGCCCCGCGCCGCACCCGGCGCCGGGCCACGCGCAGCGTGTCGACGCCGGCCGCCGATGCCACCGAGTCCGCCGTGGCCGCCGAGGCTCAGGTGACGGAGGCCGCTGCCGCCGAGGCCGCGCCCGCCGAGGAGACCGCCCCCGCGCGTCGGCGTGCGGCCCGCAGGGCGTCCGCGCCCGCCGGTTCGCCGTCGTCCGCCGAGGCCGCCGAGACCGTCGTCCCGGCCGCCGCCGCGTCCGCCACGGCGGCTGCCGCCGAGGCCGAGACCCCGCAGGAGCCCGCCGCCGAGGAAGCCGCTCCCGCGCGTCCGCGTCGCCGGGCCACCCGCCGGGCCTCCGCGCCCGCCGGTGCTCCGAAGGGCGCCGAGGAGACTGTGGCCGCCGCCCCGGTGGCGCAGCCGGAGGCCGTTACGCAGGTGGAGACCGCTGAGGCCGCCGAGGAGGCGCCGGAGGCCGTCGCCCCCGTCGAGGAAGCCGCTCCGCGCCGTACGCGTCGTCGTGCCACCCGCCGGGTGGCCACGCCCGGCGCCGAGGAAGCCGCGGAAACCGGGGAGACCGTGGAGGCCGCTCCGGCCGCTGAGGCTGCCGAGACCGCTGAGGCCGCCGAGGAGGCGCCGGAGGCCGTCGCCCCCGTCGAGGAAGCCGCTCCGCGCCGTACGCGTCGTCGTGCCACCCGCCGGGTGTCCGCGCCCGACACCGCCCCCGCCACCGAGGAAGCCGCTCAGGCCGAGGCCGCGGTGACCGCCCACACCCCGGAGGTCCCCGCGACCACGCACACCACCGAGCCGGCCGCGGCCACCCAGCCCGTTCAGGCGCCGCAGGCTCCCGCACCGGCCGCCGAGGCCGAGGCCGGGGCGCCGCGCCGGGCCCGGCGCAGGGTCGTCCGCGCCGCGTCCGGGTTCGCCGAGCCCGGCCGGGCCGCCGCTTTGCCGGCCGCCGAGCCGGAGGAGGCCGAGGCCCCGCGCCGGCCCGCCCGCCCCGCCGTCGCCGTCTTCCAGGCGCCGGTGTTCACCGAGCCCCAGTTCCAGACGCCGCAGCGGGCCGCAGCCGAGGCGGCTGCCGAGGCCGCCGAGGTCGACGAGGCAGCCGAGGCGGAGGAGACCGAGGAGTACGCGGAGGAGCGTGCCGAGACCGGTGGCCGCCGGCGCCGGCGCCGCCGTGCTGCCGCCGCCGAGGAGAGCAAGCCGGCCGAGACCGCCGTCGAGGACGAGGAGCCGGAGGAGGCCGAGGAGACCCCGGAGGCCGCCGAGGAACTCGCCGAGGACGAGGAAGGCGACGAGACCGAGGGCGCCGAGGGCTTCGAGGAGTCCGGCTCGCGCCGTCGCCGCCGCCGTGGCGGACGCCGTCGCCGGCGCGGTGACGCGGGCGAGGGCGAGTCCGGCGAGGGCGTGGACGGCGACGCCGAGGAACTGGCCGCCGAGCAGGCCGCGCAGGACGCCGAGGACACCGCCGAGCAGGAGGAAGAGGACGTCGAGGAGGCGCGTGGCGAGGAGTCCGGCGGCTCCAGCTCCAGCCGTCGGCGCCGTCGCCGGCGCCGTCGGGCCGGTGACACCTCCGTGGACGCCGAGCCGTCCGAGGACGACCCGGAGCGTACGGTCGTCAAGGTCCGCGAGCCGCGCAAGCCCAGCGAGCCGTCCGACGAGGTGCAGTCCATCAAGGGCTCGACCCGTCTGGAGGCCAAGAAGCAGCGCCGCCGGGAAGGCCGTGAGCAGGGGCGCCGACGCGTTCCGATCATCACCGAGGCCGAGTTCCTGGCCCGCCGCGAGGCCGTCGAGCGCGTGATGGTCGTCCGTCAGCACGGCGACCGTACGCAGATCGGCGTCCTGGAGGACGGCGTGCTCGTCGAGCACTACGTCAACAAGGAGCAGTCGACCTCGTACGTCGGCAACGTCTACCTGGGCAAGGTCCAGAACGTGCTGCCGTCGATGGAGGCCGCCTTCATCGACATCGGCAAGGGCCGCAACGCGGTCCTGTACGCCGGTGAGGTCAACTTCGAGGCGCTCGGCATGGCGGGCGGGCCGCGCCGGATCGAGTCCGCGCTCAAGTCCGGCCAGTCCGTCCTCGTGCAGGTCACGAAGGACCCGATCGGGCACAAGGGCGCGCGGCTCACCAGCCAGGTCTCCCTGCCCGGGCGCTACCTCGTGTACGTCCCCGAGGGCTCGATGACCGGCATCAGCCGCAAGCTGCCCGACACCGAGCGGGCCCGGCTGAAGACCATCCTCAAGAAGATCGTCCCCGAGGACGCGGGCGTCATCGTGCGCACCGCCGCCGAGGGCGCGAGCGAGGACGAGCTGCGCCGGGACGTCGAGCGGCTCCAGGCGCAGTGGGAGGACATCCAGAAGAAGGCCAAGAACGGCGGCAACGCTCCGACGCTGCTGTACGGCGAGCCGGACATGACCGTCCGGGTCGTGCGCGACATCTTCAACGAGGACTTCTCCAAGGTCATCGTCAGCGGTGACGAGGCCTGGCAGACGATCCACGGGTACGTCTCGCACGTCGCCCCGGACCTGGCCGGCCGGCTGTCGAAGTGGACCTCCGAGGTCGACGTCTTCGCCACCTACCGGATCGACGAGCAGCTCGCCAAGGCGCTGGACCGCAAGGTCTGGCTGCCCAGCGGCGGTTCGCTGGTGATCGACCGGACCGAGGCGATGGTCGTCATCGACGTCAACACCGGCAAGTTCACCGGCCAGGGCGGCAACCTGGAGGAGACGGTCACCAGGAACAACCTGGAGGCGGCCGAGGAGATCGTGCGCCAGCTGCGGCTGCGCGACCTCGGCGGCATCATCGTGATCGACTTCATCGACATGGTCCTGGAGTCCAACCGGGACCTGGTGCTGCGCCGTCTGCTGGAGTGCCTGGGCCGCGACCGTACGAAGCACCAGGTCGCGGAAGTGACCTCGCTGGGCCTCGTCCAGATGACCCGGAAGCGGGTGGGCCAGGGCCTGCTGGAGTCGTTCTCCGAGACCTGTGTCCACTGCAACGGGCGCGGTGTCATCGTCCACCTGGACCAGGCGACCGCGAACGGTGGCGGCGGCAAGCGCAAGAAGCGCGGCCGGGGCGCCGAGGCGCCGGAGCCCGTGCACGAGCATGTGCACGAGACCGCCGCCGTGGCCGTGGAGACCGGCGAGGCCGTCGAGCCCGAGGTGGAGACCGCCGTGGAGGTGGCCGCCGAGGTCGCCGAGCCGGTGGCCCTGCCGGCGCCCGAGTTCGCGCCGGACGAGGAGCTCTACAGCAGCGTCGCCGAGGCGGAGGCGGCGGCCACCCGTGGCCGTACGCGGCGCCGGGCGAGCCGCCGGGTGTCGGCTCCGGCGGGTGCGCCGAAGGCGGAGAAGGCGCCGAGGGCCGAGCGGGCGTCCAAGTCCGGGAAGGTCGCCGCGGAGGCTGCCGAGGCCGCGGTTCCGACCGCCCAGGAGGTCACCGCCGAGCAGGCGGCGGCGCGCCCGGTGCAGCCGGAGCCGGCCGCCGAGGCGCTGGCCGAGCCGATGGCCGTCGAGGACCAGGTGGTCCCGGCGTCGCGGGCCGAGGCCCCGGCCGCCGAGGAGGCCGCGCCCAAGGGCCGTACGCGCCGTCGGGCGACCCGGAAGGTGTCGGCCCCGGCCGGCTCGCCCGAGGGTGCCGAGGCGGCCGTCGTGACGGTGCCGGAGACGGCGCCCGCGGCCGAGGCACCGGTGGAGCGGCCCGCTCCGGTCGACGCGACCCCGGTCGAGGCCCCGGCTGAGGAGGCGGCGGAGGCCGTGAGCGCCCCCGCCCCGGCCCGCCCGCGCCGCCGTGCGGTGCGCAAGGCCACCGCGCCGACCGCGCCCGCGGAGGCGGCCGTCGTGGTCGTCCCGTCGGCCACGGCGGAGGAGGCCCCGGCGGCGGAAGCCCCGGTCGCCGAGGCTCCGGTGACCGAGGAGACGGCCGCCGCGCCGGCCAAGAAGACCGCCCGTAAGACGGCGGCCAAGAAGGCCACGGCGAAGAAGACGGCCGCCAAGAAGACCGCGGCCAAGAAGACGGCCGCGAAGAAGACGACGGCCAAGAAGGCGGCGAAGACCGCCAAGACGGCCGCCGCGAAGTCGACGGCGAAGAAGACCACCACGGTCTCCACCGCCGCGGACGAGGACTGAGTCTCGTCCCACCGGGTGTGGTCCTGTCCCTTCGGGCAGGACCACACCCCTTGTCGGGGCCTTGGAGCGAGTTCTCCTCGGGGCGCCGGAGCCGAGTCAAGACGTACAGTGCCTCGGCACAGCTGAAACAAAGGAGAGAAACCGCGATGATAGGCCTCGTTCTGGCGGCCGGCGCCGGGCGCCGTCTGCGCCCCTACACCGACACCCTGCCCAAGGCCCTGGTG